>JAISTW010000079.1 GCA_031272405.1 Desulfovibrio sp. | reverse complement strand
GTACGCTCTGTCTGGCTGAGGCACGACCTCGCCTCCATGAAGCGGCGTCTGAGCGCCCTGGAAAAGAAATCCGCTGAAGAAGGAATCGTGCTTACCGAAGCGCAAGTGCAGGCTCTGGAGCGCAAAAAACAGGATGATGAGGCCTGCGGCGAGATAGAAAGTCATCATCCCGGTTATCTCGGCACTCAGGGCAGAAATTCCTTGAGACTTTCATTCGATTGCCTGACAATCAGCCTTGCGTTCGTAGACAACAACAGACAATCCGTATAAAATGGAAGAAGCCGGTCCCGTTTCATCATGTAACCATGTGCTATGTTCAAATCTGTCTACGAAAATTTTTTTGCGGATTTTCTGCGAACTTATAAAGTATTGCCCAGACGCTTGCAGGCGGCCGCGCTACGCGTGTTCTCTTTTGTCGTCGTCATGGCGATCCTCGAAGTATGCACGATTTTGTCCATCTCATTTCTGGCCGTCAGCGTGGCCTCTCCTGAAAAATTGCAGGAGTTTGGCCCGGTAAAGGCGCTGTTTCGGCTGATTCCGCAACTGTCCGCCCTGTGCGAAGACCCGCGCCTTTTTGCCCTGTTGGTTTCTGTGGCCGTGGTCAGCCTTACAACCGCCAAAAACGCCATGTCGGCCTTTGTGAACCACAGAACGGCCCGGCTGGGAGAAAACATAGCCCTCTTTGCCGGTGAGACGGTGTTTCGGCATTATCTCTACACTCCTTACATAGGGCATCTGGCCGGCGACAGCAATGTGATGTTTCAGGCCCTGTCCTGGAGAAGACAGTTGAGCCAGATGGTCATTGACCTCATGATGGTCTACACTTACGCCGCCGTGACCCTGGCCATGATCATCACCCTGCTTTCCGCCACGCCGGGAACCATTGTCCTTGTTATTTTGCTTGTCGGACTGTCTTCAGCGGCCCTCTACAAAACCCTCAAGAGCGGCATTGACAGGGCCGGCTGCGAATCGGCCGAGTGGTCCAGAAAAGAAACCAAGAGCACCATGAACGCCATGAACGGCATTCGCGAGATACTCATTTATCGGCAACAGGGAGTCTTTTTTGATGTTTTTCAGCAAGCCTGTCTGGGAGGCTTGAAAGACAGGATATTCCTGACGATAGCTCCGCCCATCCCGACCTGGACCCTGGAAACGGTAGGCTTTCTCGTCATTCCCATCACCCTCTGGGCGATGTACGCTTTGCAGGACGCCTCCATGGCCCGCATCACCGGCGTTTTGACGATGATCATGCTCATCTCCTGGCGGGTGTTGCCCCTGCTCAACAGATCCCTTTCCGCGCTGGTTTCCGTGCGCGCCGGCAGACACGCGGCCATGGATTGCCTTGCCCAGGTGAAGGAGGCTCTGACGAATCCCGCCCCTGTTCCTCCCCTGCCCGATCCCGGTTTTGTCCTGACGAAAAGCATAACATTCCAGGACGTCTGCTTTCGTTACCCCAAGGCCGAGCAACTTTGTCTGCATCACCTGACCTTTTCCATCCCCTGTGGGGGCAGGGTCGGCATTATCGGGCGCTCCGGCGCGGGAAAAAGTTCCATTGCCGCCATCCTGAGCGGGCTTGTCAAACCGACGTCCGGCGAGGTTTTAATAGACGGCGGGCAACTGACGCCATCGGGTCTGGCGGCCTACTGTCAGCGTGTGGGATACGTCCCGCAAGCCCCGTATATCCTGAGCGGCTCTCTTGCCGAGAATGTGGCTTTCAGCCAGTGGGGAAAGCCCTGGGATGAAGAAAAGGTGAAAAAAGTCTGCCGCATGGCCGAGCTGGACGTCGCCGAAACGCATGGCGTCAATTTTTTGATAGGGAGCAGCGGCGGCGGACTCTCCGGCGGGCAGGCCCAGCGTCTTTCCATAGCCCGGGCGCTGTATGCCGATCCGTCCATTCTCATTTTCGACGAGGCGACCAGCGCGCTGGACACAGGCGTTGAATCCGCGATTATGAAGACCATCTTTGCATTGCCGCAATCCATGACCACAATCATCATCGCCCATCGCCTGTCCACCGTGGAGCGTTGCGACGCCCTGTTCTGGATTGACGACGGCAGATTGATCGCGAGCGGTCATCCGGATGAGCTGTTGTCAAGGTACAGAGCCTATCTTGACGCCGGAAAAGAGGACATGACGACGCATCTCAAGCAGGCCATGCAATGACGGGCTTATTTGCGTTCCGCTCAACGCAAGATGGAGATATTGCCGAAATACTCGTCAATATCATTGAATGTGGACGCCTGGGATTTGCCTGTCTGCCGCACCACCGCCATCAGCGTCGGCTCACGGCAAACCGAAATCTGACAGAGTGATCGAACATTACATGGTATTTCCCATTCTTATAGGCATCGTGTGTTTTGCAGGCGGCCTGCTGAATGGCGCCACCGGCTTCGGCTCCTTACTGGTTATGGTGCCCATGCTGCTCATGGTATGTGACATGCAGACGGCCATCCCTCTTGGCGTGACCTGCTGTGTGCTGTTGCAGTTCCTGGGTGCGCTGGCCTTTCGGCGAGGCATCAACAAACGCGCCCTTGCGCGCCTCCTGCTTGGCAGCCTGCCAGGCATATGGCTTGGTGTAAGTCTGCTGGGTCATGCCCGGGAACTGTATATGAAAACCACGCTGGGCGTCTTGTTTTTCGCCTACGCCCTTTGGTGCCTCACGCACAAGCCGACGTCGCCTCAAAAAGAACCGAGATCGTTCTGGGCTTACTTCGCGGGCTTTTGCAGCGGCGCTTTCGGGGGCGCCTTTGGCATCAATGGCCCGCCAGTGGTTATTTATACCACGCGTACAGGTTGGCCGCCCGATGCAATGCGCGGCACGCTGAACGCATTATTGACCATAGAATTTTTGCTCGTCATGGCTGTACATTTTATACAAGGATTGCTGGTCGCCAAAGTTTGGAAGATGGCCCTGTTTTGCATGCCGCTTTGTCTGCTGGGCAATCGCATCGGCATACGCATCGCGCGCCGACTTCGACCGGAGCAATATATGCGGCTTGTGCTTGTGATGATTCTGGCGATGGGTTTTTCGCTGTGCGTACCCGCACTGCGGTTGCTCATAGAAGTGTTCTGACCGTCTCAGCTGCCAAGCGGTTCGTTTCACATACGGCATATTTCAAGGAAACGTTGAGCCATGCGTCAGTGGCCCGTGTGTCTGATGGCGAAGCTTTGACAGAGGCGCAAATGGACCCAAATAATGGGCGGCGAAATTTTCAACCGGCTTTGAACGCCTCCAGAGGAATGCCGTCGAGGGTTTCACACAGTGGCGACGCCTGTAAAAATTCCGCGGCGCGGGCTACGCGCTCTTGCCGCGGGATTCGAGACTGGGCTTCGCTTCTTGCGCCCAGGCGGACGACGCGGCTTTGGAAGTCGCCATGATGTAAATTTCATGCGGGTCAAGAATGAGTATGACCGAGCCGTCCCCCATGATGGTGGCGCCGGATATGCCCTTCAAATCGCCGAGATACGCTCCCAGCGGTTTGATGACGATTTCCTGACGCTCCAGCAGACGATCAACCACCAGACCAAGCCGGCGCTCGTTGTCGTGAATGACGACGACAGAAAGCACCTCCGGCGAATTTCCCGACTTGGGAAGGCCCAGCATTTCGGCAAGCTCCACAATGCCCAGCACTTCACCGCGCAAGGTGACGGCCTTGCGGCCCTTGACATCCGTAAGGCGTTCGGCTTCAAGCTTTGTCGTTTCAGAAACAGCGTCCAGGGGAATGGCGTACATTTGCCCGGACACATTCACCATCAGGGCGTCAATAATGGCCAGGGTCAACGGCAGCACCAGGGTGAAGCGCGTTCCTTTGCCCACTTCCGAAAAGGTGTTCACGCTGCCTTTCAGGTTTTTCACATTGGTGCGCACCACATCCATGCCGACGCCGCGGCCTGAAATATCGGTGATTTTATCCGCGGAAGAAAAGCCGGGGGCGAAAATGAGCTCCGTGGCTTCCCGATCGTCAAGCTGCGCCGCTTCCTCCGCCGTGATGATTCCCTTTTTGACGGCCACTTCGCGCATCTTCTCCGGATCAATGCCCTTGCCGTCGTCCTCGACTTCGATGGCGACAGAATTGCCTTTATGGAAAGCGCGCAAGGTCACCTTGCCCTTGGGCGGTTTTCCGGCGGCTATGCGCACCTCTTCCGACTCCACGCCGTGGTCCACCGAGTTGCGTATCAAATGGACAAGCGGGTCCCCAATGACTTCCACCACGCTTTTGTCGAGTTCCGTCTCCTCGCCCTCCATAACCAGGTCAACTTCCTTGCCGCTTTTGCGGGAAATATCTCTCACCAACCTCGGAAAACGCGAGAACACGGAAGAAACAGGAACCATGCGCACTTTCATGATGGTGTCCTGTAAATCGTCGGAAATACGCGCCATGGCGTATGTCGTTTCGGAGATGCTTTGGGCTACCTGCGCAATGTCCACATTTTTGTCGTCTTCCAGAGAACGAGCAATGAGCGTGTAACGGTTTCTGTTGATGATGAGTTCGCCGATGAGATTCATAAGGTGGTCAAGACGTTCATGGTCCACACGGATGGTGGAAGACGCCTTGTGGGCGTCCGCCGCCGCCGCTGCGGCTGCGGGCTGCGCCGCGGCTTTGGCCGCGCTTGCCGGTTTCGGCGCTGCCTCGGCCCTTGGGGCAGCCTGGGGCGTCGGCGCGGCTTTCGGCGTCGGGGCCGCGGGGGGCGCTTGTTCTGCTTTCGGCTCGGGCACGCTTTCGACGGATTCCGGCTGTCCCGACGCCTCGGGGGCCTGCGCCTGTACGGCAGGCTGGGCCGCAACAGGCGTCGGCTGCGCGGCAGCCGCGGCGCCTATGGCGCCGCTCGCCAGAGCTTTTTGCACCATGTCGTCTATAATGCTGACTTCCTGGGAGAGCAAATCCACCATCATGCTGAAATCTATGCCGCTTTTACGTCCCTGATCCACTATTCCGGCCGTGCGGTCGGCATATACCTTTATTTCCGTCTGTCCCACGAAGGCGCAGGCATTCTTGATGGCGACGAGACAGCGGTACAGCGCGTCAACGGAATCCTTGTGAGACCCGTCCTGTTTCAGCGTCTCCAGGGCCGCGCGGATGATTTCCAGTTGCTGCCGCACCGTGACGCGGAACACATCCGCATCGTCTCCCTCTTTTCCGGCGGCGATGACAACAGGAGAAACCGGAACCGCCGCAGACGCCGCGGCGGCGGGTTTGGCGGATTCGGTTTTGCCGCGGCCGCGCTGGGCGGCCAGAAATTCCGGCGGCAAGGCGATGGGACCGCCGCTGAGAACCTGCTGCAACTGCTTGACGATGAGAGTAGTCTCAAAGGGGGTCGCCGTGCCCGCGGAAACATCAATGTGCTGCACCAGGGCTTCCATGGCGTCAACGACCAGCAGCAAAAGGTCAATCAGGTCATGGCTTGCTTCAATCTTGCCCTGACGCACATTGTTGAGCAGGGTTTCCGCCTCGTGCGTCAGCGCGTTCAATTCATTGTAGCCGATAATGCCGCTGTTTCCCTTCATATTGTGGAAAAAACGGAAAATATCGTGGACGAGTTCATCCTGCCCGGTGGGATTTTCCTCCAATTTCAGCAGGCCTGTGTTGAGATTTTCTATGATGTCGGATGATTCGTCTATAAAGTCCTTCAGATGCCCTTCGCCAAAGGCCGTCAGGGCATAGGCCCCGCACGGGGGCAAGCCCGCTATCCATTCTTTGGAGGTCACGCCCTGTTCGCCGTCGGTTTGCGTTTCATCCGCCGCCTGCAAGGGGGCGGGCGCGACTTCCGGTGCCTCAGCCGGCGCTTCGGTCGGCGCTTCGGCCGGCGCTGCAACCGACGCCTCAGCCGGCGCTTCGGCCGGCGGCGCGGCGGCGGGAGCGCCTTCTCCCGCCATGATGGCGTCAATCTGGGCGATGATGTGTTCTGTTTCCACATCGCCCTCGGTGTTGCTGGTCTCCAGATTGTCGATCATCTGCCGCAAGGCGTCGGTGGAGGCCAGGATGACATCCATGATTTCGGAAGTCACCACCATGGTTCCCTTGCGCAACGCGTCAAGGATGTTCTCCGACTTGTGGGCAAGGTGATTTATGCGATTCAGGTTCAGAAATCCCGATGCGCCTTTAAGGGAGTGCATGGGGCGAAAAATATCGTTCAGCAGAGCCAGATTCGAAGGGGCTTTTTCAAGCTCCAGCAAATTGGGCTCGATGGTTTCAAGATGTTCTTTCGCCTCAGCGATAAAGTCCGCAAAAAGTTCCGGATCAAAAAATTCCTGGCTCATATCCGTACCTTCTAATGGTGTGAGAGCATGGCCCGAACTCGGGCATTATCTCCCTTATCGGCTAGCCAAGGAGCATCTTTATATTTCGAACCATTTTTTCCGGCTGGGCAGGCTTCACCATGTACAGATTGGCCCCAAGACTTATTCCCTTCTGGATATCCTGCTCCTGCCCCTCGGTGGACAACACGATGATGGGGATGTCTTTGTATGCGTCCTGCTGGCGAATGGTTTTTATGAAGGTAAAGCCGTCCATCCGCGGCATATTGATGTCCGAGAGAATGAGGTCGACAGGATCAATGGTTGAAAGCTTCTCAATGGCGTCCAGGCCGTCTTCGGCCATGGCGACCTTGAAACCCTCCGCCTTGAGAACAAAGGCCACAAGATTGCGAATGGTCTTGGAATCATCTACAACAAGAATATGTTTGCTCATAACCGTTCCCTGCGCTTTGCGAATTACACAATCTGAAACAAATCACCCGACATCGCGGATTCGGCGATTTTGTCCTGTCATCCGAATCAGATTTTTTTTCTGTACACAATCGTGCCCTTATACTGCTCAAGTTGAAAAGCTCTCGTGATATTGTGCAGCGATTCGGAATGCCCTATCAGCAACACACCGTCCGGCTCAAGATTATCGTAGTAGGCGTTGATGACGCGGCGTTTCATGTCGTCATCAAAATAAATGATGACATTGCGGCAAAACACGACTTGCGATTTCTCCACGCGCTTGAGTTGCTCCCTGTCGTTGAGATTGATTTGTCCAAAGGCCACCAGGCGTTTCAAATTTTCTTTGATTTTATATACGCTGCCGTCCTTGACGAAGTAGTTGGCGACAATCTCCGGCGGAGTCGTCCGCAGCGCATATTCATTGTAGAGGCCCTTGCGGGCGGCGTTGAGAACCGCCTCGGAGAGGTCGTTGGCCGTTATCTTGATATCCCATGTAGCTATGTCGCTCTTGAGCACCTCGTGAAGAATGATGGCCAGAGTGTACGGCTCTTCGCCCGTGGAGCATCCGGCCGACCACAAACGCAGACGTTTGTGCCCTGCCTTGCGGCACTTCTCCACAATATCCGCCAGAACAATATTCTGGAAAACTTCCAGTTGGGGAGGATTTCTGTAAAAGCTGGTTTCATTTGTCGTGACGACCTCGAAAAGCTTGTTCAACTCTGTTTTGCGCGAAACGTCAAAACGCAGAAAGTTGTAGTATTCGTTATAGCTTTTGAGATTCAGATCCTTGATGCGGCTGGCCAGCCTGTTCTCGATAAGGTATTTGCGGTTTTCGGCGATAAAGATTCCGCACTGCTGGTAGATGAAATCTCTGAGTTGCACGAATTCTTCATCGCTGACATGCAAATCCTTGCGAAAGGGCGAGGCGGAGGCCGCCGCGGAAGAGAATGGAGGGGGCGAAGGCGATGCCGACGCCCCGACGGGCGCGGCGCTTTTGAAAAAAGCGGCGGGGCGCGGCGCCGTTCCCGGCCAGGCCGAGGACGGGCTTGCCGCGGGCGCGGCCCGGGCAGCCGCCCCCGAAGACGGGGAGGAGGCATACGCCGTTGAAGACGGCTTGGCGGAAAAGGACGGCATTCTGCTGAATGGAGAGGCAGACGGCTTGCTCGGCAACGACTGGCCGCTTGCGCCCCCCGGGAAGGCCGGATTAGCCGTTGCTCCCGCGCGTGCCCCCGGCGCGGAAAAAGGGGCGTGCGCAGCCGGATTCGCGCCCGTAAAAGACGCGCCGGCGGCCGCAGTTGCGAAAGAGGACGACGCGTGCGGCGCAGCGGGAGACGTTTGCGCGGACGACGGCGTTCCGGCAGCCTGAACGGAAGGGCTCCGCGCTGTATCGTCATTTTTTGCAAAGGTCGCGCCAGGACGAAAAACAGGCGTTGTCATAGCCTACTCTCCTTCGGCCTGAATGGCTTCTAAAGCTTCAGTCGCGGCATGTTGAATTTCCGGATCGCTGTGGGCCGTCAAGCCCATAAGAACACGGAAAGCGGCGCTTCCCCCGATTCTGCCCAGAGCTTCAATTATTTTGAAGGTTATCAGGGGGCTGGAATTTTCCAGCATCTGGGACAAAGTGGGGATCACCTCCGCATATCTGTGCACCCCCAGGGCCTCAATGGCGCGTATGCGCACCCATTCGTTCTCGTCATCCAGCGCGGCGCTCAAATGCACCACTGTGGACGGCGTCCCGATATGCCCGAGCAAATCCACAAAGGCAACCCGCACGTCCTTGTTTTCATCAAAAAGACAAGGCAGAAGATACCTGAGATACTGTTCGGCTTCCGCGCCAAGGTTGAGAAACGCTTCCACGGCTACCTGGCGGACGCCGGGGTCTTCATCTTTCAAGGCGTCAATGATTTCGCCTATGTTTTGCTCGACGCCGTAACGCCCCAGGGCGTACACAGCCATCATGCGCTGCATGGCGTCAGGATCCGTCAGACGGGCCTTGAAACGCTCGTTCAAATTCCGGCTGTGCAGGTGTATGCAGACTTCCAGGGCCGTCTCCTTCACATCGCGGTACTTGTGATCAAGCTGCGCGAAGGCGATGTCCTCGGCCTGGCTGTCGCCTGGCTGGTTGCCGAAAAAAAGCAGAGCGTTTTTCAGCAACTCGGCATCCTGTCTTCTTTCCACCAGGGAAACGAAAAAGGGCATGTCCGCCGCCAGACCGCGCTGGGCTATCGCGAAGGCGGCGTCGCGTTGCATGTCGAGGTTCAAACGGTCAAAGATGCCTTTCAAATCGTCCACATAGCTGTTGTCGTTGCAGCGGTGACATGCGTCCATGGCGATGGCCGACTGCTTTTCGTCAGAGCCGCACAAAGCCTCGCGGACTGCGGGATTGTAACCGATGGCCGCAATGGCGTTGATGGCCGCGTCGTAGATTTCGGCCTGGCTTTCCGGATTGAGCTTCACAGCGAACTGTAGCAGCCTCTGACTGTCCTCTTCCTTGCCCACAACGCCAAGACCGCGCAGGGCCGACACCAAAATGTCCTCGTCGTTGTCATCCAGCGCTTCCAGCATGTAGATGCGCAAGTGTTCCCGCGTTTTCGGATTCAACAGGGCAAGGGAACGCTCCCGCAAGATCTGCACGATCGCCTTGACTATCTTGTGACGCAGAACGGCGCTGACGTTCTCCATCGCACTGGTCAGCATGGGAATGATTTTGATGTCCCCAATGGCGCCCAGGGCGTCTATTATGGCGGAACTGACCAAGGGCGTCGAATGCGGCAAAAGTTGCACCAGAGCGTTCAGGGCCGAGGAAGCCCCAATTTTGGCCAGCGCTTCGATAACAGCGAACTGCACCCATTCCTCGTCATGCATGGCCTGACAGAGAATGGGCACGGAATCCGGAAAGGACAAATTTCCCAGACTGGCCGCTGCCTGATAACGAACATTGACTTCCGGATCTTTGAGGAGCGCGTCGCCCAGCAAAAAGACAGCCCTGCGGCTTTTGCAGTATCCAAGAATATCCGCAATGAATATCCGGATATCCGAATCGTTGTCGTGGAGATAGGCGCGGACGCTGTCGACATTGTCCAGGGCGATCTCGCGCAGAATATCCATGGACACATTGCGGACCGGCGCGTCGTCGCTGCGGAGCAAGGGCAGAAGGCTGTCCACCGTTTCCGGGCCGCGCAGTTTCCGCAGGGCGTATTCAATGGCTTCCTGGACGCCGATGCTTTCGCTTCTGATTTTCTCGACAAGCAAGGGAATGGCTTCCCTCAAGCCGGCATCTCCGGCGCTGAAAGCGGCGCTGCGGACGACATCGTAATCATCCGATTGCAGGGCGTTGAGAATTTCGGCCGAACCCGGAAGATCGTGTTCCTCGTTCATACTGGGACATTCTCCTGCAAAAATGTGTAATCAGCCTTTGACAATGGCGACAATGGCGCGGGCGATATCGTCAATATCCAAAATCTGATTGGCAAGACCTTCGTCCACAACCGCCTTGGGCATGCCGTATACCACACATGTCGCTTCGCTCTGGGCGATGAGACAGCCGCCCGATTTTTTGAGCGTCCTCGCGCCTTCGCATCCGTCCGAGCCCATGCCGGTCAGCATGACGCCAAGCGTCCGCGCCCCCATGCACTTGCCGGCCGTTTCCATGAGCACGTTGGCCGACGGCTTGTACAGGGCATCCCGCGGTTCCTCGGTCACCGCGACCTCGGGCAGGGGGCCGCGCATGCGCAGGCCGATGTGTTTGCCGCCCGGGCACACATAAGCATGCCCTTTTTTGTATTTGTCGCCGTCCACAGCTTCGGAAACGGAAATCTTGCAGACGCTGTCCAATCGCTTGGCAAAGGGGCCGGTAAACGTCTGCGGCATGTGTTGCGCGATCAGAATGCAGGCCTGCAGATCCCCGGGCAGGGCGGAGAGTATTTTCTGCACGGCCGGCGGGCCGCCTGTGGAAACGCCGATAACGACAAGGTCTCTTGGTCCCCTGCAGGGAGTCGGCGTAAAGGCGACGCCGGCCGACGATGCGGATGGCGTGGGAGAGGACTGCGGCGTTGAAGCCCCCTGGTGTAATTTCAAACGCTGGAATCTCAGCCTGACCAGGGCCTTTTTTCTTGAAATGGCCTTGACCTTGTGCCGCATTTCCTCGCCAAAGGCGGCGCGGTCGCTGCTCAGCGTCTTGGGAATGAAATCCAGCGCTCCATACTCAAGCGCCTTGAACGTGCTTTGCGCGCCGGCTTCCGTAAGGGCGCTGACCATAAGCACCGGAATGGGAGTGGTCTTCATCAGTTCCTGCAAGGTCGCCAGACCGTCCAGCCTGGGCATCTCCATGTCCAGCGTCATGACGTCCGGATCCAGCTCGGCGGTTTTTTTAAGCGCGTCCTTTCCGTCAATCGCCGTTCCCACCACCTTGATTTCGGGATCTTCTTCAAGCAGGGAAGACAGGGCCGTTCTCATAAATGTGGAATCATCAACAACAAGAACACGGATCATAACAATTTTCCCCTCAAGGCAGGATTCGGAATTCGCCGTATGGTGCGCTGCGACGTTACACCACTCGGCCTGCTTTGACAAATAAAAAAATTCTTGCGGATTTTTTCGGGACGTCATACTATGACCAACCACGGGATGTGGCTCAGTTTGGCTAGAGTACAGCGTTCGGGACGCTGGGGTCGCGCGTTCAAATCGCGCCATCCCGACCAGAAAATCAAGGGGTTGTCCGTGAAGCGGACAACCCCTTTCCTGCACGGAACATCGAAAATGCCGCCGGAAACAGAAACAGCCCTGCCCGCGGATTACAGCAAGGCGGACAACTGGCTCGCCGCGCCCGCGCAGACGGCTCCCGCAAAACCTGTCGACGTGTTCTTCGTCTATCCGACGGCATGGCGGGCCAGGCCCGGGCAAAGCCCGCTTTCAACCCTGGACGATCCCGCGATGCGCGAGGGGGCCCGCTATTATCTTGCCACGCGCGCGTCCGTTTTTGAAACCTGCGCCGCAATATTCGCGCCCTACTACAGGCAGCTTGATTCCGCCTTTGCCGTCGCGATGGGCAAGGGCGCCCTGCGCTATTTTCACGGCGTGCCCCTGGGCGACGTCACGGCGGCTTTTGACCATTATATAACCTGTTTCAATCGGGGCAAACCGTTTCTGCTGGCCGGGCATTCCCAGGGATCGATCATGCTGGCGGGCATTTTGTGCAACTACATGCCGGCCCATCCCGACGTCTACCGACGCATGATCGCGGCCTACGCCATCGGCATCCCCCTGACCCGCAAAAACTATGCGGATCACCCCCATCTGAAGGCGGCCACAGGCAGGGATGATCTGGGCGTCATCATCTCCTACAACACCGAAGCGCCGAGCGTCGCCGGCCTAAACCCGTTCTCGACGCCGGAGGCCGTCACCATCAACCCCGTTTCCTGGACGACAAGCGATGCCGTAGCCCCCGCCGATGAAAGTCTGGGTTCCATGATTGTTCTGCCCGACAAAACGATGCGGAAAGTCGAGCGTTTCGCCGACGCGAGGATTTGTCCCGAACGCGGAACCATCGTCTGCTCCACGGTTGACCCGGCGCGGTTCAGCTCCTCGGGGGCGTCTTCGACCTATTTCCCCCGCGGCGTGCTGCACAGAAACGACATTCCGCTCTATTATTTCGATCTGAGGGCGAACGCGGAACTGAGAGCGCGCAAATACCTGACCCAGGAGCGAAAGCAGCCGGGATTTCCCGACGCTTTTCGCTGAGTTCGGCGCGGCCAGGGCCGACGGCGTGCAGAGCCGGCGTCAATCCTTGTAGGGCGAAATGGCCCGCAACGTCTTTATGACGTCGGGCAGATGCTCCGTCACATAATCCACATCCTCTTCCGTCGTGTAGCGGGAAAGGGAAAGCCGCACCGAGCCGTGCGCGTAATTGAAGGGCACGCCCATGGCCCTGAGCACATGCGATGGCTCCAGGGAACCTGACGTGCAGGCGGAGCCGGAACTGGCGCAGATTCCCAGACGGTCGAGCATGAGCAAAATGGCCTCGCCTTCCACATTCTTGAAGGAGATGTTGGAGGTGTTGGGCAGGCGATTTTCCGTATCCCCATTCACGATGCAATCGGGCACGCCGGCCATGATGCCCTGTTCCAGCCTGTCGCGCAGACGGGCGACGGCGATGCGCTCCTCCTGCAGGTGTTCCGTGGCGAGTTGGGCAGCCTTCCCGAGTCCGACGATATAGGGCACGTTTTCAGTGCCGGCCCTGCGTCCGCGTTCCTGATGGCCGCCCCGCAAAAACGGCCGGAAGCGCACCCCCCGCCGCACGTACAGAACACCGATGCCCTTGGGAGCGTGGATTTTGTGGCCTGACAGGGAAAGCATATCCACGGGCATATGGGAAAGGTCAATGGGGGTTTTGCCCACAGCCTGCACGGCGTCGGTGTGGAAAAGCACGCCACGCTCCCTGGCGGCTTCGGCCATGCGTTGTATGGGATAGATGTTGCCGACCTCATTGTTGGCGAACATGATGGAAACAAGGGCTGTATCGTCGCCGAGGGCCTGCAGATACTGCTCCTGGTCCAGGCGCCCCCTGTCGTCCACGTTCAGATAGGTGACGCGGCAGCCCTGACGCTCCCAGTACTGGGCCGTGTTGAGTATGGCCGAATGTTCCACGCGGGTGGTGATGAGGTGCCGTTTGTCCGGCTGCGCCTGCAAGGCGCTGAAAATGGCGGTGTTGTCCGATTCCGAGCCACAGGAGGTAAAAATGATCTCCTCGGGATTGGCGCCGAGCAGCGCGGCCACGCGGGAGCGGGCCTGATCAATGCCGTCGGCGGCTCTGGCGGCAAAGGCGTACATGCTGGACGGGTTGCCGTAAAAATCGCTCAAATAGGGGAGCATGGCTTCCAGCACTTCCGGGGCCACAGCCGAGGTGGCGTTGTTGTCAAAATAGCGTATTTCCATGGCTCAGGCCTCCTCGACCACCAGATCAGATTCCACATGTTCGCGCAAAAGACGCTCCACCAGATTGCGTATGGTCACATCGCTGGAACGGCATTGGGAGCAGCGCCCGCGCAGGCTGACCACCACGCGGCGTCCGTCCACATCCACCAATTCTATGTCGCCGCCGTCCGCCGCGAGCAGAGGGCGGATTTCCCCGTCAATGATCTTGAGTATCTGCTGCATGCGTTGCACGTTGGTCATACGCGGCCTGGGCCTGATCTCCGTGAGGGGTTTTTGTTTGAGTTCCGCCGCCAGAATCTGGCTGATTTCATCCTGGCAGTCGCCGCACGCGCCGCCGGCCTTGGTGTAGTTGGTGACCTCCTCAAGGGTTTTGAGACCGTTTTCCCGGACGGCACGGATGATTTGCGCGTCCGTCACGCCAAAGCATTTGCAGACCAGTCTGCCCTCTTCCTGGGCGTGGGGGATGGGCGGTTCGCCCTTCCATTGCCGAATGGCGGCCTCAAGGGCTTCCTGTCCCATCACCGAACAGTGCATCTTTTCCCTGGGCAGCCCTCCGAGGGCTTCGGCGATATCCTTGTTGGTCAGTTTGAGCGCCTCGTCCACCGTTTTGCCCTTGACCATATCCGTGAGGACTGAGCTGGAGGCGATGGCGCTGGCGCAACCGAAGGTTTCAAAGCCGGCGTCTTCAATGACGCCCTGGCCGTTGATTTTCAGATAGAGCTTGAGGGCGTCGCCGCAGGCAAGGCTGCCCACCTCGCCGACGGCGTTCGCCCCGGCCAGCGGGCCGGCGTTGTGCGGATGCAGAAAATGGTCGTGTACCGCTTGCGTGTAGTTCCACATAATGGTCTCCTGAAAATGTTTCAGCCCTGACTGGTGAAGTCGAACGGGGTTTCCTGGTAAACGTAATAGTTGAGCCAATTGCTGAAAAAGAGGTGGGCGTGGGCCCGCCAGGTCATCACCGGCATGGCTTCGGGATTGCCGCCGGGATAATAGTTTTCCGGAATGGACGGGTTGAGGCCCTTTTCCAGATCGCGGCGGTATTCGGCGTCCAGCGTGCCGCGATCATATTCCAGATGCCCGGTCATGAATATCTGGTTGTAGTCCACGCTTTCCAGCACGGCCAGCCCTGCCCGGGCGGACTGGGCGAGAATGCGCAGCCCCCGCGACTTGCGGACGTCTTCAGCGCGTATTTCCGTGTATCTGGAATGCGGGGCGGTGAACTCATCGTCAAAGCCCCTGAAAAGACGGCATTCCGGACACAGCACCGAATGCGTGAACACGCCCGATATCTTGGCGGGCAGGACATGCTTGGGCAATTCGTAAAAATGATAGAGGGCCGCCTGAGCCGCCCAGCACAAAAAAAGCGTGGAATACACGCGCCGGGAGGCGTACTCCATGATGGTCAGAAGTTCCTGCCAGTAGTCAACGCTTTCAAATGGCAGATGTTCCACGGGAGCGCCGGTGATTATCATTCCGTCAAAGCTGCAGTTGTCGATTTCCGCGAAGGTTTTGTAAAAACGCTCCAGATGTTTTTGCGGAGTGTGTTTGGAAACGTGTTCCGCCGTGCGCAACAGGGTTATGTTGACCTGCAGAGGACTATTGCCGAGCAGGCGCAACAACTGGGTTTCCGTGGCCAGTTTGGTCGGCATCAGGTTGACGATGACGATTTCCAGCGGCCGTATGTCCTGCGTCACGGCGCGGTCTTCCGTCATGACGAAAATGTTTTCACCCTCCAGATCGGCTCTGGCCGGCAGATCCGCGGGAATTTTTATGGGCATGTCCTTATCCTCGACAAAGGGTTTCTGTTTGAAATAATAACCACGTTTTTTCGCCTGGCAAACGGCTCCTCGCTACGGATTTTGGCGGACGTTTCGCCAAGCATAGGGGATCGCCGGATCATCGAAGGCAAGCCGTTCACTTTCGGCCGGATCGTGCGGGATGTCGGCGCAATTGCCGATGAGCGCCGCCCGCCGCTCCAGAGAGGCGAATCCGTACCACACGCCGCAGGGAATACGCAGCAGGCCGTAGTTGTCGGGCAGCCCCAGCAGGCGTTCCAGCAGCGCGCCCCTTGTGGGAGAACGCTCCCTGTCGTCGTAGAGCGCGATTTTTATCAACCCGGAGGGAACGACGAACAACTGGTTTTGCCTGCGGTGGCGTTTCCAGGCTTTGACGGCCCCCGGCGCCACCCGTGAAAAGTATATCTCGCCGAATCCACGGGAAAAATCCGGCAACAGGGGACAGTCCGGACGCAAAAAACGCAGCACTTCCCCGCCGTCTGCCGGGATGACGCGCAAGGGCAAAAACAGGGCGCCGGCGATGCCGGCTTCCGTCGCAGCCGCTTTCTCTTCCCGCGGCGGGCTTCCCGGCGGCATGGACGAACCGGCGCCCGTCAGCGCGCCCACGGCAGCCCCCGTTGTTCGGCGGCGTTCTCGTAGGCCGCTATCTGCCCCAGGGTGAAGTCCAGGACGCTGCGGGGCTTTTTGCCGCCTTCGCCCTGGTAAAAACAGCGGTACCATTCGGCGGTGTAACGTATGGTTTCGTCAAACTGAAGCGTCGCCTTCCAGTGCAGGTGGGCGAGGGCCTTGTCGCAGCAGAGTTTGAGCAGCGTGCATTCTTCCATGCCGGCCCGCGCGTTTTTGTCCATCTCCACGCTGAAACCGGGCCAGTGGGCGGCCAGAGCCTCGGCCACTTCGGCCACGGTGTTGTCGACATCGGCGGGGGGGCCGAAGTTGTAGGCCTGCCCGCGCGGGTCAAAGGCATGTCCGCCGTTGTCAAGCAGGCGCGCGCCCAGCCACAGATAACCGGAAAGCGGCTCCAGCACCAGTTGCCAGGGGCGGGTCGCCCGCGGGCTGCGTATGACGGCTGGCCTGCCCGCGCTCCAGGCGCGCGCGCAGTCCGGCACAATGCGGTCCGCCGCCCAGTCCCCGCCGCCTATGACGTTGCCGGCGCGAGTCGTGGCGCAGGCCGGGCCGTTCTGGAAAAAAGACTGAAAATACGAGTGGGCGATGATTTCGGCGCAGCCCTTGGAAGCCGAATAGGGATCGCCGCCGCCGAGGTGGTCCGTTTCTCTGTAGCCCCAGACCCATTCGTCGTTGCGGTAGCACTTGTCCGAAGTGATGAGCACAAGCGCCTGCAGGGACTGGCAATTCCGCGCCGCTTCCAGCACGTTCAGGGTCCCGGTCGCGTTTGTCTCAAAGGTTTCCGCCGGGCAGGCGTAGGATTTGCGCACAAGGGCCTGGGCGGCCAGGTGGAAGACGACCTCCGGCCTGAAATCGCGCATGGCCCTGGTCAGGGTCGCCCGGTCGCGGATGTCGCCGCGCGTGTCCGCAAGGTGCTCGCCCAGGTTCGCGGCCGCAAAATGAGAAGGCGTCGTGGGCACGGCGTCGGCGTAGCCGCCCACGACCGCGCCCAGACGGACAAGCCAGGCCGCGAGCCAGGAACCCTTGAAGCCCGTATGACCTGTGATGAATACCCGACGTCCCCGATAGGCGTTCGCAAACATGCCTTATACCGCCGGCGGTTATGCCCAGAAAGCCCGGCCGGAATTCCAGAGCTCGTTCAACTGTATGGAATCGCGCAAGGTGTCCATGCACTGCCATTGCCCCGGATGCGGATACATGGAAAGTTCGCCTTCCGCCGCCAGCCGTTGCAGCGGTTCTTTTTCCAGGTCGCAGGATTCGTCTTCCAGCAGGTAATCCAAAAAGACGCGCTTGAAAACAAAAAAGCCGCAGTTGATATACTCGTTGAGCAGGGGCTTCTCTTCCCAGGAGAGAATCTTTCCCGTCTCGTCGGTGCGCACCGTGCCGAAGCGCGACGGCATGCGCACGCCCGTGAACGTGCCGATGGTTCCGGAATCCTCGTGAAAACGCAGAAGCCTGTTCAGGTCAATGTCCGCCAGACCGTCGCCGTATGTGACCATGAAGCGCTCCCCGTCAATGTGTCGGGCCACGCGCTTGAGGCGGCCACCCTTGAGCGTTTCCTGTCCCGTGTCGCACAGGGTCACGCGCCAGTCCTCGATGTCGCTGGAGTGGGCGGTGATTGTTCCGCTTTTGAGCGCCACGGTGAAATCCGTCTGGCGCATGTGATAGTCGTGAAAATACTGCTTGATGACCTCGCCCTTGTAGCCCAGCGGCAAAATGAAGTCCCTGAAGCCGAAACGGGCGTATATGGACATGATGTGCCAAAGCACCGGGCGGGAACCTATTTCCACCATCGGCTTCGGTTTGACGGCCGTTTCCTCGCGCAGGCGCGTGCCCTTGCCGCCGCACATGATGACGACTTTCATGCTGTCTCCGTTTGCTTTTCTTCATCCACGCCACAAAACGCAACGCACGTCATATACCAAAAACCCGAACGGAAAAAAAGCCTTTTCGAGACAATCAAAAAAATGCGGCGCTAGCGCGCAGGCGAGAATTTCCAGGCCTTGCCGTCCTTTTCGACTTTCCCGTAGGCCGGAAAAGGCATGTGCATGCCGGCGACGGGAATATTGTTCTGTTCCGCGAAGTTCAGAATGCGCTTGCGGGCCAGGATGGCCTTGGGAGGGTCCACGTCGAACACGGCGCATTCCTCGGGCATGGCGAATTGCAGGGGCGTTCCGTGGACCAGATCGCCGATGACGAGCAGGCGGTTTCCGCCCTTTTCGGGCTGGACATTGGCGTGGCCGGGCGTGTCTTCGGGTTGTTTCAACACAAAGCGGTCCGGACTTGCCTCAAGCTGAAAAACGGTGTGGCCGGGCGTGTGCCCCGATGCGTCCAGCGCCGTCACGCCGGGCAGAACGACATCGCCGAAGGAGAACGGGGGCAGAACGTCAGCGCCGTATTCCCCGACTGTGGCGCTGACCAGGGCCGCGTTGGCGTTGGACGCGTCCCTGGCGGCCAGGGCCGTCCAGTAGGCGATTTCCGGCTTGGAGACCATCAGCCTGGCCCTGGGAAAAGCGCGCTTTTTTGAATTGTCCAGGAGACCGCCGATATGATCCATGTGCATGTGGGTCAACAGAATGAATTCCACCTCTTCCGGCTTCACGCCGAGGGATGCGAGAATTTTCGGCAGATTCCCCACCCTTCCCTCTCGCGCTGTCCCGTTGCCCGTGTCGAAAAGCGCGATTCTGCCGCCTGTCCGCAGCAGGAACACGTTGAAGCCGGCTTCGGTCTTGCCGTTGTTGAAATATTTCGCCTTTTCCGATTCGGAAGCCGGCCCCTTGAAAGTGGAAACGGCCATTTCTCCCGGCAGATCCTGAATGGCGACGACAGACATTTCTCCGAACCTCCATATTTCCCGCGCCGGAACGGCGTCCTGCCCCGCCTGAAGCGCCCCGGCGTACAATTGCGCGGCAAGGAACACGACCGCGAACGCGGCGGCCCGGCATACCCAACCTGAAACAGACTTGTTGAAAAAGGCGAACATACGACCTCCGGACAAAATATGTGAAACAACAGCGACGGCTCGCCGGGGTGATTATGGACAGTCTGCCCGCAAAAAGCAAGCGGCTCGCCAAACGCAGGAAACATCGAAGCCTACCCAGGGTTGCCGGGAAAGAAGAGATGGAAAAAACGGTCGGACCGGCTTTCGGAAAACCTGTTCTGGACACAGGCGGGAAACGCCTTGGGTGTGTAAGGAACGAAAGCGCGCATAAACCATCAGGGCGCTGCCGCCACAGGCTGACGTCGAATATATGTTTACGTCCGAATCTAAAAAATCCAAATCATAATTTCTTGACTTCAGGGTGGGACCATATTGTGTCCAGAACAGCCTGATAGCGCGGCAGCACTTTGTCCGGCGTTCCGCCGGCGACGAGTTCGCCTTTATCTATCCAGTAGAGCATGTCGCAGCGCTCCACTGTGGAAAGGCGGTGGGCGATGATGATGGTGGTCATGTTCTCGGGCAGGGCGAAAATGGTGTTCATGATGGCCGTTTCCACGCCTGTGTCCAGGGCGCTGGTG
>JAISTW010000077.1 GCA_031272405.1 Desulfovibrio sp. | reverse complement strand
CGGCGATGGGTAGTGGAAGCCTGCCACTCCTGGTTCAACAGATTCCGCAAGCTGACCATACGCTACGAAAAGTTGGATTCTACTCACTTGGCGCTTACCCACTTGGCTGCTGCGATCATCGCTCTCAGAAAGGTTAAAACAAAAATTATTTATGGAGTCCTTAATGTTTATCAGTCAAGTTATTTTTGAAGGCGAGAAGACAAATGAAGAAATCATTATGGCTCTCATGCATAAAAAATCCGTTGAAGCGTCAAACGTCAAGGGACTACTTTCTACAGAGCGCTGGCTGAAAAACGGACAGAATACTGTAGGATTTTCCATTGTCTGCAAATGGGAAAGCCGTGAACATTTCAAAGCATGGTTCTCGACCACGGAACACGGCCATCGCGGTGGGAAAACGGAGGAACGTCCGCCAATCACCAAAACGGCATATCAGTTCGAAACCGTGGATGATGGGGTATAGGCGCGCCCCAAGAATTTTCTTGCCTTTTTGCCCTTTCCGCTTCAAACTGTCACACGCGGCAGGGCAAGCCGTGTCGGCTTGTGGAGAGATGAAGCATTGAATTCGACTTCAGTTCGGACGCGATCGGTATAACTCTGTGAGCAACAAATATAATTTCTAGAAAGTATAGTGAATTCAACAAGATGTCATGATGACTCTATACCCGCCCTCTCCGCCGATACGGCAATTTCACAGTTGGAAAACTTATAACCGTTTCGAACCGGCCCTGCGTGTCTACTGTTTAGCATTGCTCCGCACGAACCTTTAACGTATGACTTGGATGATGCGTTGCAGCGCAGCAAGTGTTCATCCTCAAAGTAAAATCGAATTGCTCCTGTATTCCAAAGGCAGAGAAAGAGGACTTAAAATCCTTCCAGTGTTGGTTCGAATCCAACCAGGAGCACCAACGTCAAATGGTTCGCCACAGAAGCGTTGCTTGCCGCTTGCGGCGGGGAGATGGTGAAACGGCACGCAATCCTGTGCGCGCGTCTCAATTGAAAAATCATGCCTGAACTGCCTGAAGTGGAAACCATCGTCTCCACGCTCCGCCCGCAAATCTCCGGCACGCGTGTTTGCGGCCTGGAAATTCTCGCCCCAAAGACGGTACAGGGCGACAAAAATCTCCTTGTCCGCGCGCTCCCGGGCATGACTGTGGGCAGAGTATACCGCAGAGCGAAGCTGCTTCTGCTGGAATGCTCGCGTGCGGAGTCGAGAAAAAACATGCCGGACGCGCTTGTGTTGGCCTTTCACCTGAAGATGACGGGCAGTTTTTTTGTGCATCCCGCGGACGCGGTTCCGCTGAAGCACACGCGACTCGTCATTGATCTCGAAAGCCCCGCGCCGCCGCCCGCAGGTGGACGCAAGGACGGCATTCACGGGAGGCATTCGGGGAAACGTCGTCTTTTCTTTGACGATGTGCGTACGTTCGGCTTTTGCCGCCCCATGCTTCCCGAGGATATGCCGCATTGGGAGTTCTGGAAAAAGCTGGGCCCGGAACCTCTGGAAACGTCACCGGAAAAGCTGGCCGAAATTTTCTCCGGACACGGGGGCGGCATCAAGGGGCTGTTGCTGAATCAAACCGTCGTGGCGGGGATAGGCAATATTTACGCTGACGAATCGCTTTTCAGGGCGGGCATCCATCCTGCAGCCAAGGCCGGAGCCATACCCCGCGCCAGGCTGCTCGTTCTGGCAAAATCGTTGCAAACCATCCTGAAAAAATCCATCAAGGAGTGCGGAAGCAGCATACGCGACTACCGCGATGCCTTCGGCAATGCCGGAGCTTTTCAGAACAGTTTCAGCGTGTACAGTCGGGGCGGCAAACCCTGCCTTCACTGCTCCAGCTCATTGCAAACGATGAAAACGGCGGGCCGAACCACAACCTTTTGTCCCCGCTGCCAGAAGAGGAGCTGGTGAGATGGATACTCCGCGATTGCGGCATCCCGCGCTCTCCTCCGCCCCTTTTCGCGATTTCCGGGATGTGACGGCGTATCTTGACTCACTGGGCATGTTCCACACGGACATGAGCCTGAACCGCATTCGGCGCGCCCTGACTGAGCTTGGACTCACGCGGCCGCCGTACGTCGTCGTTCAAATTCTCGGCACCAACGGCAAGGGATCCACAGCCGCCTTTCTGGCCTCGCTCTGCGCCGTGCACGATTGCGTAACCGGATTGTACACGTCTCCCCACTTTGTTTCTCCTCTGGAGCGCATACGTATTGACGGCAACACGCTTACAGAGGATCAATGGCTTGAAGCCGCCAACGTGTTAAGCGCTTCCGCAAGACATCTGACATACTTTGAATGGCTTACGGCTCTGGCCACGTTGCTTTTCCGCCAACACAGGGTGGACGTCGCCATCTTTGAAGCCGGACTCGGGGGCCGTCATGACGCGACAACCGCCTTGGATGCGGATTTGCTCTGCTTCACGCCTATTGCTGTGGATCACGCGGATATTTTGGGGAAGACGCTTGGAGAAATAGCAGCGGACAAAGCCGGGGCCATGCGTGGCGGTGCGGCGGCGCTCACGGCGGAACAATTCCCCGAAGCTGAGAAGCGGTTGAAAGCATCGGCGCAACGGCACAGGATAAGGCTGGAGCAGACCCGAAGCCTGACGCGGGACATGGGCATGCCTCAGGATTTATCTGTGAATTCGCCCTTGCGCCTGAAACTGCAAGGGCCGCATCAGTTGGTTAACGCGGGGCTGGCTCTGGCCGCTTGGCACCATCTGGCCCTCCTGCTCGGCCGTGAGGCAAACAATCGCGAGAGGCAACGGCAGGGGCTGGAACGAGCCTTTGAGCCAGGACGGCTTCAGATACTGCCGGGCAACGGACGCTTGCCCGACATGATTTTGGACGGGGCGCACAATCCCCACGGCATGAAAGCCTTGACCACAGCCTTGAGCTGTATGGGCGTTCGGCCTTCCTGCGCCGTGTTTTCCTGCCTTGCCGACAAGAACTGGCGCGCGTCGGCGGCGCTGTTGAAGCGTTTTCTCGGCTCGGCGCCCGTCTTCATACCCACGCTGCAAAATCCGCGCGCCGCTTCCGGCACGAAAGTGAACACCGTCTGGAACAGCGCTCTGCCACGCACGGCTATCTCAGCGGAAAATCTGGCCAGGGCGCTGTCCGCCCTGAACGGCGTTGCCGGCATCAGCCCGGAGCGCCCCGCGCTTTTAACCGGTTCGTTGTATCTGTTGGCGGAATTTTACGCCCTTCACCCTTCTGCCCTCGTCGGAGGAAAATAGTCATGGAAAACCCGTACCGTTCCATCCCATCTGTGGACGTATGCCTGTCCGCTCTGGAGGAAGAATATCCCGACCTGTTGAAAAACGTTTCACGCAGTCGGGCGCGGGAAATAATCACTGCCTTTTGGGACGACGTGAGGCGCGACATCAAAGACGGACGCCGCCGCGTCGCCACGCCGCTGTTGCAAACGTGCCTGCCGGACATAAAAAACGCGATCCGGATGGAAACAAGATGCGGAGTGCGGCCTGTGCTGAACGCCACCGGCGTTGTCATACATACCAATCTGGGCCGTTCCATACTGCCTGAAAAAGCTCTCCAGGCTTTAACGGACACATCTTCCGGCTATTGCAGCCTGGAGTTGAACCGGGAAACCGGGGGACGGGGCAGCCGCCACGACATCGCGGAAAATCTGCTGAAGGATCTGTGCGGCGCGGAAGCGGCCGTGGTGGTCAACAACAACGCCGCCGCTGTTCTGTTGGTTTTGAACACCTTGTGCGAAGGGGGCGAAGTCATCGTCTCGCGGGGTGAGCTCGTGGAAATAGGCGGTTCCTTCCGCATCCCGGAAATCATGGAGAGAAGCGGCTCGATACTGCGCGAGGTCGGGACGACAAATCGCACCTATTTACGCGACTATGAGGTGGCTGTTACGGAAAACACCAAGGCTCTGCTGCGCGTGCACACGTCCAATTACCGAATTGTAGGTTTTCATTCGGCGGCATCCCTGCCCCAACTGGCAGCCCTGGGCCGCCAACGCGGCCTGCTGGTTATTGAGGACCTGGGCAGCGGTTGTCTTGTCGACCTCACGCCGTACGGCCTGCCTCCGGAACCCACTGTCGCCTCGGTTGTCTCCGAAGGGGCGGATATGGTAATGTTTTCAGGCGACAAAGCGCTTGGAGGGCCGCAAGCCGGCATAGTCGTCGGACGCAAGGACCTGGTTGACCAATTAAAGCTGAATCCTCTCATGCGCGCCCTGCGTTGCGACAAACTCTGCCTCACGGCGCTGGAAGCGACATTGCGCCAGTATTGCCTGCCCGATGTCGTTTCGCGGATACCCACGTTGCGAATGATAACAGCTTCGCCGCGAGAGCTGGCCGCCAAAGCCAAACGTCTCGCGACGCGGCTGCGCAAGCTTCTTGGGGAGCGGTGCGCCGTATCCCTCAGACAGGGATCTTCGCGCGTCGGAGGTGGCGCTTTTCCGGAGTGCGACTTGCCTACGACGCTGATTTGCATTACACCTGCATACATCAGTGCCAATGAGTTGAAATCGCGCTTGCTGGCCTGTACGCCGCCGCTGCTCGGACGGATGGAGGACAACGCCTTTTGCCTGGATACGCGAACCCTTCGCTCCCGCGACTGTCTCCTTGCGGAGCGCTTGCTTGTGGAAGCCCTCTCCGACCCGGCCGGAGAGTAAACGGCCTTGTCGCTTGAACGAGCACGTGGGAAATCTGTTATCAATATTTCACACTGGATGAAGCAATGAAACAGGATCATTCTTACAAACCGCGCAGCGCCTGGAACAACCTGAATACCCGTACTCAGCGTGGCGAGGTAACGGCGCTGGCCGAACGCTATATGGATTTTTTGAGTTCCTGCAAGACAGAACGTGAAACCACGGACTACGTCTGTCGGCGTTTGCGCGAGGCCGGATACGGCGATGCGTTTGCAGGCGCCCGCGTGGCGCGCGATTTGCGCGGCAAGGCTGTTTTTGCCGTGCTGCGGGGCAAGGCTCCGCTGAAAGACGGCCTTGATCTGATAGCGGCCCATGTGGATACGCCGCGTCTGGACTTCAAACAGCGTCCCCTGGTAGAACAAGTAGACGTCGTCCAGGCCAAAACGCATTATTACGGCGGCATCCGGAAATACCAGTGGCTTGCCAGACCTCTGGCTCTGCACGGCGTCATCATCCGGGAAAACGGGGAAAAAATACCTGTGACCATAGGCGAAAAACCTGATGAGCCTGTGTTCTGCATCGCCGACCTCCTGCCGCATTTAGCGCAGAAACAGAGCGACCAAAAACTCGGTGAAGCCTTTGAAGCTGAAAAACTGAACGTCATCATGGGGCACAGCCCCAAAACCCGCGGCCGGGGCAAGGACGACAAAAGCAGCAAGGAAGACGACGGCAAGACCGGAGACGCGGTCAAGACGCATCTGCTGGACATATTGCACGCGAAATACGGCATCCGCGAGGAAGACATGATTACGGCCGAACTGCAGGCCGTGCCCGCCGGACCTGCGCGTTTCGTGGGCCTAGACAGAGCGCTTGTGGGTGGTTATGGACAGGACGACAGGATTTGCGTATTCGCTGCCCTAGAGGCCCTGCTCCGTACCAAACCTGGCACGCGCGCCAAGGCTCTGATTTTCTGGGACAAGGAGGAAATCGGCTCTGACGGCGCCACAAGCGCTTCCTCACGCTTTCTGGAATATTGCCTTGAAAGCATGTTGCCCGAAACAGGGCCGGCGAACCGCCTTTCGGAACTCTTCCTCAACAGCCGCGCCTTGTCGGCAGACGTGCAGGGAGCGCTTGATCCGGATTTTCAAGATTTGCACGAAAAACAGAACGCCGCCCGCTTGGGCTACGGCCCCTGTTTCTCCAAGTTCACCGGTTCCCGCGGAAAGTATGGAGCCAGCGAAGCGGATGCCGAATATTTCGCTTTTTTGCGCGGTTTGCTCAATTCCAGGGCCATTCCGTGGCAGGCCGCGGAATTGGGCAAGGTGGACCAGGGCGGCGGCGGCACGGTGGCCCTGTTTCTGGCCGCGTATGGAATGCAAGTCATTGACTTCGGCCCTCCGGTGCTGTCCATGCACAGCCCCTGCGAGCTGACAAGTTGCGCTGATCTTTGGTATACCGTCGAGGCCTACAAGGCCTTTCTGGAGGCGTGAGCAACGCGGTTGGGTGACGAGGTCGATGAGAATTTCGCCGGATGACATTTGTTGACTTTGAGGGATATCCGCATACAATGTTTGTCTGATTTCCAGCTCATTTTTGAGGATTATATTCATGTCAAGAATCGTCATTCTGGAGGAGCGTTGCAAGGGTTGCCGCCTCTGCGTGGAAGCCTGTCCCGTGAAAGTGGTGCGCCCTTCGGGCCGTTTCAATCGTCAGGGGTATGAGGTTGTGGAAATGGACGGCAAATGCACAGGCTGTGCGAGTTGCGCCGTCATGTGTCCCGATGCGGCTATCCGGGTGTTCAAAAGCGCCGGAAAATCACGGGAAGGAGCCGGGGCATGAGCAGGAAACAAATGCCGAAACGCATCCTCGTCAAAGGCAATGAGGCTCTGGCCTATGGAGCTGTTGACGCCGGCCTGCAATGCTACTTCGCTTACCCCATCACCCCGCAGAATGAAGTGCCCGAGATGCTTTCCGCCCTGCTCCCGGAACACGGCGGAGCCTTTGTACAAGCTGAAAGCGAAGTCGGCGCCGTCAATATGCTGCTCGGGGCCGGAGCCTGCGGCGTTCTGGCCATGACTTCCTCCTCAAGCTGCGGCATATCCCTGATGCAGGAAGGCATTTCCTATATGGCCGGCAGCCATATTCCGGGGGTCATCGTCAATATGTCGCGCGGCGGACCAGGGTTGGGCGACATCGGTCCTTCACAGGGCGATTATTTCCAGGCCGTCAAAGGCGGAGGACACGGCGACCACCGTAACCTCGTACTGGCCCCGTCCACGGCCCAGGAGTGTTACGATTTTATGTTCATGGCTTTCGCTCTGGCCTTCGCTTACAGAAACCCCGTCATGATCCTGGGTGATGCCATTGTGGGTCAAATCAAGGAGCCCATACGCCGTACGGCGCCGGAGGGGGCATCCACTCCGGAACATCTGCGTTCTCTGGTTCAGGATCTGCGCATTGAAGGCTACGGCGCACGCGGCGAAAACGCCCCTCCGCGCCTGCTCAAGTCCGTTTACCTGGCGGAAGGAGCGTTGGCCCAGCGTAACCGGCTTCTGCAGCAAAAATATGCAGCCATGCGCAAAGATGCCCGGTACGCGGGAGAGGAACTTGACGACGCTGAGCTTGTCGTCGTCGCCTTCGGATCCATAGGGCGCATAACCAGCAGCGCCATACGCGGACTGCGTAAGGAAGGCCGAAAAATAGGACTTTTCCGACCGATCACTCTTTATCCTTTCCCTGGCGAGGCCCTGCGAATACATGCACGAGGTCGCCGCATTCTTGTGATAGAGCAGAACATCGGACAAATGGTGGAAGACGTCCGTCTGGCAGTCGGCGGATGCGACGTCGCCTGGCACGGCATTATGCCCGGCCTGTTTATCGGGGCCAATGAGCTTGTCGAACCCATACTTCAGGCTCTGAAGGGATAGCTTTCGACGTTTTCCGACAGGACAATCAGCAATCAAAAGGCGATATCATGACATCCGCCAACGATCTACGACCCCGGCCAGGGGAAAAACTCGTATTTGACGTGAATCCCGTTCTCAACGAACGCGTGACTCACTATTGTCCAGGTTGCCACCACGGCATAGCCCACCGTCTGGTGAGCGAGGTGCTGCACGAACTCGGCGTCGCCCACAAAACCATTCTTGTGGCCTCCGTTGGCTGCGCCACCTTTACTTATGACTACTTCAACGTGGACAGCGTCGAAGCCCCCCACGGCCGAGCCTGCGCCGTGGCCACCGGCGTGCGTCGGGCGCGCCCGGAAGCCGTTGTTTTCACCTATCAGGGCGATGGCGACATGGCCGCCATAGGCACGGGAGAATCCCTGCATGCCGCCAACAGAGGCGAAAAAATTACAGCCGTATTCATCAATAATACCGTATACGGCATGACCGGCGGCCAAATGGCGCCCACCACCCTTGTCGGCCAAAAAACGACGACCACCATTCACGGCAGAAATTTCAGCAACGAAGGCGGCCCCATACGCCTCACGGAAATCATGGCCCAACTGCAGGGAGTGGCCTACGCGGCCCGTTGCTCCCTCGACTCGGTAAAACACGTCAAAGAGGCTAAAAAGGCTGTCCGCCGCGCCTTTGACGTACAGTTGGCGGGCTTGGGCTTCGG
This sequence comes from Desulfovibrio sp., assembly GCA_031272405.1. Classification (GTDB taxonomy): domain Bacteria; phylum Desulfobacterota; class Desulfovibrionia; order Desulfovibrionales; family Desulfovibrionaceae; genus Desulfovibrio. Next base: position 5,134 of record JAISTW010000077.1, on the reverse strand, counting down.
TTTTGTGGAATTGCTCTCCGGTTGCCCGACCAATTGGCACATGACGCCGACTGCAGCCAACAAACGCATCGCAACGGACATGATCCCCGTTTTCCCCCTGGGAGTGTTCAAAGACGTCGGCGCGGCGGAAGCAAATGCCGTGAAGGAGCCGGGCAATGCCTGAATATCAGGATGTCGTCATAGCCGGTTTTGGCGGACAAGGAGTTATGCTCATCGGCAACCTTCTGGCTCAGGCCGGCATGGAGCAAGGCCTTCATGTGACGTTTCTTCCCGTCTACGGCGCCGAGATGCGCGGCGGCACTGCAAACTGCACAGTGGTGCTGGACGTTTTGCCCATTGGTTCGCCTCTGGTGCGGGAACCCCTGTCCAGCATAGTGCTCAACGAGCCGTCGCTGACCAAGTTTCAGCCACGCCTGCGCAAAGGCGGGGTACAGATCGTAAACGCTTCCCTGATCGCCCAAGACCTTGTGGAAACGTCAATCCGCACTGTTTACATCCCCGCAAACGATATGGCGCACAAGATAGGCAATGCAAAACTTGTCAACATGGTGGCGCTGGGCGCCTGGCTCGGAGCTACGGGCACGCTCCCGCTCCAGGCAGTTCAGGATGCTCTGCACAGCGTGGTGAGCTCCCACTATGCCAAGCTGATTCCCGTCAACGCCGCCGCGCTGGCGGCCGGCTACGACTTCGCCATTACGCGTGAATGACGAAGATTCGCGACGACTCACACCCTGTCTTCATCACTTCATCACCCGAATGGTTGATGACCGTTACATGCGCCGGATTCCGGCCGGTCAAAAAGCCGGGCAACTCATTCAGCGGCTACGCTCCGCTTAGCTCAGGGGAGGTCGGTTCAGATTTTTCGTGTTTTTGGAAACGCCCGCCGAAATCCTTTTGCAGTCTGCGGGAAAGTTTTTCCATATAATAATAGTAAACCGGGGTGATATAAAGAGTTACAAGCTGTGAAAAGCATAATCCGCCGACGACGGCCAAGCCCAGAGGACGTCTGGCGTCGGCTCCGGCCCCGAAGCCGACGGCGATGGGCAGAGCTCCCATCAGCGCGGCCATGGTGGTCATCATGATAGGCCTGAAACGCACCCGGCAGCCTTGAGTGATGGCCTCAAGCGGCGTGAGGTTCGTATCCCTCCGCTGGGCCTCCAGAGCGAAATCCAGCATCATGATGGCGTTTTTCTTCACTATGCCGAGCAACATGATGATGCCCACAAAGCCGTACAGATCCAGTTCCATGCCAAACAGCCACAGCGTTGCCAGAGCCCCAAACCCGGCTGAAGGCAAACCGGAAAGAATGGTCAGCGGGTGGATGAAACTTTCATAGAGAATGCCCAAAACAAGATAAATGACCACAATGGCCAAAATAAGGAGCCAACCCATGCCTGTCAGGGATTTCTGAAAAGCTTGGGCCGTGCCCTGGGATTCGGCGTATACCGAGTCCGGCAGCAAGGGACGGGCCGCCGCTTCCACAGCGGCCACCGCCGTACCCAGAGCCACGCCCGGCCTGAGGTTGTACGAAATGGTCACAGCCGGGAACTGGCCTGCATGATTGACGGCTATGGGGCCCACGCCCGGAGAAAGTTGGGCCAGAGTGTCCAGCGGAACCAAAGCTCCGTCTTTCGAACGCACATAGAGGCGGGAAAGCCCGGCGGACTCCTCCTGGAAGCGCTTCTGCAACTCCACAAACACCCTGTAATCGTCAGTGGGGGCATAAATAGTGGAAACTTCACGCGAGCCGTAGGCCGATTGCAGGGCCAACTCAATCTGCTGCGGGCTCACCCCCAGGGCGGCCGCGCGGTTTCTGTCAATATTGATGCGCAACTGCGGATTTTTTATCTGCAGGTCGCTGTTGACATCCTGCAGAACCGGCAGGAGGCGCAACGCGTCCTCAATTTTCTGGGCACAGTCATACAGGGCTGTAATATCCGGCCCGGACAGTGTATATTGATACAGGGCCTTGGAGTTGCGTCCGCCTATGTTGATGGAGGGCGGCACGCGCAAAATAACCCGCATGGCCGGCGAGGCGTTCAACTCCTTGCGCAGGCGTTGAGCCACCGCCTCTATGCCGGGCCGCTTGTCGTGCGGAACAAGCTGCATCAACACGACGCCGTTGTTCATGCTCTGACTGCTGCCCACTATGCCCACCACGGAGTTGAACTTGTCAACCCAGGGTTCCTTTTCCAGTATGGGATCAATTGTTTTCTGGGCTTCGGTCATGCCGCGAAAGGATATGCCCTGTTCCGCTTCGGTGACTCCCACCAGAATACCCATGTCTTCAGTGGGCAAAAACCCCTTGGGCATGGTGACGCCAAGCCAGACGGTCATGACGATCAGGAACAGGGAAGCGCCGAAGGCCGTCAGACGGTGATGCAGCACAAAGTTCAACGATTTGTCGTAGCCCAGAGCCAAGCGGTCGAAAGCCCGCTCCATCACGCCATACAGCCCCTCGTAACCGGCCTTGTGTTTTACCCCAGCCTTGAGAAAATAGGCGCAGAGCATGGGCGTGAGGGTCAGGGAAACAACGCCGGAACACAGGATGGCCCCGATGATGACCACGGCGAATTCCCGGAAAAGCCGTCCCACGATGCCGCCCATAAAGAGCACCGGGATGAATACCGCCGCCAGCGATATGGTCATGGAAACAATGGTGAAACCGATTTCCGCCGAACCGTCATAGGCCGCCGCCAACGGATCCTTGCCCGATTCCTGGTGGCGGACGATATTTTCCAGCATGACGATGGCGTCGTCCACCACAAAGCCCACGGCAAGGGTCAAGGCCATGAGGGAGAGATTGTCCAGACTGTAGTTCAGAACAGCCATGACGGCGAAGGTGGAAATGACCGACATGGGCAGAGCCAGACTCGGAATGATGGTGGCTGGCAGATTGCGCAGGAAAAGAAAAATGACCAGCACCACCAGAAAGACGGTGAGCACCAAAGTGAATTTGACATCCGCCACTGATTCGCGGATGGATACGGAACGGTCATTGAGAATGTCCACCGTGACAGAGGGCGGCAACTGTCGCTTCAGTCCAGGCAAAAGACCGAGAATGGCGTCCGCCACCTGAACCGTGTTGGCTCCGGGCTGACGGTCAACGGCCAAGGTGATGCCGGGCACGCCGCCGTTGCCCCAGGCTGTCTGCTTGTCCTGGCGCACGCTGTCCACCACGACTCCGATATCCTTAAGGCGCACCGGTGCGCCGTTGCGCCAGGCCACCACAGCCTCGCTGAAAGATTTGGCGTCAAAGAGCTGGCCCGAAGCTTTGATGAAACTGGCGCGCTGGGAACCGTCGAGCGAGCCGGTGGGCAACATGGAATTGGTGGCGGCCACCGCGTCGGCCACCTCATCTATGCCCAGCCCCCGCGTAGCCAGCTCGTCCGGGTCCAGTTGCACGCGCACGGCGTATTCCTTTTGCCCGAAAATGACGACCTGCGCCACGCCGGAAACCATGGAAATGCGCTGACCGATCAGGGTGTCCGCGTATTCGTTGAGCTCGTATAACGGCAGGGTAGGTGAGGATACCCGCAGATACATGATGGGCAGATCGGCGGGATTGACCTTGCGGAAACTGGGTGGCGTGGTCATGTTGGTGGGCAGGCGGCGCTGTGCGAGACCTATGGCGGACTGAACGTCCAGGGCGGCAGCGTCAATATCTCTCTCCAGATCAAACTGAATGCTGATGCGGGTGCGGCCGGTGGAGTTGACGGAAGAAATGGAATCAATCCCGGCGATGGTGAAAAACTGTTTTTCCAACGGCCTGGCCACAGAAGAGGCCATTGTTTCCGGATCCGCCCCGTCAAGGTCGGCCATGACCATGATTGTGGGAAAGTCAACGTTGGGCAGTTGGTTGACCGGTAGGGCCATATAGCCCGTTGAGCCGAAAAAAAGCATCCCCAACATGATGAGGGTCGTGGCCACAGGACGGCGGATGAAGACGGCGGCTATATTCATAATGCATTATTCGTTGCCGCATTTGCCCGGCTTTGTCAATCCGTCGGAGGCATCATCTTTTCCCGCCTTCACCGCCAATGACAAAGGCGTGCGGATAGAGGGCGCGGAAGGCGCCCAGCATCTTGCGGGCGCTCTCCGAATCCGGCCAAGGACCGGCCTGCACGTTCCATAATCTGTTGCCGCCGAAAAACAGACGCCCACTGTGCCCGGACTGTTCAAGAATGCCGACAAGCCTATGGGCATTGTTCTTCTCGGCGAAAGCTCCCACCTGTATGTAGAAATCCCCCTCTATGCCGCCATCGCCACGCATTTGAGGAACAGCGTCCAGGCTCTGCACCCGCACCCGGCCCGTGCCTTCGCCTATCATGTCCAGACTGGTCGCGGCCTTGCGGGAAAGGTCAATGACGCGATCTTCCACAAAAGGGCCGCGGTCGTTAATGGTGACGACGACGGATTTCTTGTTGCCCAGATGCGTGACGCGCACCTTTGCGCCCAGGGGCAATATCTTGTGCGCCGCCGTCATTCCGTATTGGTTGTAGCGCTCGCCGCTGGCCGTTGCCTTGCCGTGAAAGCCGGGCCCATACCAGGAGGCCACTCCCTCTTCCACAAAGCCGTGAGCGGATTTGAGGGGATAATAGGTTTTGCCGCGCACTGTATAGGGCTGCGAACCGGGCACGCCGCCTTTGCGCCAGGAGCCGCGCCCGCAGCCGGTCGCTATTGCGGCGCACAGCGCCGTTACGATTATAAGACGAAAAATCCGGCAGGGAGAATCAATTTTTTGAGACGGAACATTCACAGTGATATGGAGCACGCGATTGCACGCTGTGTGCATTTATTGATACAGGTCAAAATATTTCCCACTGCCGAAAATTCAACGCGCTTTTTACTGGTATGTCAAGGGGGGGGAGGTGTGGTGAGGATATAACTTTTAGAATGACATAACATGGTAAAAGTGCTATCTTTGTCCCATCAAGGAGGCGGAACTGGTTCACTTAAATGATATAATAATTATATATTATTCATATGTTATAAAATATCACTCACAACAAAACCTCTAGGCTTTGCTAACAAATAAATTGCCATTTGCTGTTTTTTCCAGTATGATTTGGGCATGAAAAAGCTATATAGTCTGACCGACAGGCAATTCGCGCTTATAGGGCCGATATTGCGG
>JAISTW010000075.1 GCA_031272405.1 Desulfovibrio sp. | reverse complement strand
TTGGGCACCTCATTCGCATGGGGGACACCATCGCCGGGTGCAAATTCGGCATCCTGAACTGGTACGATCACCCCATATCGTCGGGCCGCATGGAAGGAACAAACAACAAAATCAAAGTGCTGAAACGAATGGCCTGCGGATACAGAGATATGGACTTCTTCAAGCTCAGAATCTGGCCATTCATGAGGCGAAGTACGCTCTAACCGGATGAGCCTTTTTTTGTCAATATGTTTTTTGGGCTATAACTTCTCCGCTCAGACGGGCGCTTCAATGAGCACGTCCATGACGCCGCCGCAGACCATGCCGTTTTCCTCCGCCGCGTCCGTCAGGTCCACAATTCTCCGGCGGTAGCCGCCCTCGACGAGCAGCCGCCGCGCGTCCTTTATGACGTCGGCCTCCACGCAGCCGCCGCCGATGCTGCCGACAGTCCGCCCGTCGGCAAGCACGGCCATCTTCGCGCCTGCGTTTCTCGGCGCGGAGCCCCGCACGGACAGCACTGTGACCAGGGCGGCCTGCTGGGCGCGCTCCCCCGCAAGCCAGGCCAGAAGTTCCGTGTCCGTCGCCTCGCGGGGGCCGGCGCCTGACGGGGATCGGCGTCTTTCCTGCACCATTTCCGCCAGAATGGCGACGGCGATTTCCTCGGGGCTGACAGCGCCTATATCCAGTCCGATGGGCGCGTGCAGCTGCTCCAGCCTTTCCGGCGCGCAACCTTCCCCGCGCAACTGCTGCCTGACGATGCCCACCCGGCGTTTTGAGCCGATCATGCCGAGATAGCGCGGCATCCGCCCGCGCAGTATGGCCCGCAGACAGGTCTGATCGTATTTGTGTCCCCTGGTAACAATGGCGACGTAATCGCCGGGGCGAACGGCGACGACATCCGGCATGGCTTCAAAATAGTCGCAGATGACTTCGCTGGCCGCAGGAAAGCGTTCCCGATTCGCGAACGAGCTTCTGTCGTCGAAAACGACGACGTCAAAATGGAGCAGCGCGCCTATCGTCGCCAAGGGCAACGCGATATGGCCCGCGCCGAGAATGATCAGACGTTCGCGAGGGGTGAAGTTTTCCGTCACGGTGAGAACGCTGTCGCTTTCGACAAGACGGACGGCTTCGCTGTCTGAATCGGCGAAGTCAAAATCCTCGTCCCGCAGGGTTTTATCCGTCCTGCCCGGGCCGAACGTCGTCACAAGCCGGACTTTTCGCCCCTGTCGCAACAGTTCGAGTATGTGGCCGTATATGTTTTGCATGGCGTGTTTTCCAGTATACCTGATCGCTTCAAAACAGGAAAGATGCCCGTTTTTGGCCGCTGCCCGGTCGAATATGGCCGGAGGATGCCTGCCCTGTGGGCGTCTTCTATGCCGCAAGCGCCGTCAGGCGGCAAGAGGAATGCCGGGACAGACTTGATTTTTTCCGATGATTTTGGTAATCGGCAATAGTTGCGGAAGGCACGGGCAATCACGGCCTTTTGGTTTCGACGACAAGCGTATTGTGGAGGAAGCATGATAAGTCACGCTCTGATGTGGACGCACCCGCCCCTGCAAGGCCTGGCCGCCGTCATCGGCGTAATGGCCATGTGGCAGGGCGGCAAACGTGTGGCCATGCAGTTCGGCAAAAAAATTATTTTCCCCTGGAAGCGGCACGTGCGGCTTGGGGCTCTGGGCTTGATTCTCTGGACGCTGGGAGCGCTGGGTTTTTACGTCACCCACTCCGTTTTCGGCGCCACGCACATCACAGGCAGCCACGCCGTAATGGCCTGGCCCATCATAGGGCTGTCCCTGTTCGGCCTGGGCAGTGGTTACATAATGGACCGCCGCAAGAAAAAACGCACATGGCTCCCCGTGGCTCACGGGGTCGCCAATGTCATCCTCATGGGGCTGGTGATCGCCGAATGCGTCACCGGCTTCGGGCTTCTCGAAACTTTCTTTTGACAACGGCCTCAAATTCGCCGCATCAAACCCTCGCGGACGCGAATTGACTTGAACGCCGCATCACTTGCCCGGAACAAACTGTCGAATGACGGCGCGTTGCTGTTCGGCCTCGGGGGCGTCTGACGGGCGCATGGCGCTTTTTCCGTAAACCGCGTGGGCATGGGCGCGCGGCGCCACGGCCGTTTGAACCTGTGAGAAGGCCCTTGGCGTGGAAGTCGTTGTTTGCGGCTGAAGGCGGCTGGCAATGTCGGCAGCCGTTTTGCGGGCTTCTGGATTGCCCAGTATCTGGGCGTACGCGCCGCGCAGACCAGAAAGTATGTGCGTGACGCTGTCCAGGGATTCCACGTTCATTTTCAGGTTGGCCTGCAACAGACGCGCCGTGCACAACAGGTAGAGATTGTTCAGATTCACGGCAAGATCGCCGCCGCGTTCCATATTCAGGGAAGAGGAAAGCTCGTTGACTATGTCTATGACCTTGGAAATGAGGATGCCCTTGGCCGCGTAATCCTTGGCCAGAATTTTGTCCCTGGCCTGCTGCAGATAGTTGAGCGCTCCGTCGTAGAGCATGATCAAAAGCTGGCCCTGATCCGTGGTGGTGACCTTTGTGTTGAAATACGCCTGCGCCGCTTTATTCATGGTGCGTTCCTTGTGTGCGATGTTAGCTGCTTGAATCCAGTTGCTTGATTAGGCTTTCAAGGCGCGATTCTTGTTCGCTGTACTGTTTGAGCAATGTTTCCAGATTGGCGAAAATCTGTTTTTGCCGCGCTTCCCAGACGGAGAGGCGGTATTGTTCCCGCTCGATTTTTTTGTCAATGTTCTCCATAATTTTTTTGTAGTTGTCTTGCAGGACCATCAGCGCCCCATTTTGCGACTTCAACTCCATGGCGTCCGCGTTGCCGGCGCTCACGTTGATGTCCACAAAACGCATTTCGTCCTTGAGCATGCTTTGAACGGTCTGCACCAGGCCTTCCTTGATGCGCACCTGGCCGGTATGAACGCCGGGGTCAAGATTGTCTATCACAATGGACAAACCGCCGGCCGCCCCCTGGTCCACGCTGTAGTAATAGCCCGGCATGCTGGTGTCGCGCTTGGCCGCCACGCCGCCCACGGTCACGCCCGTGATGTTGCCGCCCGCGTCCACGGTGTAGCTGACGTCATATGTGCCGGCCTTGGTGATGCCCTCAATGTGGCTTCCGTAGCGAAAATCGGCGGAAGTGCTGCTGCCTGTGCCGCTGGTGCAGAAGAAATCCACCACGCTTTGCAGATTGTTGGTGATCGCGTTGTTGTAGCTGTTCAGGTCCATCTCCTTGATCGCGGCGATGGTGGAGTTGGGGGCTATGACCAGCAGTCCGTAGTTGGAATCGGTCTCGTCCGTGCAGGTTTTAATGCCCATGTCGGCAAGTTTGGCCACAACATCGCCGGAAAGCACGTCCGTGGCCGACTGCATGCTCTTGAAGCCGGGGGGCGAGCCTATGAGAAGACTTTTCAAACGGCTGTTGAAAAGCTGCACGCCGTAGTTGCCCTGCAGGAGCGAGCCTTTTTCCGAGGTGAGCTGCGACGGGCTGTAATTGCTGTCGTTGGGGTCTGTGGAAGTGACTTCCTTGTCGCTGTTGTAGGAGGTCAGATCGCGCACGGTGATCAGGATGGAGTTGACCGCGTCCAGAAAAGTCTGGATGGACTGCTCCACGGAGGTGATATCCGTGCTCACGCTGATGCGGGCCGAGCCGACGTCCTGAATGTCGAAGACGACGCCCTCAATGACGTCGCTCACCTTGTTGGAGGCGGATTCCATGCTTATGGGCCAATTGTCCACCCGGTAAATCGCGTTGGCCGAGCGCTGTATGCTCCACAGGCTGGATTCGGCCACCTGGCCGGAAACACCCGCGCCGGAAACGGAAAGCACATTGTCGACCTGAAGCCAGGCGTCGCCGTCCGCCGCGCCGAGCCAGGCGGAGCCGTCCGCCTTGACCAGTTTGGCGATGTTCGAGCCGGCGGCTGCATTGATGGCGGCGACGACATCCTGCATGTCGGAACCGCTGGCCAATGGGGCCGTGGTCAGCGCCGTGCCGTCGTTCAGGGTGATGTTGTAGACGAGATCGGGGGGCGATTCCAGAAGATAGTTCCCGGAGCCGCTGTCAAAATGGAAGCCGCTCTGGGGGATTGTCGTCACGGCGTCGGTGACGGCACCGAAACCGGCCATTCCGCCGCTGCCCGTGGTCTGGGCAAAGCCCTGCACGCCGGACAGGGTCAGCACATTGTTGCCGCTGCCGTCTGTAGTGATGCTCCCGCCCATATACGTGCTTACGGCATTGAGCAAATCATCCTTTGTCGTTATCCCGGCAACCGGGGGTTGGGAAGTTCCGTTGTCGTTTATGGCGATTTCGCTGTTGGCGGCGTTATAGGCAAATGTTACCGTCGTCCCGTCCTGTCTGGTCAGGGTATACACATCCCCGTCCTGGAGCAGGTCGCCTTGATTGGCGGCGGCCAGGGTCAACGTCGTGTCGGCGGCCAGGGTTCCCTGTGGCGTCGCCGTGCCGCTGTTGTCCTTGCGGCTGACGGACTTGACGCCGTCCATCACCAGATTGCCGCTGCCGTCCACCGAGGCGCTGCCGAAACCGTTTATCTGCTGGTTGATGGCGGCGAGCAGTTCTTCCCGCGTGGAGTCGCCGCTGATGGTGACGCTGCGCGTGGCACCGTTCTCCAGGACGATGTCGTATGTGTACTGGTTGGGGTTGGTCAGCTGGGCCGTCGCGTCCACGGGATTGTTGGTCAGCCAGGAGGATGTCGCCCCGGCGGCGTTCATGCCGAGCAGGTCGGTGCTGTATACATGGAGGTCGTTGGCCGCCCCGGTGTTCTTGCCGGCTACCTGAAACACATAGCCGGAGCCGGTCTGAATAAGGCTCACCTGCACGCCGGGGTTGTCCACAGCGCTGTTGACCATGTTCATGAAGGATTCAAGATTGGTGTTGGCAGGTATTTTGACCTGATAATCCTTGCCGGCGTAAGAGTATTTGAACCACTGAGCCGTGCCCGAGGTATTGATGATATCCGTTTTGGAGCTGAACACATGCCCGGTATTGGCCCAGATGGCATTGCTGGCGACCTGGTTTACGGTAATGGTATGCTGCACGTCCTGAGCCAGGGCGCTGGCCACCGCTGTGACCACATTCTGATCGCTGGAGGCGACGTTTTTTGTGACGAACGTATTGCGGTTGCTCAGACTGGAAAGCACGTTGCTGGCGACCTGCACCTGCTCGATGATTTGGCCGAAGGCCTCATAGCGCATGTTCCAGTCGGCCTTCCAGGCTTCCATACGGTTGATTTGTATGGATTCCACCTGTTTGAGCTTGGCCAGAACTTCATCAAAATTGGTATCGCTGCCGCCAAGGCCGGAAATGGCGGTTGAGCCGGAAATTGTGCTAGCCATGCCTGTCCCTCGGTGTTTTGCCTACCCGTTCGCGGGTTTCACAGAAACTTGTTCAAGTCGCTGTCATGCAAGAATTGTGCAAGGCAATTTTTGCCCGTCCTTCCTCCCATATGTTTGTATCGGCAGGGCGGGGACAAAATTTAGGCGTCAAAAAGAAAATATCGGGACAAGTTACGGCCTTTCAAGGTCAAAAAATTCCTTGAACGTTGTTTGCGCGGTTGCGGCGGCGTGACGTTTCACCTCTTCCAGCCAGTCTTTGTACAGCCTGATCAGTTCCTGTCCGTCGGCGCTCAGGTGGGATCCCTGACGGTTGCTGCCCCGTTTTCCCAACAGGGGCGCGCCCAGCGCGTCTTCACTTTCCTTTATCTTGCCCCAGGCGGCCCGATAGGACATGCCCATGACTTCAGCCGCCTTTCTGAGAGAACCGGTTTCGCCGACCAATTCCAAAAGCCGCATTCTCCCGGGACCCAAAAGAACGCCTTTGTCTGTTTTCATCCACAGGTTGATTCCGAAATGGAGCCTGGTTTTCACTACATCCTCCTCGCGCTGATCATCTCCTTGAATAAACATTGCGGCCAAAACGGTCAAGAGACGCGGAGTGGACCGATAATTTCCCCAAATTGCGGCAATGCGCGACGGCGGGGCCACGGCCGCATGGGGGCGGCAGAATGTTCCGGCACGGTCATTGCATCAGTTGTTCTGTTGAGCATTGACGCAACACTGACAGGCTGTGAGATCACATTCCATCCCCGGCGGGATTTCAAAAAATTTTTTTTGCCCTAACCCTTGTGGCGGAAATGCCGATAAGAAGCAAAGAGAAGAGGAGTCGCCATGACACGATTTTTAACGACCATACTGCTTTTGGCGGCGCTTGTAGCGGGCGCGGGCTGCACCAACATGAGCAGAACCCAGCAGGCCATTGTGAGCGGCGCCCTGATAGGCGCGGCAGGCGGGGCGGGCATGGCCATGTTCACAGGCGCTGAAGTCGCCACCAGCATCATCGCGGGCGGCGTCATGGGCGGCTTTGGAGGAGGCATTCTGGCCAGCCAGAATCCGGGCTATCAATAACCAACCTCATCAGGCACCGTTCAAGCGGCGGCAGGGAGAGGAAAGCGTCCGTTCCGCGCCGTCATTGCAAGAAACTCCGGAGTCCCGTAAACACTACCTGGGCCGCTATGGCGGCCAGCAACAGGCCCGTCAGTTTGGACAGGACGGCCATGCCTGTTTTGCCGAACAGCTTTTTCATGGCGTCGGAATAATGAAGAATGAGATATATTCCCAATGAGGCGAAAAACAGGGAAAACGCCCCGATGAGGAGGGCTTCACCGTCTGCGGCTGAAGCCCCGAGCACCATGACGGTGCCTATGGATGCCGGCCCCATGCACAAGGGTATGGCCAGGGGCACGACGCTTATCTCCTCCTCGGCCGTGAAGGACGGCTTCTGGGGAGTGTCGTTCATCAAGGACACGGCAGAGAGAAAGAGCAGGAGGCCCGCGCCTATGCGGAAGGCGTCCAGGGTAAAGCCGAAGGCGCTGAATATCCTGTCTCCCAGCAAAAACAGAAGCAGACCGATAATAAAGACAGCCAGCGAGGTTTTGCGGGCCGTGGCCTGTTTGCGGGCCCGATCGTAGTCCCTGGTCGCGCTCAGAAAGGCGGAAAGAACGGCGGGCGGCGTCATCAGGGCAAAAAGCTTGATCGTTTCACTAAAGACGACCATGAAGACGCCAGTGATGTAATCCACGCCGATGTGCTCCATACAACCCGCCGTGAAATTTTTGTGTAAAATTTTTACCCGGTTTCACCGGTTCTGTCAAAACGGAGAAAGGCGGCCGCGCGGCCGCCTTTCTGGAGTGCGGCAGCTGAGCGTTATTTGATTTTTTCCATGACGGTGTTGAGTTCCTGAGCCATCTGCGCCAGTTCCTGCACGGCCGAGGATGACTGCACCATGCCGTCCGCCGTTTCGCCGGTGATTTTGTTGATTTCCTCTATGGAGCGGTTGATTTCTTCGGATGTCGCGCTCTGTTCCTCAGCCGCCGTGGCTATGGAGGTCACCACCGAGGAATTGGTGGAGGCCAGATCCACAATTTCGGTCAGGGCCACACCGGACTGATTGGCAAGTTGGGTCGCCTCTTCAATGCTTTTCACGGCGCTGGTCACATCGGCGATATTGGTTCTGGCCGAATGCTGGATAGCCGAAATGTTGGAGCCTACCTCCTGGGTGGCGGACATGGTCTTTTCGGCCAGTTTGCGCACCTCGTCAGCCACCACGGCGAAGCCTCTCCCGGCTTCTCCGGCGCGGGCGGCCTCAATGGCGGCGTTGAGGGCCAGCAGGTTGGTCTGATCGGCTATGTCGGAAATGACGTTCATCACCCCGCCTATGCTCTCGGCCTGTTTGCCCAGTTCCTGCATGTTGGTCTGCAGACTTGTGGAAACGGCGTTGACTTCGTTGATGGCGTCAACGACCTGATGCACCAGTTCCGCGCCTTCCGAGGCTTTGCTGCGGGTGAGTTCGCTCTGTTCCGATGCTTTGCCGGCATTCTGGGCCACCTCCAGCACGGTGGAATTCATTTCCGTCATGGCTGAGGCCGTATTATGCGCCCGTTCGCGCTGAATTTCAGCCCCGCGCGAAACCTGCTCCACCTGGGCAGACAACTGTTCCGAAGCGGCGGCCACGCGGTTGGATATTTCGGACGCCTGGGCCGCCACCTCCTGCATGGTGCGCTGAGTGTCCTTGATTTTTGTTATGTCCATGAGAATTTCCATATAGCCGTCAACAGTGCCGTCTGTGTTGTGCATGGGCAAGGCCCCCACAGATACTTCCATGCGTTTGCCGCCGGGGTAGATGACGGTTTCCGCGTCCAGAGGCGCGTTGCTGTTCATGCAGACCTTGCCGACGCACTGATCGGTGTTGCAGACAGGAGCTTTCAGATGCTCGGCGCAACGGGAGCCGATGTGTTCGCCGTTTAGGGATTGCTGCGCCGTTTTGTTCAGAAAGCGTATTTTGTTGTCTTTGTCGCATGCCATGATGGACATGGGCAGGTTGTCGATAATATGGGTGTAGGAGTCGGAAATGAGGTTGATGGCCGAGCCCAGTTCCCCGTATGAGCCAGACAGCGCGGAAATGTCGGCGCGATAGCGAAAATTGCCGATCTTGATGTCGTTGGCCAGGGTTTTGGCGTCATCAATCAGTTCCCTGAGTATCACGGGGATGCGCTGCATGGCTTCCAGGACGCGGCCGATTTCCCCTTTCTCGCGGCTCTGCGTTTTGTAGGTAAAATCGCCTGCGGCAATGGCTTCGGCGAACCCATCCATATCCTTGAAGACGCGAATCAGTCCGAAGATGATGAACACGGCTACGAGCGTGCCGACGGCCAGTCCGCATCCGGACAGAATCACAAGGAATATTTGGGCGTTATCGTTGCTTTCTTCCGTGTTGGCAGTCTGGATGTTCATGCGTTCGTTCAGATTGGAGTGCAGTTGATTCGCTGTTTGCTTGAATTGCTCAATATGGGAAACGTATTGACGCAACGTGTTCTGCACCTCTCCCAATTCATTGATGTTGGAAGCTCCGGCCTTGAGCATGACATCGTACGCTTCTTTGATTTTTGCGTATTCGGCCTTCACGTCGTCCGTCTGAATGACGGCGCCCAGCTTTGTCAGAGCCTCGCCGAATTCCTTGAGGCGAATCTTGACCCGCTCGGCGTCCTTTTCGCTGAGGGAAGCGGCCATGCGACCGGTAACGGCCCGACAGTTGGCCAGAGCGTGGGCGGCATGGACAAGTTCCTGCAGGGACGCCGCATCACCGTCGGCCACAACCTTTTTTTCGATTTCTCCAAGCAGGTTCTGCACACCCCATTCCGACTTCTGCACCACTGCTGTATAGCTTTGGGCGATCTTCTGCACGGAAGTCAAAAGATTGCGCAGATCATTCTTGACCGCGGGGAGGTCTTTGATGATGCCGGCCAGTCTTTCTCTGTCCTGGACGTTGTTGAGGCTTGCGCTGGCCTCCTGGAGCAGGGCGCCGACCTTGTCGAGTTCGGCCAGGCCGACGTCGATATGCTTGGCGTCGCGGCTGTACATGAAACGTGCGGACGATGTCGTGGCCGTGTTGAGACGCGAAACCGAATCCCAGAACAGCGAAAGCATGTTCGCGCGGCGCGCGTAATCCCTGAATCCGTCCGCTGAACCGCTCAAGCGCACATATCCTGTAGCGGCGGTCATGGCGATGAGCAACATCATGGCGATGAATCCGGCGATAATCTTGGTTTTTGTCGTCACTGCACTACTCCGTAATTTCGTAACTGGCAAGGCGGTAATTTGTAAGAATCCGCAGACATTACGGCGAATGTCGAGCATACTCTGTTTATCGGCAGAGAGTTCTCCGATGATTAGGGGAAAGCGGCCGTTTTTTGCGACTCCGCGGGAAAATCCGGACGTTCTTTACGGCACGACGTCCGGCGTTTGCGCGCTCGCGGTTACGGAAACGCCCATCCCGTCGCGCAGACGATCCACCCCGTCAGTTACCACGCGCTCGCCCGCCTGTAAGCCTTTTTCCAGCACGCTGATCTCGCCGGACGTGATGCCGACGACGACATCGCGCACGCGGGCCTTGTTTTCGCTGTCCACGGCATACACATAGGCGCCTCGCGCGCCGAGCTGCACGGCGGAAACCGGAACAGTGACGACGTGTTGAAGAACACGTACTCTCAGGCGGGCCACAACGAACTGATTGGGGTACAGGCTTTCGTCGCTGTTGGCGAAACGCGCCTTGAGCTTGATGGTTCCGGTGGCCGCATCTATCTGATTGTCGGCTGAAACAAGTTGTCCCACGGCCAAGCGCTGCGCTTCCTCCTTGTTCCAGACTTCCACCGGCGGCGGGGACGAATCCTGCTTGTTCTCCCGCTCGCGCAGGGCACGCACCACCAGGGAAGTGAATTTTTCCGGCAGGGTAAAGACAACGTCACAGGGCACTGTTTCGGTGATGCGCACAAGACCGCCCGTGTCGGAACTCTTGATCTGGTTGCCCTCGTCCACCTGTTTCAGGCCCAGACGGCCGGAACAGGGCGCTGTGACGCGGCTGTATTCCAGTTGAAGGCGGGCCGCGTTCACGGCGGCTTTGTCGGCCTCCACGGTTCCTTCAAACTGGCGCACCAGGGCGCGCTGGTTCTCGTACTGCTGCCCGGCAATGAAATCTCCGCCGGCCAGCCTGGCGTAGCGGACAAGGTCGCGGCGGGCGTTCAGCAACTGGGCCTCGTCCCGGGCCAGAGCGCCTTGGGCTTCGTCCAGTTTGGCCTGGAAAGGACGCGGGTCGATTTCCGCCAGCAGGTCTCCGGCGCGGACGCGCTGGCCCTCGACAAAATGCAGACGCAGCAGCTCGCCGTCAACACGGCTGGTGACCAGAACATCGCTGGAAGCCTGCACCAGGCCCAGGCCGCTCAAATAGTGCGGCACATCCTGGAGACGGGCTTCGGCCACGCGTACCGGCGGGGCGGCGGGGCCGCCGCGCGCCCGCTCGCCGCCCTGGTCGGCGAAAAACAGACGCCAGCAGAGCCCCAGAAGGGCAAGGATGACAAAAAAGAAAAAAACGTGACGGTTACGGGACACAACCAAACTCCATTCGAGCTGTTTGTATCCCAAGCAGCTCCGATTGACAAGTTGGGGCGTCGGCGGGCGATGAAAGTCATCATAATATATCGTCAACTACAGGGAAAACAGGCGATGGGGAGCGAATATCGCTTGACATCATGCCGGGTTTTCCTGAAACTCTGTCCCGGACGGCCGACATGAATTGTCGATGATGCGCCATCCTGTCCGGTCATCTTGAGTCAGTTCCGCGCAATAAATCACGAAAATCCGCCTTGTGTTCTCCGCGCATAAGCTTTGTCGAAATAAACGGTTGTCAGGGGAGACACGGGGAATATATATCAGAGACGAGTTCATGATCACCAGGAAATTTGGAGATTTTCAGATTCGGCTATTTTACATTCCTTTTGAGGAGGAGCATCCATGACGACGCACAGTTGGCGTAGAGAAACTCTTGCCGTACACGCCGGCCAGCAGGCTGATCCAACCACCATGGCCTGCGCCGTGCCTGTGTACCGCACCACGGCCTACAAGTTCCGCAACGCCAAACACGGCGCGGATTTATTCGCTTTGCGCGAGCTCGGCAATATCTACGCCCGGCTCATGAACCCCACAAACGACGTGCTGGAAAAACGCATGGCCGCCCTGGAAGGAGGCGCGGCCGCCCTCACCCTTTCCAGCGGCACAGCCGCCATCTATTTTTCCATAACCAACATTTTGCGCTCCGGCGATGAACTGGTAAGCGCCGTCAATCTCTATGGCGGCACCTACACCATGTTTGACGCGATTTTGCCCCAACAAAACAACATCGCCGTTCGTTTCACGCCGGTGAACGACTTTGCCGCTGTGGAACGGGCCATCAACGAAAAAACGCGGGCGATTTTCATAGAAACCATAGGCAATCCCGTACTGGACGTGGCCGACATTGCCGGCTACGCCGCCGTTGCCAAAAAACACCATGTGCCGCTCATCGTCGACGCCACGTTCACTCCCCCCACACTGTTGCGTCCCTTGGAGCATGGGGCCGACATCATTATTCATTCCCTGAGCAAATGGATCGGGGGGCACGGCATCGGTATCGGCGGCATTGTCATCGAGTCCGGCAAATTCGACTGGACCGACCCAAAATTCACCCTCTACAACGAGCCTGATCGCGGCTACCACGGCCTGCGTTTCGCCCACGATCTCGGGGAACTCAATCCCATCGCCTTTGCCCTGCGTCTGCGCACCGTCGGGTTGCGCAATCAGGGGCCTACCTTGGCCCCCGACGCGGCCTGGCAATTTTTGCAGGGCGTGGAAACATTGCCTCTGCGCATGGCCAAGCACAGTTCCAACGCCTTGGCCGTGGCCCGGTTTCTGCAAAAGCATCCCAAGGTGGAATGGGTACGCTACCCCGGTCTGGAAAACGACCCCTCCCACGCGCTGGCTTCAAAATATCTGCCCGACGGGCAGGGCGGCATGGTTGTTTTCGGCGTCCGGGGCGGGGAGCAAGCGGCCGTGAAAATAGTGGACAATATAGAGCTGTTCACCCATTTGGCGAATGTCGGCGACGCGAAGAGTCTGATCATCCATTCGGGCAGCACCACGCATTCGCAGTTGTCCGGGGAGGCGCAGGCGGCCGGCGGCCTGCACGGAGACCTGGTGCGTCTTTCCATCGGAATTGAACACGTGGATGATATTATCGCCGCTTTGGACGATGTGCTGAAGAAAATATAACGGCGTCGGGGCGGGCTTCGGCGTCCGCCCCGGCTCCGGCGCCACTCATGGCAGGTGCGCCCCTTCGCGGATGCCTTCGGTTACGGCGGCGCACAACCTGGCCACATCGTCGGCCGGGGTGATATACGGCGGCATGAGATAGATCAGCCGGCCAAAAGGCCGTATCCAGACCCCCTTGTCCACAAAATAGCCCTGCAAAACGGACGTGTTGACGGAACAGCACATCTCCACCACGCCGATAGCGCCGAGCACGCGCACATCACTCACATCGGGCAGACCGCGGCAGAAAACCAGCCCTTGTTCAAGTTGCCGTTCAAGACAGGCCACCTGCGTCCGCCAGTGATTTTCCTCAAGGAGATCAAGGCTTGCCAGAGCCACGGAGCAGGCCAGAGGATTGCCCATAAAGGTAGGGCCGTGCATGAAGACCCGCCCGTCAGCGCAAATGCCCGCAGCCACTTCTTCGGTACAGGCGGTGGCGGCCATGGTGAGCGTGCCGCCGGTAAGCGCCTTGCCGCAACACAAGATGTCCGGGCGCACGCCGGCCCATTCAGCAGCGAAAAATCTGCCTGTTCTGCCGAAACCCGTGGCGATTTCGTCAAAAATCAGAAGCGCGCCCGCGGCGCGGCACAGCTGCGCGAGCCCCAGCAGATAGTCGGGGTGATAGAACCACATTCCGCCGGCGCCCTGCACCACGGGCTCCAGAATGACGGCGGCGATTTCTTCAGCCCGCTCGTCAAAAACACGCCGGGCATCATCCAGGCTGGCCGGATCAAAAGGCGCGTCAAAACGGCAACGGGGTCGCTCCATGAATATCTGTCCCGGCAGAGCCCTGGCGAAAAGACCGTGCATGCCGGCAACGGGGTCGCACACGGACATGGCGCCCAACGTGTCGCCGTGATAACCGCCGTACGGGGCAAGAAAGCGGATACGACCAGCCATGCCCTTGCCCTGCTGGTATTGCAGAGCCATCTTCATGGCCACTTCCACGGCCACGGAACCGGAATCGGCGAAAAAAACGCGCTCCAACCCCTCCGGCATACGGCGGACAAGCCGCTCCGCCAGTTCCACAGCCGGAGCATGCGTCAAACCTCCGAACATCACATGTGGCATACGCCCTGCCTGACCACGCAGGGCATCCAGCAGGCGGGGATGATTGTAGCCGTGTATGGCGGCCCACCACGAAGACATGCCGTCCACAAGTTCCCGGCCGTCAGCGAGGATGATGCGGTTGCCCCGGCTACGCGAGGCCACGTTGAGCACGGGCGGCTCAAGGGTGGAAGAATACGGATGCCAGAGCGTCTTGCGATCTCGTCGGACAAGGTCGTTTTCCTCAAGCGGGGCCCGGATGGCGATGCGCAATTTTTCGACCAGGGGCGCGAGCAAGCCGGCCATATCCTCCCAGACGAAATTCGGGAAATACGGCAGGGCAAGAACGGGAACGTCGGCAAGCCGGGCACGGGTCGCGTTCAGGTTGTCTTCCAGGATGAGCGTCTCGACTTCATCTCCATTGACCGGAAAGCTGCGCGTCATGACCAGCCCGGCAAGGCTCAATCCTTTTTCGCCGATTGCCGCAAGGGCGCAACCAAGGTCACTGAGCGTGCCCAGCCTGTTGGGGCAAACCAAAACCAACGGAATGTCCAACCCGGCGGCGATGTCGCGCATGTCCTCGTTTTCATTAAGGGGGGAGCAAAGCCCACCCGCGCTTTCCAGAAGCAGCATATCGGCCGTTTTGTGAAGCCGCCAGTGCTTCCGAATGTCAGCGCAAAGCCCGCTCGCGCTCAGGCCTGCATTCTCCGCGGCGGCAGCCAGATGTGGCGAAACGGGAAGCGCGAAACAGCGCAACGCGGCGGCCGGCGCCAGAGCCGGGAACGGGTGGATGTCCGCCACTGCTTGGGCATAGACGGGCGCATCGGCGCGGGGAGAGGTCAGTCCTTCGTCCGCCTTGACGCCGGTCTGAACCGGCTTGACGGCCTGCGCGGCTACGCCGGTCGTCCGCAGAGCGCGCAAAAGCGTCGCCGTGACGATTGTCTTGCCCACATCCGTGCCGGTGCCGCAGACAAAGACGGCCCGCAGCGGACGTTCAGGCATGGGCGCAGGGAAGCGGCTCCAGCCCCAGCTCGTCCAGCAAGGCGAGGTCGTTTTGGATGCCGTAGCCTGAGGTTGTCAGGTAATCGCCAGTCATGAGGGCATTCGCCCCGGCGGAAAACATTTCCCTCTGTCGTTTGCCGAGAACAAGGGGTCTTCCCCCACATATCCGCAAGGTGGCTTCCGGCAGAATGTGTCGGAAAACAGCGATGATGCGCAGGGCATCCTCGGCTTCCAACGGCGTCATGGAGGCGAGAGGCGTGTTTTTGTGGGGATTCAAGAAATTGAGGGGAATGTAGCGCACACCCAATTCCCTGAGGCTGAACGCGAAATCCAGACGGTCTTCCCAACTTTCCCCCATGCCGAACAGACCGCCGGAGCAGGGCGACATGCCGGCCCGCACGACCCGTTCGACCGTATCGCGTCGCTGTCGCCAGGTTTGCGTGGAGCAGATGCGTGGATACCAGGCCTCGGATGTCTCCAGATTGTGGTGGTAGCGGCGTATGCCTATGGCGGCGAGCCTGTCCAAGCTCTCTTGTTCAAGCCTTCCCAGAGACACGCACACCCGCGGCAGAACATCCGCCGGCAGAGAGAGCAATACATCGCACAATCTGTCGAACTCTCTTCCGCTCAGCATGGCGCCGCTGGTCACCAGGCCTATTTTGGCTACAGGCGTTTCCGCCAGAGCAAGTATGCGCGTGCGCAGTTCTTCTGAAGGCAAAAGTTCGAAGACTTCCACAAAAGTCGGGTTGTGTCTGCTCTGCGAGCAGAAACGGCAGTCCATGGAACAGTTGCCGCTGCGGGCGTTTATGATGGCGCACAACTCGACGCCGGAGCCGAAGGCGGCTTCCCGCAATCGTCGGGCCTGAGACAACAGTTCTGGCAGAGGAATGGAAAGGAGATCAGTCGCGGCTGTATATGTCATATCTTGAGGCTGTTCCCAAAAATTTTTCATTCATATATCTCCAGCGAACGGATGATGCGTAGCCTCTTTTGAGCGTCAGGATTTCCGAGGGGGCAGAAGCGACAATAAAACTTTCTCTGGCGCGCTGTTCAAAGGCTTTGACAAAGTCTCCCTTGCCAAAGGGCAGCGCCGTGAGCGAAGCTATATCCTCAGGAAGCCGTTCGCGGTATTCCAGAATAATCTTGTCGACAAAAAAGTTTGTCCTCGCCGCGAAACCGCGCGCTATCCAGCGTGTCGGCGATTCCTCCAGACCCTGAATCAGGGAGGAAAACGGATCGCGCGCGCTGTCGACTGTATAGGTGCAGGCCTGCAACTCCAGACCGCCCAATACCTCCACGCCCTCGTTCACGCTGAACGGACGACGCATAGAGCTGTCCCAGTACCATCCGGGGTGCAATTCGGCGTGCGCGACAATGGCCATGGGGCTTTGGGCGGACGCCTCTCCATAAACGGCCAGCCAGACCCGCGTCGGCGCCCCTGTGGGCATGGACGCCGAAAGCAATGTGGTCGCGCCTTCCCCGGCCGTGAGCAGGGGCAGTCCTGTCACGCCGAGGGAAATGGCCGGTCTGGCCGTAGATACGTAAACAGCGCCGTTCATGCCGCGCTGCTGGCCGGCGGCGCAACCGAAAAGAACAGCCGCGCCAGCTAAAACCGCCAGGATGCGGAGACAAAAAACAGACAAAGTTTTCATGAAAACAACTCCGTTTTTTTATTGTACGCGGCGCGTCGGGAGCAATCTAAATTTCCTGCCTGTTTTCCAGAAAAACCCAGTGCAGCATGCGTTTATGCACACGGAGGCGATACTCGGCCTGACGCCGCAATATGGATGCGGGGCCGGAAAAAATTTCCTCGTCCACGGGAATGACGTCAATGGGCGATGCGCTCAGCAACACGCGGGCATCCTTTGAGGCCAGACCCAGAAGTGTTTTGTCCAGACGCCATGTTTCGACATCGTCTTCGCTTATTTCGCCGTTGCAACCGGCAAAAATGTAATCAGCGCCATCGACCGCTTCCTTGGGGGTGTCCACAAAGCTCACCGATGACGGCAGGCTTTCGGCCTGTTTGCGCAACGGTTCGGCGTCCACGCCGGGCGGCAGGGCCACGCGCAGGGAAAAGGGGAAAAAGGCCGTGGCTTCCATAAGCGAACGAAGGGTTCCGTTGCTGCATCCTATCCAGGCGGCGCGGACGCCGTTCAGATTTTTGGAAAGACGTAGCATGCAGGCCACATCGGCCAAGGCATGCACGGGATGAGCGTTCGAGCTACCGCCGTTTATGACGGGGAATTTCGCATGGATGTACATGTTATTGGAAGCCAGCGTCAGCCCGTACGAATACAGGCAATCCACAAAATAGTCGAAGACCGGCAGAATTTGATGCTTGAAGCGGACCAGTTCTTCCCGGCGGCGTATACTGGGGGTTTCATAAATCACAAAGCCGGACATCTGACGCACGGCAGCCGTTATGCAAAGGCGCTCCGGCAGGGATTCCTGAAAAAAAACAAGCACGGCCGTCCGGCCCTGCATGAAGTCCGTGTATTCGCCCGCGTCGCGGATGCCCACGGCCTGTCTGGCCAAGAGCCAACAGACGTCCTCGCCCAGTCCCCTGATCGTCAATACGTGTCTCGTCATGGGATATCGCCTTTTTCGTCAACATAACCGAGGGCGTGAAAAAGTCAATCCCGTCCGGGATGCGTCTGGGCCTCTCATCCTTCACTTTTGACTGTTCTTTTTTTCGGTCGGGTTGAAGCGCAAAAAGATTTGGGGCGGCTTTTGGTTGCGCGCCTGATTGTTAAGCCAGAACACCGGACGGAGATTGTCCAGGTCATCATTGCCCCCGGCGCTGAGGGGGACGATATGGTCCACCTGCCAGCCGTATTTGTGGTTCTGGTTTCCATATTCCGACCATTTCATCAGCGCGCCGTAATGATCCAGCCGGTATTCCTCCGGCCGGCGTCCGGGAGCGATATTCCCCTTGTTCCAGATCGCCCGCTTTTTTTCGTGCTGGTGCGCCTTGATGATTTGTTTGGCCCGTCTGATTTTCGCAGACACGGTTTCCTTCCGCTCGCGGCATGGTTGCCCCCGATTTCACAGCGTAAGGATATATAACACTATTGCCTCCGCGAATAGCTCCTGGAAGACGCTTTCATATTTATACGCGTTTTTTCAGACTCCGGGCGGGTCAAAATATTTCAGCGGCGACGATTTGGAACGGTGGACGCGCTGGCCGTCATCGCGTACTGGGACAGGCGCGGGGCAACATTCCCTCATCAATGATGAAGTTGACGACAGCGTTCACTCCTTGGCCGGAGAGCAATTCCGTATATACAAAGGGTCTGTCGCCGCGCATTTTTCGGGCGTCGTGCTCCATGACTTCCAGTGAGGCGCCGACATAAGGGGCCAGATCCGTTTTATTGATGACGAGCAGGTCGGAACGGACGATACCCGGCCCGCCCTTTCTCGGAATTTTGTCGCCGCCGCTCACGTCGATGACATACAGGGTCAAATCGGCCAGATCCGGACTGAAGGTGGCCGAGAGATTGTCTCCGCCGCTTTCGATGAATATCAGCTCCAATCCCGGGTGCCTGTCCCGCATATCTTCCACAGCCTGAATATTCATGGACGCGTCTTCACGGATGGCGGTGTGTGGGCACCCCCCCGTCTCCACGCCAATGATGCGGTCTTCGGGAAGGGCGTGACAGCGCAGCAAAAATTCCGCATCCTCGCGCGTGTATATGTCGTTGGTGACCACGGCCATGTTGTATTTGTCCCGCAGGGCGAAACACAAATGTTTGAGCAGGGCGGTCTTTCCCGAGCCGACCGGACCGCCCACGCCTACCCGCAAAAGGGAACGACTGGCATGAGACATTGACAAAACCTCCCGTCAAAATATATAGCCGAATGCGCGTCTGTCGGCAAGGCTGCGCCTGTTGCGCCAGTGCTCCCTTCCCCACGCGGACATATATTCCTCCAGGTTTTTCCCATCCCGGAGAGAGGACATATTTTCCGGACGTCAGCAGGATTTTTTATGCGATTGCCCTGCCTCTCTCATGAAGGCGGCTTGACAAGTCCGTTTTGAACATGCACTTTGTCTGAAAGAACCTCCGGAATTTTTTGTGCCGGATCAGAAAGAGATGCCGATGAAAATAAGAAAACTGGTCGCCATTGATCTCCTTCCCACAGAGCGCAGGGCCAAGGAAATGGGCTTCCCGTATTTTCCTGTTCAGGAATTTATTGCCTGTTGCGCCAAGGAGCACGCAGGAGAACATGTTGATATCATTGAGGCTCTGTGTACATTGCAATTGCGCGTGCCGGAGGATGACACGGTGGAAGCCATGGCCCAGGCCAGACAGCAATTTGAAAAAAAACGCTACGCCCTTGAGATGTGCGGCGTTCGGGTAATTGAATGCCCATCCAAACGCAGTCAGAACTCGCCTTCCGGGTTCAAACAGAGTGACGATCAGCGTCTGATGATACGAACTCTGATCCTGTCCATGAAGTTACGGCCTGATTTCGTCATCCTTGTGGCCTCGGACGGGGATTACACCCCAATGGTGGAAGCGTTGCGCGACGAAGGCATACGTACGGAAGTCGTCGCGTCTTTTCCTTTGCTGGCCAATGATTTGCGACGACACGCTGTCAGGGTTGTCGACCTTGACGAAGTGCTGGACAAGATTCTTGTCCGGCAGCGGTCCGGGGACGCCCGCCTGTTCTGCGTTTGCGGCGGCAATCCTCCCGATGATTCCGATTGAGTGTTTGCCTTGTGCCCTTTTTGAATTATGCCTGTTTACGATCAAAGGAGCGTACCATGGTCGAGAAATTACGTGTTGGCTGGATTGGTACCGGAGTCATGGGCGGATATATGGCGGGACATCTTCTTGCCGCCGGATTTCCCTTGACAGTGCATACAAGAACAAAGAACAAGGCGGAACATCTGCTCAACGGCGGGGCGCGCTGGGCCGAGAGCCCGCGCGAACTGGCATCGTCGTCGGATGTCGTGTTTTCCATTGTCGGTTATCCCAAAGACGTCGAAGAGGTCATGCTGGGGGAACGCGGAGTTCTTGAGGGGCTCTGCAAAAACGGCGTGTTGTGCGACATGACGACATCTTCTCCGGCCCTTGCCGAACGCATCGCAGCGGTCGCTGTCGGCAAGGGTTGCATCGCCCTGGACGCGCCCGTCACCGGCGGCGATGTAGGCGCACGCAACGCCAAACTCTCTATTTTTGTGGGCGGGGACAAGGCCGGTTTTGAAAAAATCAAACCTTGTCTTGAGGTGATGGGGCCGAATATTCTGCACTGCGGCCCAGCCGGCTTCGGGCAACGGGCCAAGCTTGCCAACCAGATCGCCGTTGCCGGCGTCATGTTCAGCGTATGCGAGTCCCTGTTTTTCGCCCAGGAAGCTGGACTTGACGTGGCCAAATGGCTGGAGCTTGTTGTGCCCGGCGCCGCGGGCAGCACGGCCATGGACAATTTGGGCCGTCGCGCGCTGGCGGGCGACTATAAGCCTGGATTTTTTATTGATCATTTTGTCAAGGATCTCGGCTTGTGTCTGGAAGAATGCCGTCGAATGCGCATAGTTTTGCCCGGCCTGACCGCCGCCGAGCAAATGTACCGGGCCATGCAGGCCCAGGGGGGAGGGGCCGGAGGAACCCAATCGCTGGTGCTCGGTCTGGCCTCGTTTTCCGGCAAACAATGGCGCACGCTCAGTTGAGACCTTTTCGACCGGCCCCCCGCAGGCCCCCTGGCGCGCGATGAAGCACATTCCCGGCAATCCTCTGGAAGACAAGGAGCTTGAGCCCTATCGGGATTTTCTTCTGCGCCGTTCCAACCGCTTTGCCGAGGAAATGCGGCGCATAGTCGCGCAGTATGGCTCGCTGCGGGCTTACGCCGGGTTGCACACCAGTCTTGGCGTACACAGGATCCGACTGACGGATGGAACAGAAGCCTGGCGTTTACGGGAATACATGCCCAATGCCGAAGAACTCTGGCTGACCACAGACCGCCTCAACTTTCAGCGTCATGCGTCTTGCCGCTTCTCACGCCTGAAAGACGGATTTTTCCAGTTGATTCTCCCTCGCGAAGCTCTTGCCCACGGAACTTATATGGAGCTGAGGGTCAGACCACGGGGCGGGGGGATGCGCGGAGCCTTGCGTCGTGTGCCCGCTTTCGCCTCATGGGTGGAACAGGACAATGTCCTGCCGGGACAGTGGTGCGCCCGACTTTGGCATCCGGAAACCCCCTATCGTTTCCGGCATCGTCGTCCGGCGGGAACTGCTTTCCCCCGCATTTACGAAGCGCATGTGGGCATGGCCCAGTCCGCCCTGAACCGACAGGCCGAAAGCGTCGGCACGTATAGAGAGTTTTCCGCCGAAATCCTGCCGCGCATCAAAGCCGCCGGTTATACGGCCATACAGCTTATGGGCATTCCCGAACATCCCTTGTACCGTTCTTTTGGCTACCAGGTCAGTTCGTACTTCGCGCCTTCCTCACGTTTCGGCTCTCCCGACGAGTTCCGCGAGCTTGTGGACAGCGCTCACGCTCTTTCCCTCATGGTGATTTTGGATATCCCGCATGCCCACGCCTGCGCCAACGCCGAACAGGGGCTTGCGGCCTATGACGGCAGCAGATACCTGTTCAGCGGACAAAACAACCAGTGGGGCACCCCCAGTTTCGATTATAATCAGGAGATGACCCGGCGTTTTTTGCTTTCCAATTGCCGTTACTGGTTGGAAGAATTTCGTGTGGACGGGTTTCGTTTCGATGCCGTGGGAAACATGATATATTCCGATCACGGCGTGGACGACAATTTTTCCCACGTCGGGCGGTGTTTTTACGGCAAGGACGGCTTGTCTCGCGTGGACGGGAACGGCGAACTGTATCTTTGCCTTGTCAATCATCTGATCCATCAATTGAGGCCCCAAGCCTTGAGCATCGCCGAAGAGTTTTCGGGAATGCCCGGTTTGACCTGCCCGCCGGGAGACGGCGGCCTGGGTTTTGACTACCGTTTTGCCATGGGCATACCCGACTATTGGGAAAAATGCATTGAGCATCCGCGCGATATGGGCAGCCTCTGGTATGAAATGACCAATCACCGTCCTTACGACCGCACCATCAGCTACGTCGAGTGCCATGATCAGTGCATCAACGGGCACGACGCCATGATCTGGCGTTTGATCGGCAAGGACATGTATGACTATATGTCCGTGTTTACAGACAACTGGAATACTTCGCGTGGTCTGGCCTTTTACCGGTTGATGCGGCTGATTACCCTTTGCACGGCCGATGCCGGCTACCTGAATTTCATGGGCAACGAATTTGGGCACCCCGAGTGGCTGGACGAAAGAGAACACGCCCACAGGCAGTGGCACCTTGCCGAACGCGATGACCTTAAATACGCCAAACTCGCTGCCTGGGACAAGGCCCAGATGACTCTTGTGGCGGAACACTCGGCGGATTTTCAGCGGCAGCCGCTGTTCCGCTATATTCACGAGGGTGACCGCATCTTGGCCTTTGAGCGCGGAAGACTGCTCTTCGCCTTCAATTTTCATGAATTGCGAGCCAAAACAGACCTCCTTTTTGCTGTAACGCCCGGGAAATATGTGGAAAAACTCTCCTCCGACGAAATCAGGTTTGCCGGCAAGGGCAACCTGCGCGTGCAAAGCCCGGCCTTGGAACATTTTACCAGTGTGATTCGGTATAGGGCCGAGCAGGACGTAGCCTTGTACCTGCCGCCCATGACGGCCTTGGTGCTGTACAGGAATGACTGAGGGGTTCCTGTTCCGCGCCGGAACAACGGGCAAAAAAATCTTGACAGAAGCCCCGCCGATGAATATTTCTATTCCTCCATCGGGATGTGGCGCAGTCTGGTAGCGTACTTGAATGGGGTTCAAGGGGCCGAAGGTTCAAATCCTTTCATCCCGACCAAGAAAATTAAGGGTTTCGCGATGTTGTGGAACCCTTTTTTGTCTCTGTCGCTGCTTTTTGGCTTCATGACCCAAATATGACCCAAAGTTTGGAACCTACCCTTGGGCCGCTCCGTAATATTCCGCCAGCCTTTCCTGCATGCGTTCATGGGCCAGTTGCGTCAGATGCGTGTAGCGGTTTGTCATCTTGATGTCCGAGTGCCCTATCATGTCGCAGGCCGTCTTGATGTCGCCGCCAGCCATGACTATGCTTGAGCAAAACGTATGGCGGAGGTCATGGAAGTGAAAATCTTCCAGTCCCGCGCAGGCTCTTGTCGTGTCCCACGCATGCTTTATGCTGCCTATGGGAGTTCCGTCAAGACGGCAGAAGACGTGTCCCGTGAATTTTTCATTAACCGCATTTCCGGCCTTGCGCGAGCTTTTTTTCCGTTCGGCCAAAAGCCGCTCCCGCCAGCGCAGCAGGGCGTTGCGGGTGCGGGGCATGAGGCGCATTGTGCGCCTGCGGCCGTTTTTGGTACGAAAGAACGTGACGCGGCCAGTGCCGTCAAAGTCGAAGTCAATATCCGTCCATTTCAATGACAGGATTTCCTGGCGGCTGGCTCCGTGTTCGGCCCCTAACAAAATCGCCAGTTCAATATAACCGGCCTGACTGTTTGCGGCATGCCGCAAGAGCGTGTCCAGGGCATCCGGAGTCAGGAAAGCCATGCGCTGATGCTTTTTTTCCGACAGGTAGCGGATGCCCGCGCTGGGATCGCGCGCGATCTCGCCCTCTTTCAATGCTCTGGCGCAGAGTTGCTTGAGAATGAACATCCGCCGATTGGACGTGACTGCGGACGATGCCGCGGCCATGTTTGCGCGGAGGCTTGTAATCATGTCCGGCGTGAGCAGAGCGACCTTGAGCTTGCCCAGCGGCGGGTGAATCAGCTTTGCGCCATCCGGCAGCGTTTCCTGCCGCTCGAATCCGAGCAGGCCTTTCAGATTGTCCAGGTAACCTTTCAGCGTCGCCTCCCGCAATTCGCCGCCAGCCGTGCGTTCCCGCCATGTGGCCTTGCACAGTTGGCCAATCTCCGCGAGGGTCAGCCCCCGCGCTTTGCGTTTCGTTTCTGGAGCCGATCCCTTGTCTATGACTTCCCGCAGGGTGTGCGTCGCGAGTTGGGCGTCTTTCAAGGTGCGGTAGCTGGCGTGGTACTTCTTTTTCCCACTGTGCGGGTCGACAAAATACACCGGATACGACGTCGTCCCGTCCTGTTTTTTTCTGCGCTGTATCGTGACAGTAGCCATAATCACTCTCCGTCACGGCACGCGCTTCCATCGGTTTTCACTTTGCGATTGTCAAGGAACATCCGAAGGTCGTCGCTGTCGACCAGCTTTCGACCTCCTACGGCAATATACGCCAATTCCCTTGCCTTTAGCAACCTCGAAACCGACGAGCGGTTGACGCGCAGAATGCCGGCCACCTCTTGAAGTGTGAGCAGGGAGTATTGTATAATGGATTCGTCCATACTGCCTCCAGGAGAATTTTTGCTTCTGAAGCAGCCTACGACACGATTCATGAGTATCTCTGCTCAATTTTTGTTCCCTGGGGGAAACATGGCATTCGCCGATGCCGAAATCCTGTTCAACCAGATAAAAATGTCCAACGCCGCAGGCGCGGCCCGCGCCGTGCGTGGGTACATGCAGCAGGGCTTGGTGGCTGAACACTGCGCGGCGCATGGCCTGCCGGACATCCCGACAATTTTTGAAGAAAACTACGACAGCTTGGCATCAAATCAGTGGGGCTCCCTGGCTGCCGCTCTGGAAGAGCTTGCGCCTCACGCGGAATTGCTTGGCCTGGATAATCTGGGGCGCATTGTCGCGATGTGCCGCGAGCGAACTCAAGAAGAAGATCGGCTCGCGATGTCGTCCATTCCGGGAGCCTTGGAGTTATGGCGCGAGACCATGCATCTGAACAGCGAATTTCTGATTCCCCGTCTGCGGAAAGATATCGAAAAAGCCGGTTTCATGAAGTACCCGGACAGTATCTTCCGGGATTTCGGCACTGGCATACGGGGGTTGTATGAAGCTGTGCGCCATATTACGAATCTGGAGCCCGAGGCAGGCGAAACGGAGAACATGAAAGCCTGGGAAGAGGTTCTGTTCTTCAGGCTTCCGCAAATTTTTTTCAAATTCAACACTGTTACGCATGATTTCGGCAGCTGCGAGTTCTGTTGGAGGTTGGCGCCGATAGATCAATCCACAGGTCAAGGAAGATTTTTCTGCCACCTGCACCAAAGAAACAGCAGGGAATACAGACGGCTCAAGAAAATCGAAAAATTCTTTTATTCCTCCCCCGCATGGGAATCTTTGAAAACGAAAGGCTATCGCACCGTCTGGCACGCCAAAAAGGATGAAGCCAAGCGTATGTTTGCGTCCGTACGCATGCAGTGGCCGATGAACTGGCGCAATTTGCCGGATGATCTTGATCGACTCTACAGCAATGACATAGTCGGGCTTTCCCGCATGATGACAAAAACCATCACGTATCCATTTGACGTAATCCAAAAACTCTTTCCCCGTGTCGTCGAATTCGTCCGCGATCATGGGGGGACTCCCGAAGACCCCTTGTCTCTCGTCGAGACATTGAATCCGTACCCGCCCATTTCATCACTGACAGGAGAAACCGAAGAAGTTCACGCCAAACGCCGCGCCATGTGCGAAGTATACGCAAAAAATCTTGCCCTCTTCCGTCCAGAGTGGCCTGTTCTCCGTGGCTCGCGCTTTCCCAAATTTTCTTGGAGGCAGCATAGAATGGTTGGCGGCACGCGGATTGCTGAATTTTTGTTCGGGGTGGCATGAGAGGAGATTTACACCGGCCGAGGGCAGGACCGGCAGGCAGGATATCAAGGGCTGAGCCAAGAAGAGGCGGCAACGCGCGACCTGGGGTGGGGTGCAGGGGCGTAGCCCCTGCCTTATTCGTTAGCGAAGCTAACTGAGAATAAGTCCAGCCTGAAAGGCTGGATGACAACGCATGAGCAACATATGATATGTATATGCATAA
>JAISTW010000056.1 GCA_031272405.1 Desulfovibrio sp. | reverse complement strand
GAGGACGCAAATTGTCAGTCGTTCTCTTGAGATGGTTCATATGACCTTGGGCTTGTTTGCCAGATTTCGGGTCAACGGGAGCATCAACGAACTTTTATCATTGCTAACGTAAAACTCTCCCTCTTTTTCCAATATTGCCCTTTGGGGAGAAAAGGGCTATCATGATGGATGATACGCTTTCGTAAAACCTCAGTTTTTCGTAAAGCCTCGTTGATGAGTTCCGTTTTTTCCAAGGACAAACCATGCCGGAAATAAGTTTTCAAAATACCGCGCCGGAGCGGTGGAAAGCCGATATCATGCTGGTTCCGTTTTGTGAAGGAGAAATCGAATCGGTTTTCCGACCGGAGCTGGATGGGGCGGCGCCGTGGTTTGCCGCCGCCCCTGCCCTGCGCGACGTGCGCGGGGAAAAAGGCGAACTCGCGTTGCTGCACGGACCGCCGGATGTTTTTGTGCCGCGCGTCCTGACTGTGGGGCTGGGCAAACGCGACGAGCTGGATATGGATACCTTCCGCAAAGCGATGGCCGAGGCAATCAGCCTGTGCGCCCAAAAAAACTATGACACGGTTCTCTTGCCCGAACCTATGTTGAACAGCCTGCCCGGCGGTTGGGAACGCCTGATCGAAGAAGCTGTCTGCGCCGTTCTTCTGGCGGTCCATCGTTGTGACGAACTCAAAAAGCAACCGGAGCGCCCCGAAAAGCCGCGATGGGTATCCCTTGGTTATGCCGGGAGCAATTCCGACTGCGCGCGGGCGGCCATGAGACGCGGAGAAAATGCGGCTCTAGCTGTCAAGATGACCCGTGAACTCGCCAATACGCCCGCCAACTTGCTCGCTCCGTCAGATCTTGCCCAAAAGGCGGCGCAGTTTGCCGAGCGTTACGGTTTCTCATGCGCTGTTATGGATGAAAACGCCCTGACCAGACATGGATTGGGCGCTCTGACGGCTGTGGGCCAAGGTTCCGCTCAGCCGCCGCGCCTCATCGTTCTGGAACACGCGCCCGAGGGTCGCGAACAAGAAAACCCCCTTATTTTTGTAGGAAAAGGCGTCACGTTTGATTCCGGCGGCCTGTGCATCAAACCGGCGGCCGGCATGCACGAAATGAAGTGCGACATGGCCGGGGCGGCTGCCGTGTTGGCCGCTGTGGCCGTCGCGAGCCTCGAAAACGCGCCGCGCCGAATCATCGGCCTTCTGGCCTGCGCCGAAAACATGCCGGACGGCAAGGCCATGCGGCCCGGTGATGTGATACGGGCGGCCAACGGCGACACGGTGGAAATCGTCAATACAGACGCCGAAGGTCGTCTGGCCCTCTGCGACGCGCTCGTCTGGGCGCAGCGGGAATGGACTCCTTCCGCCGTCATAGATATCGCCACTCTGACCGGAGCCTGCGCCGTTGCTCTGGGCAAGGGCATGGCCGGCCTCTTCTGTGACGACGCGGAGCTTGCCGAGCGCATACTGGCGGCTGGCGGAGCATGCGGCGAGCCTTTCTGGCGCTTGCCCCTCTGGAAACCTTACGCCGAACACCTTAAAAGCGAAATCGCCGATATCCGGCATACCGGACCGAGGGAAGGCGGCGCCATCAACGCGGCCCTCTTTTTGCGGCATTTTATGAATGACGACACGCTGTGGGCGCATCTGGACATAGCGGGCACGGACTGGGCCGAAAAACCATCCGCCCTTTGCCCCAAGGGCGCTACCGGCTTCGGCGCGCGCACATTGCTGGAGCTGGCGAGAGGGGGCGCGCTGTGAAAGTTTTTTTGCTGGGCGCAGGCCCGGGCGATCCCGGGCTCCTGACCATCAAGGCCAGGGACATCCTGACCCGGGCCGACGTCGTCGTCTATGACGCTCTGGCCTTTGACGGTCTGTTGGCCCTGAGTTCCCCACAAGCGGAAGTGATATATGTCGGCAAAATCGCCGGCGACCATGCCCTGCCGCAGGAACAGATCAACGCCCTTTTGGTGGCCAAGGCGAAGGAGGGCAAACTTGTGGCGCGGCTCAAAGGAGGAGACCCATATATTTTCGGGCGCGGCGGCGAGGAGGGCGAAGCGCTGCACGCGGCCGGCGTGCCCTTTGAAGCGGTGCCCGGCGTCAGCAGCGCCATAGCCGCTCCAGCGTACGCCGGCATCCCGCTGACGCACCGCGACTTCGCATCGTCAGTCACCATCATCACCGGTCACGAGAATCCCGACAAGGGAAAATCCGTTCACAATTGGCAGGCACTTGCCCAGAGCGCTTCCACACTGGTTTTTGTCATGGGCATGACCAACCTGCCGCGCATAGCCGAAAACCTCATCATGGCCGGCCTTGACCCGGAGACTCCGGCGGCTGTCATCTATCGCGGCACGACCCCCAGACAACGCAGTCTTGTCTCCACCATCGCGCGACTGCCCAAAGACGCGATTGACAACGGCTACGTCAACCCGTCCGTCATTGTTGTGGGAAAGGTGGTGCAACTCAAGGAAAAGCTCGACTGGTTCGAACAAAAACCGCTTTTCGGCAAAAGCGTCGTAGTGACGCGAGCCAGAGAGCAGGCCAGCGACATTGCGTCGTCCCTGGCCCATCTGGGAGCGGAAGTTCTGGAATTTCCCACCATCAGGATACGGCCGGCGACGGATTACAGCGACATGGACGCGGCTCAGGCGCACCTGGGTGACTACCACTGGATTATTTTCACCTCCGTGAACGGCGTGTCCAAATTTTTTGAGAGGCTCAGCCTGTCGGGGAAAGACAGCCGCGCGCTTTCCAGATGCCAGATTGCGGCCATAGGCCCGGCTACAGCCAAGGCGCTGAACGCCTACGGTCTGCGCGCGGATTTTGTTCCCGAACATTTTGTGGCTGAAAGCGTTGTCGAAGGGCTCAGGCAGGCAGAGCCGCTGGAGGGCCGTTTTATCCTCCTGCCCCGCGCCGCGAAAGCTCGGGACGTCCTGCCGCGGGAACTGCGCAAGGCCGGTGCCCGCGTGGATGTGGTCTGCGCCTATGAGACTGTTCCGGCGGAGGCGCGCAGGGATGAAGTCTTCTCCCGCCTCAAAAAAGGCAGCCTTTCCTGCGTGAGCTTTGGCTCCTCCTCCACCGTGGAAAATTTTCTGGCTCAGGTGCCCGCTGAGGTTGTACGTAGCTCGGGGGCGCGTCTGGCGGCCATAGGCCCAATAACGGCCAAAACATTACGCGACAGCGGATTGGATTGCCACATCATGCCCCAGGAGTTCACAATTCCAGCTCTGGTGGAAGCCATAAAAGATTTTTTCGCGCGATGAGCATGCCCATCGCCATACTTGCCTCTGGCAACGGCAGCAACGCCCAGGCCATCATGGATAAAATCTCCGCCGGTATCCTGGACGCACGCGTGTGTCTTGTGGCCTGCAACAGACCCGGAGCGGGCGTGCTGGAACGCGCGCGCAGGGCAAATATCCCCCACACGTTGCTTGATCATGCTCTCTGGCCCGACAGAACCTCCTATGATGCGGCCCTGGCGGACGCTTTCAAAAAGAGCGGCGCCGAATACATTGTGCTGGCCGGCTATATGCGCCTTCTCACAGCCGGTTTTCTCCAGGCGTTTGAAGGTCGCGTGCTCAACATTCACCCTGCCCTGCTGCCAAGTTTCCCCGGTTTGCACGGCGGAGCGGATGCTTTGGCTTACGGGGTAACATTGTCCGGATGCACCGTTCATTTTGTGGAAGAAGCTGTGGACAGCGGCCCAATCATTATTCAGGCCGCGACGCCCGTGAAAGCCGGCGAAACGCTTGACTGCCTGATGACGCGCGTGCACGCCCTGGAACACCGCATATACCCGCAGGCCTTGCAGTGGCTGGCGCAAGGACGCATCAGCAAAAAAGGCAGGCTGACGCATCTGGCGCCTTCCGACGTGAAACACGCTCCGCGCGGGGACGACAGTCTAATCTGGCCGCCCTTGGAAGAACATTTTTGATTTCTTGACAAGGGCGAACATTTTCTTCATGAATAGCTGAAACGAATAGGACTCAGCAACAGTGCGCCACGCGAATTTTTATTTCCGGATATAACACGTGAAAAAAAACGCTCTCTCATTCCAACATAAAATTTTGTTGGCCTATATGCTCATCATTGTCGTTCTATGCGCTTCGGTGGGTTATATTGTCAGCAACCAGGCAAGTTCGGCGATTCTCAACCAAAAAGAATATTTTCTGCAAGGCTACGCGAAGCAGTTGGACGCCAGGCTGGAAGCCGGCGGCTACGACGCCATATTGCTTCGTCACAAAGCGACCAATGCCTCCGATGAGGAAAAAATCCGCATACTCAACAAGGAACTCGCACCGGCCACCGACGAAATCGGAGATTCCCTGGATACGTTGGGCATCGGTTTTTATTCCCGGGAGCTTGACGCCATCGTCACATACGGCCCGTCAAGCAAATTCGGAGACTTCGTCGGCCGCGCCA
This sequence comes from Desulfovibrio sp., assembly GCA_031272405.1. Classification (GTDB taxonomy): domain Bacteria; phylum Desulfobacterota; class Desulfovibrionia; order Desulfovibrionales; family Desulfovibrionaceae; genus Desulfovibrio. The sequence goes on along the minus strand of JAISTW010000056.1, from coordinate 10,322 downwards.
TAGGCTTGGATCATCCAGGCCGCAAGGTCATGGCGACCAACACCCAGAACACGTCTTTCGGCAGCATGGTGCGCGGCGATATCATGAACGCCATGCGGCCGATTTCCCGCAACGGGCTCGTTATCGGCTATATCTGGGCCAATCAAACGCTTGCGGATGTCCAGGAAAGCACAGAGGCCATAACAAACAGAATCGCGGTCATATTGTTCCTGTGCGCCATCTTGAGCGGCTGTGTTTTTTCCCTGTTGCTGCGTCGGACGTCCCACTCCATCGATTCTCTCGTTAACGGCGTGCGCACGCTGCAGCAGGACATCTCCCGGCGTATCCCCCCCCTGAACAATGAGATGAAGGACGTGGCTCTGAGCATCAACAGCATGGCGGATGAAGTGCAACGCTCCAACAAGAAAATATATGAGACGGCCCAGACGCTGCAAACCGTCATGGATAACGTGGATGCCGTCATCTATGTGTGCGACGCGAAAACATACGAGATTCTTTTCCTCAATTCATACGCCAAGAATTTACACGGTGGAATAAACACCACCGGCCGATGCTACAAAAGCCTGATGCTGCGTGACGATCCCTGCCCGGATTGTCCCGCGAAACTTCTTGACAAGGAGACTCCGGACGCCATTGTCTCCCGGGAAGTCCATCGTAAACAGTTCAATCGCGACTTCTTCGCGAGATGGCGCATTATCCGCTGGAACAATTACCGTGACGCCCTCATGATGGTGGCCACCGACATCACGGACCGCAAGGCGCTGGAAGTCGCCGCGGCCACAAACCTCGCCCAGAAATCTTTTCTGGAGCGCATGAGCCATGAATTGCGCACTCCTGTGGACAGCGTTCTGGATCTGACGCATTCGGCTCTTCTGGCTGATGCGCCGCAGCTTCATCTTGACTATCTGAAAAAAATCGACTCGTCGGCCTCCCGCCTGCTCGGCATTATCAACAACATCCTTGATTATTCACGCATTGAGGCACAAAAAATGGAAATTGAGAAACGCGTTTTCGATCTCCATGCAGCCTTGCAAAACATCAGGAACCTGACCCTTCCGCATGTGGAGGCCCGGAACAACGAGCTGGTTTTTGAACAGAAAAACAACCTGCCCCGCTTCGTCAAAGGCGATGAGCAGCGCCTTTCACAAGTGTTGTTGAACCTGGTCGACAACGCCGCCAAATTTACCTCAAACGGCACTATCAGTCTGTCCGCAGAGGCCTACACCCAACAACCCGGAAGTAAGATCCTTCTGCGCTGCGCTGTGCGCGATACGGGCACAGGCATGACGGAAGAACAAATGGGGCGGATTTTCCAGCCTTTCGCTCAAACGGATATTTCAGATCGCCAGGAACCCATCGGTACCGGTCTTGGCCTTGCCATCTGCAAGGCGCTTGTGGAACTCATGAACGGGAAGATATCCGCAAGCTCCATTCCTGGACAAGGCAGCGAATTTTCTTTCCTGGTACTGCTCGACTCTGTCAAGACGAACGAAAACACCGCCGAGGATGGGCCGCCCAACACATAACCATACCCGCCTTCAGTCCCGCACCTTCCCCAGCAAATGCCGCACCCCGGATATTTCCCGGACAATCATCTGGATAAAGGCCGGGTCCGGCACCGCGGCCAGGCGTCCCGGCATGTTTTCATCCAGCACCGCGCTGCCCTCCAGCACACGCCGCGCCCCCTCAATGGTCATGCCTTGTTCATGCAGCAGTTGCCGTATACGCCGCAGGAGCGTCATATCGCCTTCCGTGTAAAGCCGTTGCCCCTTGTCGGTGCGGGTTGGCGAAAGCTGCGGGAACTCCGTCTCCCAGAAACGCAGCACATGCGTTTTCAGGTTGAGCAATTCCGCCGCCTCGCCGATACGGTATGTTTTTTCCGACATCAGGCCCCCATCGCCAAGTCCGGGCTTGAAATCATACGCTCACGCCAAAAGTCTTTACAAGACATTGTGCAATTTTTTCCCGCTCTTTGTCCACTTCCGCATCCTTCAAGGTTCTGTGGGCATGCCTGAATGTCAGCCGGAATGTCAGACGGCGGTCCCCCGGCGACGGCTCGAAAATATCCACGAGAACAGCATCGGACAAAAACGGCGACCGAAACGCGCGCAAACAATCCAGCACCTGGCCGATGCGCAGGCCATCCCCGGCCAATATCGTAATATCGCGTCGTACCGGCGGATAGACAGGCAATGGAGAAAAGACAATGCGCGCCGCGTCGTGCAGGACGCGCATCGCGTCCAGATCGCACTCGGCCAGCCAAACTTCCTTGCGGGCGTGGAAATTTTCGGCCTGCTCCGACCGGACGCGGCCAATAAGACCAAGATTTTGGCTATTCAGGACCAGGTTGACGCAGGGAGCAAAACTCGAGTGTTCGCCGGCCAGTTCGAAATCCGGGAGAGGCAGGCGCAGGAAATGGAACAGATGCTCCACCATTCCCTTGATGTCGCTGTATGTCACATCCGCTTCCTCATGGGGCCAGGCGTCGTCATAACGCGAACCGTAAAGCAGTATCCCTATCTTTCCCGTCTCCTTCGCCTCGACAGGCAAACCATCGCGCGTTGGACTTTCACCTTGTGGTTCTTCAAAAACATGGGCCAGCTCAAAAAGCCGCACGCCCGCCGCCCCCTGGGCCAGATTGTTGCGCAAGGCCTGAAGCAGGCCCGGCGCGAGCGTTGTGCGCAGGACATCCTGCTCTGCGGAAAGAGGATTGAGTATGGATATGCGCCCTTCCCGCGCAAGGCCAAGGTGGTCGAGATCCTTATGGCCGACAAAACTGTAGTTCACTGCTTCGTTGAGGCCAAGACCGACGCCCCAGCGTTTGACGCGAGTCCAAAAGGCGAATTCAGACTCCGGCCTTCCGGCGTCTTCCAATTTCCCACGTATCGGCGGCAATACGGGGACGATGGCGTCCAGACCGTACATGCGCCCAACTTCCTCCACCAGATCCGCTTCCCGGGTGATATCCGGCCGCCAACTGGGCTGGCTCACCCGCCACGGACCGCCTTGCCTTTCTTCCACGCGGCACCCGAGACCGGTGAGCGTCGCAAGACAAAACTTCCCGTCCGGTTTCAAACCGAGCAGTTCACCGGCCTTTTCGGGTCGGAAGCTTATCTCGACAGGGACAAAGGGTTTGGGTTCGAGCCTGGAAAGAGATTTGCACACCATCCCGCCGCTGAACTCGGCCATCATGGCACAGGCGCGCTCCAGGGCCCAAACGGTGCGCTCCTGATCAATGCCCCGCTCAAAACGATAGGACGCTTCTGAAGAAAGACCCAGACGCCGGGAGGTTTTCCGGATGCACTCCGGCTTGAAAACAGCACTTTCCAGAAAGACGTTACGGCTTTCCGCGCTGATTTCCGTATTCAGTCCGCCCATGACGCCGGCCAGCCCCACAATGCGTCCGGCGTCGCATATGCAGAGATCCCCGGCGGTCAACACGCGCTCCTGCCCGTCAAGAGTGGTGAATTTTTCTCCATCGCGGGCCGTTTTCACGACAATGCGTCCGCCATCAAGCTTGTCCATGTCAAAAGAATGCAAAGGCTGGCCACATTCAAACAAAATATAGTTGGTAACATCGACAATATTGGAAATGGCCCTGACACCGACGGCATTAAGCCGCTGACGCACGCGCATGGGCGACGGGGCCACACGGATGCCTGAGATGACGCGCCCCGCGTACAGTCTGCAAAGATCCGCGTCTTCTATTTCAAGAGGAACCGCCAAATCTGGTCCCGTCCTTTCGAACGCGGGCGCCTCCCGTATGATCAGCGGCAATCCGAAAGCGCCGGCCGTTTCCCTCGCAAGCCCCAACACGGACAAACAGTCCGCCCTGTTGGGCGTCACGGAAATATCCAGAACCTCCGTATCAAGTTCAAGGGCGTCCACAAGACGCTGACCGGGGTGGGCCGCATCCGGCAGAACCATGATGCCGCTGTGATCGTCAGCCAGGCCCAACTCCCGCTCGGAGCAAATCATGCCGCAGGAAAGCACGCCGCGCAACCTGGCTTTTTTGATCGCCGTACCGTCAGGCAGGCGCGTTCCAACAAGAGCCACAGGAACCTTTTGGCCTGCCGCCACATTGGGCGCGCCGCAAACAATATCCAGAAGCTCTCCCTGTCCGGCATTCACGCGGCACAAATGCAGGTGGTTTGATTCCGGATGAGCGCGGCATTCCACCACTTCCCCGACGACAATGCCGTTGATGGCCGCGTAAGGATTGCGGATGTCTTCCAGCTCCAGCCCCAGCATGGTCAATCTGTCGCCCAGGGCCTGGGCGCTGCCCTCATAGGGAGTGAACTCACGCAACCATGAAAGAGAAAGCAACATACGTCATTCCTGTTACTGAAAAGACCACATGGGCCGCGGCGGTTGGGGGTCAGGCAAGGGACGTTCCGGCGTTTCCCGGTCCCGAAGGCCATACGCGCCAGGGTTCAAACGGGATCCGCTTTTTGGTTCTTCCGGCCGCACGTCGTCAATGGTGTTGCCGTAGGCGTCGGTATAGCCCATGCCCCCGCCTGGCGTCCGCGACATGTTCCTGCCTGGCAGAGTCTGGGACGGACGCGGCCCGCCGGGCGGTTCAAGGCCGGAATGTCTGGGACTATAGGCTGAGGCCGCCCAAAGCGGGCTGGCCGGCAGCATAAGCCCTGCACACAAAACCGGGACGCACAGAAATCGTCGCGTCATGGAAAATTTTTTCGCCAAAATCAATGTCTCCCGCCGTGCACATACATGTCGTCAGGCAAACTGCCGCAAAAAACGGAGATCATTTTCAAAAAACATACGCAAATCGCCGATACCGTATTTGAGCATCGCCACGCGCTCCACGCCAAGACCAAAGGCAAAGCCGCTCACGTTTTCAGGATAGTCGACGGCGGCGAAAACAGCCGGGTCTACCATACCACAACCCAGTATTTCCACCCAGCCCGTCCCCTTGCAGACGCGACAGGCCTCGCCTCTCCGCTCCCCTTTTCCCTCGCACAGGCGGCAGGAAATGTCCACCTCGGCAGACGGCTCCGTGAAGGGGAAAAAACTGGGACGAAAACGCACCCGCGTGCGCACGCCGAAAACGGAGCGCACGAAGGAGGTCAATACGCCGCGCAGATGGGCCATACTGATGCCCTTGTCCACCATAAGGCCCTCGACCTGATGGAACATGGGAGTATGCGTCAAATCCGAATCGCGGCGGTATACCTTGCCCGGCACGATAATGGACAGAGGCGGTCGCCGCGTTGTCATGGCGCGCGCCTGCACAGGCGAAGTATGCGTGCGCAGAAGAACCTTGTCCGTAATGTAGAGCGTGTCCTGCATATCCCGAGCGGGATGCTCCGGCGGCATATTGAGGGCTTCGAAATTGTAATAGTCGTTTTCCACTTCCGGTCCTGCAGCCACGTCAAAACCCATGACGCTGAAAATTCCGCATATCTCCTCAGTAATCAGCGTTACAGGGTGCAGAGAACCACGCCGGGGCGCCAGGCCCGGCAAGGTGGGATCGAAACCTGTCAAGGTCGCCGTTTCTCTGGCTGCCGCCAGAATTTTCCGGCGCTCCTCAAACAGGGCGTTGCAACGCTCCTTGACGCTGTTGGCCGCCAGTCCCACCGCCGGCCTCTCATCCGGCGGCAGAGAGGGCAGGCGCGACATGATCTGCGCCAAACGCCCTTTGCGCCCCAAAATATCCACGCGAAGCGATTCCAGAGCCTGGGCGTCCTCAGCCTTGCCCAGTCCTTCTTCCAGTTCTCCGACAAGATTTTCCAGTACGCTGACAAGGTTCATCATTTTACCCGCGGCTTTTCAAGCTTGAGATTGCCGGTTGTCTGTGAAGTTTATCCGTCTTGCGCCGATCCCATTGCAAGGATTTGTCAACAGATACTTGAAGGTCAAAGCTCGACGCATAAATCCGGCCCCGCCGAAGCGAACAAGCATCCGTGAAGGGATTTATTTCAGCGCGGCCTTGGCCAAACCGGCCACATGAGCGAAATCCTCCTTGCAGTAAACGGCCATATCGGCAAGCGTCTTACGGTTCAGGGCAATACCGGCCAACTTGAGACCGTGCATCATACGGCTGTACGACAGCCCGCTCAGACGCGCCCCGGCGTTGATGCGCAAAATCCAGAGAGCGCGGAAATCGCGTTTGCGGTTCTTGCGCCCCTCGTATGCGTACTGCATGGAACGCTCCACAGCCTCGCGGGCCGTGCGGTACAAACGACTGCGACCGCCGCGAAAGCCCTTGGCGGCGCTCAGGTATTTCTTGTGCCGGCGATGTCCGGCCAGTCCTCTCTTCACACGCATCTGCGTATCCTCCTTCTTCCCGGTCGAGGCGGAGGTTCATGCCCGCCGGGCGAATATTGCGGCGATTACGGGCTCAACCGCGTTCAACCATTGGGAAGCATGCGACGAACGGCCTTCTCATTGGCGCTGTCCACCAACGTGGCTTTGCCCAAGCGCATTCTGCGACCGGCCGCCTTTTTTGTCAAAATATGCCGCAGGTTCTGGCGACGACGTTTGAATTTGCCGCTGCCCGTCAGTTGAAAACGCTTGGCGGCCGCGCGGCGTGTTTTGATTTTCGGCATGTTGTCATTCTCCTGATGGTATCCATGTGTTCCACATAATTATCCGGTCCGAACATTCCGTGCCACAAGCCTGGGGCGGCTTTCAACGGCGACGTTTCCGCCAGACTATTTTTTGGGCACAAGCAACATTTGCAGCATGCGGCCTTCCGCATGCGCTTCCTGCTCCACCTTGGCCACATCCGCAAGGTCGCGCACCACGCGGTCAAGCATGTCCTGACCACGATCCTTGTGCACAATTTCCCTGCCGCGGAAGAAAACTGAAATTTTACACCGATCCCCGTCTTCCAGAAAACGGCGTATATGACGCAATTTTGTCTCGTAATCATGATCGTCCGTCTTGGGACGAACCTTGATTTCCTTGATCTGCACCACTGTCTGTTTTTTTCTGGCTTCTTGCTTCTTTTTTTGCTGCTCGTACCTGAATTTGCCGTAATCCATTATGCGACAGACAGGGGGGTCTGAAGTCGCGGCCACTTCAACGAGATCCAGACCGGCCTCCTTGGCCATGGCAATGGCGTCGCCGCGCTGCAAAATGCCGAGCTGCTCACCCTCAACGCCGATAACACGCAACTCGCGCGCTCGTATCATCTCGTTTCGGCGCACGGTATCCTGCGGCAGTTCACGCCGTTGTCTTATGTTAGGTGAAGCTATAGCGCATCCCTCCTTGTTTGAAAGGCTCCTCCGCATCCGCCCGGATAAGGGCGACGATTTCCCCGGCGGATTTAAGCCCCAAATTTTCACCACCGCGCAGACGCACGTTCGCCCCGCCCATCAGCGCCTCCTTTTCACCCACTACCAGCATATAGGGCGTTTTCGCCAGTTGGGCTTCCCGCACCTTGAAGCCCAGTTTTTCATTGCGGATGTCCATATCGGCGCGAATTCCGGCAGCCGCAAGCTCGTCGCGCAAATGCAGGGCCGCCGCGTCGCCGGCCTCCGTCACGGTGAGCACCCGGGCCTGCTCCGGCGCCAGCCAGGCGGGCAGAGCGCCGGCATAATGCTCTATCAACACGCCGATGAAACGCTCCAGCGAGCCCATGATGGCCCTGTGCACCATTACCGGCCGATAGCGCGCGCCGTCCTGCCCTGTATAGGTCAGATCAAAGCGTTCCGGCAAGGTGAAATCTACCTGTATGGTGGAGCACTGCCACTCGCGCCCGATGCAGTCCAAAAGGCGCACGTCGATTTTGGGGCCGTAAAAGGCGCCGTCTCCGGCATTGATCGCATAGGGGAGACCCGCTTTCTCCACAGCCTGGATCAGGGCGGCCGTGGCCATCTCCCAGGCTTCGTCGGTGCCTATGCTGCTTTCGGGCCGTGTTGAGACGGCCACTTTGTATTCAAAACCAAAAAGCCCCATCAGATCGCGGATCAGATGGATGACGGAAAGGATTTCTCCCTCAAGCTGCTCCGGCGCGCAGAGAATATGCGCGTCGTCCTGGGTGAACTGCCGGACGCGCAAAAGACCGTGCAACACTCCGCTTTTCTCGTGGCGGTGCACCACGCCGAGTTCGAAATAACGCTGGGGCAGGTCGCGGTAGCTGCGCAGGGCGTTTTTGTAAATCAGCATGTGGGCTATGCAGTTCATGGGTTTGATGCCGTAAGCGTCCTTTTCGATGCTCGTGAAATACATGTTTTCACGATAATGGTCATAATGGCCCGACTTCCGCCAAGTCTCCACACGCAAAAGCTGCGGTCCCTGCACCATGTCGTAGCCGCGCTTCAGGTGCTCCTTGCGCCAGAAATCCTCCAGGATGCTCCGGACGAGCATCCCCCGGGGCAGCCAAAAAACCATGCCGGGCGCCACGTCTTCCTGAAAGGAAAAAAATTCGAGCTCCCGCCCCAGTTTGCGGTGGTCGCGCCGTTTGGCTTCTTCCTGCTGCTTGAGCCAAATCGTCAGGGTCTTGTCGTCGGAAAAGGCTGTTCCGTAAATGCGTGAAAGCATTTTGTTTTTTTCATCCCCGCGCCAGTAGGCCCCGGCTGTGGACAAAAGTTTGAAGGCGGCGGCGAAACCCGTGTGCGGCAGGTGCGGTCCGCGGCACAAATCCGTAAAATCGCCGCAGGTGTACAGGGAAACCGTGTCCGCTTCAATGCCTTCGACAATTTCAACCTTGTATTGTTCCCCGGCCTCGCGGAACAGCCGCAAGGCTGCGTCCTTTGTCATGGTTTCGCGCGTGAAGGGCAACCGGGCGGCTGTGATTTTACGCATTTCTTCTTCAATGGCGGGAAAATCATCCTCGGAAAAAGGGCGGGCGACATCAAAATCGTAATAAAAACCGGTGTCTATGGCCGGACCGATCGTCACCCTGGCGGCCGGAAAAAGTTTTTTGACCGCCGCCGCCATGACGTGCGCCGTCGAGTGGCGGATCAGGGCGAGGCCCGTGGGGGAATCGGCGTATACGGGCGAAAGTTCCGAGCAGTCGGCCGGCAACGGGGCGGAAAGGTCAAGAAGGCATGTCCGCGCGCCGCAAAGAGCGTTCACGGCGACCGCGGTCTTGAACCTTTTGCCGCTCAAAACCTCACGCAAAACAGTTTCGGCTGTTTCCCCGCAAGTGGCCTTCACCACCTGCCCTTCCACACGGACATCCATCTCCATACTCCGAAAAAGCGTTTTTGCCCCCGAATTCACACCGTATTTCCGAGTTTGGGCACTTGCGCAAAAATTTATTAACCAGAGCGAAAACACCTTCGCCCTGGTTAATAAATTTGTGGTAGGAACGAGCAGACTTGAACTGCTGACCCCTTCCGTGTCAAGGAAGTGCTCTAGCCACCTGAGCTACGCTCCTGCAAATTCATGAGGCATTGAGTTTTCTAGCCTTATCGGGAGTTCCCGTCAACTCTTTTTTTGGAATTTCCAGTCGTTTTCTCCCAAACGCATTTTCGGACACGGGTTTCGTCACGGCGCCTGAAGTCCTATTCGTCGTCAAACCCAAACGACCGCACACGCAGTGTCCGGCAGTTTTCGGTGACTGTCCGCATAGTCTGCTGCGAGAAACCGGCGTTGGATATCGCCTCGACTTCGAGCGATACTTTGACCGTTGCGCCGTCAACCGAAGTCAGGTGCTGGATTATCTCCTCAACGTATTTCTGAACGTCGCGGTTTATCCTTGTTGTGTCGAGGTCAGCGGACATAAAGAACCGCTTGTTTTTCGGCTGCTCGGCTGCGGGCGATTCATGTACTTCTTGCGTTCCCGCTCCCGTTGGTTCTGTCGGGTATATAGTTGATGGGGTATATCCCTCGCCGCTTACGCTTGCGGGAATGCTCGCGCCGCCCATCTGCGCCGCTCTTGCCGCCGCATCTGCCTGCCGCTTTGCTTCTTCCTCTTCAATCTGCTTCTTAGCGACAGCGAGTTTCACCAACATACCCGACCGCTCGATAATGCCGACGTACTGGTTCAGCTTCCGGTCGATGTAGCGGTTGCCGTCAAAGCCGGAGGCGAAGGCAAAATACTCCGTGGAGTTAAGGCCTGTCTGGATGGCGTCCATGAGGACGCTCTCGCCTGAGAGGCGCGGGAGATAGCAATAGGTGCAAAGGTACTCCCAGAGCGTTTTGACGGGGATGCTGTCCTTTTCGCGCCACAGCACATTGTCGAGTTCCATCAGGAGCAGAGCCGGAGCCCATTTCGTGACAATCTGCTCATTCTGCAACATCTTCTTGGCGGCTTTGCTGATAATGCTGTCGTTGCCGCCGCTGATGCGGATGGTGTCCCAGATGATGGTTTTCATGTCCGCATTCTTGTCGATGTACGGAACAAGAAG
>JAISTW010000053.1 GCA_031272405.1 Desulfovibrio sp. | reverse complement strand
GCTCAAAGAAAATCGTCGAGTTTCGACCCGCTATGACAAGAAAGCCACCCACTTCGCCGGGTTCATAATCTTGGCAGCCATAAAAAATTGGCTGAAATTATTTGTTAGCAAAGCCTAGTTCCATAGTGCCTCCTTGATGGGACAAAGATAGCATTTTTACCATGGTATGTCATTCTAAAAGTTATACACTCGCGCCGCGGATATATTGACATTGCGGACACATTGTGACACCTTACTGTTTTTGCTTTGTACATTTATTTTTTGAAGCATTCTCCAAGGAGTTGCGCATTATGAAGGGTACTCTTCGCCTGAAAACGGGTTTGGCCGAGATGCTGAAAGGCGGCGTCATCATGGACGTCACAACGCCCGAGCAGGCAAAAATCGCGGAAAACGCCGGCGCCTGCTCCGTCATGGCCCTGGAGCGCGTGCCGGCGGACATCCGCGCCCAAGGCGGCGTGGCGCGCATGGCCGACCCCACGGTGGTCAAACGCATCATGGATGCCGTCAGCATTCCGGTCATGGCCAAGGCGCGCATAGGCCATTTTGTGGAAGCGCGCATCCTGGAAGCCCTAGGCGTTGACTATATAGATGAAAGCGAAGTTCTTACCCCGGCTGACGACAAACACCATATAGACAAACGGGCTTTCACTGTGCCCTTCGTCTGTGGCTGCCGCAATCTGGGCGAGGCTTTGCGCCGCATCGCCGAAGGGGCGGCCATGATACGCACCAAGGGCGAGCCGGGCACCGGCAATGTGGTGGAGGCCGTGCGCCACTGTCGTCAGGTCATGGACGAAATACGCATCCTGTGCGCCCTGCCGGAGGACGAAGTCGCCAACTACGCCAAAAATTGCGGCGCCCCGCTGGAAGCGGCCCTGGCCGTGCGCAGGAAAGGCCGCCTGCCGGTGGTCAATTTCGCGGCCGGGGGCATCGCCACGCCTGCGGACGCCGCCCTGATGATGCACCTAGGTTGCGACGGAGTTTTTGTGGGCTCCGGAATCTTCAAATCCGACCAGCCGGAAAAACGCGCCAGAGCCATAGTCCAGGCCGTGACCAACTACAAGGATTACGGTGTGCTGGCGGAAATATCGCATGATCTGGGCGAGGCCATGTCGGGCCTGGAAATTTCCTCTATTGCTCCGGCTGAACGCATGCAGGAAAGAGGCTGGTAACGTGCTGACTGTCGGCGTACTGGCCCTACAAGGCGCCTTCCGCGAACATGCGGCGGCTGTGCGCCGCGTGGGCGCGCGGGTTCGTGAACTGCGACAGCGCGGCCACATTGACGGCATTGACGCCTTGATCATCCCCGGCGGAGAAAGCACGACCATAGGCAAACTGCTTGTGGAGCTGGACATGCTTGCGCCTCTCAAGGAACGACTGCAAGCGGGCATGCCTGCCTACGGCAGCTGTGCCGGGCTGATTCTGCTGTGCAAAACCATTGAAAACTCCGATCAGCCCAGCTTGGGCGCGCTGGATGCCTCTGCCAGGCGCAACGCCTTCGGGCGGCAGGCGGACAGCTTTGAAGCGCCGCTCTCCATTCCGGAAATCGGCGACGCGCCTTTCCCGGGCGTCTTTATCCGGGCTCCCGTCATCACGCGCGTCGGCCCGCAAATCCGTGTTCTGGCAAGCGTCGACGGTCGGGCAGTGGCCGTGCGTCAAGGCAGAACACTGGCTACGTCCTTTCATCCCGAACTCACGCGAGACATGCGCCTGCACCGCTATTTCATCGGAATGTGTGGGGAGCAGACATCCGAAAATCTCTAAAAACAACCGAGGAAATTGGTATGGCTTACGACATCCGCCTGATGAAACTGGTGACCGGCGAGCTTGTCATCGGCAAGTACGACGAGGGCAAGGATTGCCTCAACGACGTGGCGTCCCTGCAAACCGTGCCGACGCAACAGGGCGTGCAAATGATGATATTGCCTTACGGCTATCCCTTTGAACCGAATTTCAGCGGCACGCTTGAAAGCTCCGCCTTTCTGTACAGATACAAAGACACCCCCAAGGAATTGCAGGACAAATACATTGAAGCCGCGACCAACCTCACTGTGGCCGGCGGTCTCGGCAAACTCCAGTTCGGCGCTGCGCCCGGCGTCGGCGGCAGCGGTCTGATCACCTGAGTTCCCCACGTTCAGAACATAAAAGAGGCGGCTTTCTGGCTGCCCTTTTGTCGCCGCCATGCGAGAACTGCTGCCGCTCTTTCCCAAGCCAAGCCGCTACGCTGGTCTAGAAGACGGCGTCTGCCGCAAGAATCCGGTCGACGTGCGTCTGACTGTCGCTCTGGCCTTTCCGGACACCTATGAGGTAGGCATGTCCTACTTGGGCCAAAAAATACTCTACGGCATAGTCAACAGGGTCCCCGGCTGGCTGGCGGAACGCGTCATGGCCCCGGAACGGGAGGTGGCGGATGTGTTGCGATCCCGCAAGGCCCCCCTCTGCACCCTTGAGTCAGACACGCCCTTGGCCGCGACCAACTGTCTGGCCTTCTCCGTCACCCATGAACTCTGTTATACGAATATTCTCTATATGCTGGATCTGGCCGGCATTCCCCTGCGCGCCGCCGACAGGCCGCAGTCTCTGAGACAGTGCCCATTGATCATCGCCGGCGGCGGAGCCCTGCTGAGCGCGGAGCCGTTGGCGCCGTTTATTGACGTCATGGCCATAGGGGACGGGGAAGAAATTCTCCCTGAACTGCTGACCCTGCTGGAAAAGGCTCTGGACGCGGATTGGACGCGCGGCCGTCTGCTGGAGGAGGCGCGTCTCATCCCCGGCATCTATGTGCCGTCGCTGTTTGATGACCCGCCCTCCCCCGACCGGCCGCCCATTCCGCGTTTTTTTGACCACGCCCGTCCCGCGCGACGCATTGTCGCGGACATCGACAAGGCTCCCTATCCGACGCGGCAAGTCACGCCTTTGGGCGCCGTGCACAACCGCCTGTCCCTGGAAATAGCGCGCGGCTGCACGCGCGGTTGCCGTTTCTGCCATGCCGGCATGACTTATCGCCCGGCCAGGGAACGCTCCCTGCAGGGCATTCTGGACACTCTGCGCGAGTGCCTGGCCTGCACCGGTTTTGACGAAATCTCCTTTCTGTCCCTGAGTGTCGGCGATTTCTCAGCCCTGAAGGGCCTGTGTCTGAGTTCCCTGGAGCGCTGCGCGGCCGAACAAATCAGCCTGTGCCTGCCCTCCCTGCGCGTGGGATCCATTGACGACGAGATTATGGAGCGTATGGCCGCCCTGCGCCGCACCGGGGTGACCCTGGCTCCGGAAGCCGGTTCCCAGCGGCTGCGCGATGTGATAAACAAAGGAGTGACAGAGGAAGACCTGCTGCTGCACGCGCAGAAACTGTTGGAACACGGCTGGCGGCAGGTGAAGCTCTATTTCATGATCGGCCTGCCCACGGAAACGGACGATGACATCGCGGCCATTGCGGAACTGTGCCGCAAAGTGCGCGATGCCGCGCGCGGCGGCCCCCGCGTGACGGTGACGGCGGCCGTGGCCCCCTTTACGCCGAAACCCTTTACGCCCTTCCAGTGGGAGGCGCAGATATCCCCCGAGGAAATGCGACGCCGCATCCAACTTCTGCGCGGCCTGTTCAAAGGACAAAAATGTCTGAAGCTGCGCTGGCATGAACCGGACATGTGCCTGCTGGAAGGTCTGCTTTCCCGGGCGGACAGGCGCATGGCCGACGTGGTGGAGACAGCCTGGCGCAAGGGGGCGGTATTCTGCAGCTGGGCCGACGGCTTTGACATCGCCCCTTGGCTTGCGGCCATGAAAGAATGCGGACTTGATCCACAGCGCTATACCGGCCCGCGTATCCCGGGCGCGCCGCTGCCCTGGAGTCACCTGGAAGCGGGCATCTCGGAAGAATTTCTGCTGCGCGAGCGCGAACGGGCTCTCGACCCCGACGGCGCGAAAACCACCGAGGACTGCCGCTACGGCGTCTGCCGGCAATGCGGCGTCTGCGACGACAAGGCTTCGCCGTCGCGTCTGGCCCGCGGACGGGACAATACGCCTGTCGGCAACCGGCTCAACCTGCCGCGGCGCGACCAGAAAACACATCGGCCCGCCTACGACGAACGCGGACATATGGTCTGCCGCCCCAGCCCCAACAAACCGCCGAACATAGAACAATCCCTCGCCGTCAAGGCGGAAACCTGGCGGGTCTGGCACACCAAGGCGGGAACAAGCTCCTTTCTGAGCCAGTTGGAACTTCAGGCCGTTCTGGACCGCGCCTTGCGACGCGCCGGGCTTCCCTTGGCCTTTTCACGAGGCTTTCACCCGCTGCCCCTGCTTTCCTTCGGACGGGCCCTGCCGGTTGGCGTGGAGAGCCTGGCCGAATGGTTTGTCATTACCCTGCGACAAGCCGTGTCCGCCGAAGAAATTTCCGGGAGACTCTTTCTGCCGCCAGGCATGGATGTCACCCGCGTGGAGCGGATGCCCGTGCGCGCGCGCATTCTGCCGGCCCCGGCGGAAAAGTTCAATCTGCGCCTCATGAACGCGGACCTCTCGGGCATGACGGACATATCCGGGTTGGTCCACTGTTTCGAGACCTTCGCCGCCAGACCTTCTTTCGCCTGCGTGCGCGCGACAAAAAAGGGCGCGCGCGGCGACGACATACGGCCCATCCTGAGCAGCTGGCGCGCCGACGGCGAGCGCAACGCCGGGTTCGTGACATTTGTCGCGGACTGGCGTACATTGTATCTTTCCCCTTTGGCCTTTTGCTGCGCCGCGCTCTCTCCTCTCGGCCCGGAAGACGAACTGCGGCCGCGTCTGCGCCTGGTCAAGACAGAGCAACTTTTCACGCAGGCCGACATGGACAGGGGGTGTGAATAATGGGGTCATGCGTTCCCTTTGACGATGAAATATCCTTTCCCGAGCGCATCAAAACGCTCAGCGACGAGGAATTGATGGAAATATGGGAAGAGACTCAGCGCATTGAGCGCATTTTTTCCACAGAACTGCATCTGGGCGTATCTTTCGTCATGGACTATGAAGACGCCATTGTGACCGAACTCAGCCTGCGCCTGCAAAAATCCGGCGCGGACAGATGACGCGGAGACAGCCTCCCGCAAAGCCCCCAGACATTTGACCGCTTTCTGTTCTGTCAACCAATATGCCCCTTTTCAATCATGCTTATTTTTGTTATTTTGCTGTCGAATTTAGTCCATACCCTGCGGGATGCCGGGATGGAACATGACAGCCCGGCGTTCCGCCACACAAGCACACGACAAGGAGACGGAACATGGATCTGATCACCACCCAAGAAAGTCTGGACTACCATTCCAAAGTGCGTCCCGGTAAAATTGAAGTGATGCCGGTCAAACCCTGCCGGGATCAGAAAGACCTCTCCCTGGCCTACACTCCCGGCGTCGCCGATGCCTGCAAGGCCATCCATGAAGACAGGGAGCTTGCCTACACATACACCGGCAAAGGCAATCTGGTCGCCGTCGTCTCCAACGGCACGGCTGTGCTTGGCCTGGGAGATATCGGCCCTGACGCCGGCAAGCCGGTTATGGAGGGCAAAGGGGTGCTTTTCAAGATATTCGCCGACGTCGACTGCTACGACATCAACATCGACGTCAAAGACCCGGACAAACTTTGCGAAGTCGTCAAGGCGCTGGAGCCCACCTTCGGCGGCATCAACCTTGAGGACATCAAGGCGCCGGAATGCTTTTACATAGAAGACAGGCTCAAACAGGAAATGAACATCCCGGTCTTTCACGACGACCAGCACGGCACAGCCATCATTTCCGGCGCCGGGCTCATCAATTCCCTTGAAATATCGGGCAAGAAAATTGAAGACATCCGGATTGTGGTCAGCGGAGCCGGGGCCGCGGCCATAGCCTGTTCACGCTTTTACACGCGGATGGGCGTTTCGCCGGAAAATATCGCCATGTTTGATTCGCGCGGACATATACACGCCGGAAGGACGGACCTCAACCCGCAAAAAAAGGAATTCGCCGGGGAAAAAGCCTATGCGGGCATGGCCGAAGCCTTCAAGGACGCCGACATGTTCCTTGGCCTCTCACGGGGCAATCTGGTTTCAGAAGACATGGTCAAAAAGATGGCCCCCTATCCGGTGCTTTTCGCCTGCGCCAATCCGACTCCGGAAATCGCCTATCCCCTCGCCAAAAAAGCTCGCCCCGACGCCATCATGGGCACCGGCCGCTCAGATTTTCCCAATCAAATCAACAACGTGTCCGGATTCCCATTTATCTTCAGAGGAGCTCTGGACGTGCGCGCCAGAGAAATCAACGAGGACATGAAACTGGCCGCGGCCAAAGCCATTGCCGCCCTGGCCAAGGAACCGGTGCCGGATCATGTGCTTGAAGCGTACGGTGCCAAAGACTTTGCCTTCGGCATGGATTACGTCATTCCCAAACCTCTTGACCTGCGTCTGATCGAATATGTGGCCGCCGCCGTCGCCGAAAGCGCCATCGCCACAGGAGCGGCCCGTAAAGAGCCGGATATGGCCAATTATCGGCAAAGCCTGCGCGAACGCCTAGCCCGGTCGCGCGCCCGCGCGGAAGGCCTGCTCAAAACTTACGGATGGTAAACAGGCGCCCCGCGTTTTGGCACGGCCGCCGACGGGCAAGGCCCGCCTAGGGCGTGTTAATACTATTTAAGGGCCATCACGATGAGAGCAAAAACGACAAAGCCACGGTATACGGTCGCCAACTTGTCAAATCGCGTGAAGACACGCCGAAATCCCTTGAGTTTGCGGAAAAGCCTCTCTATTTCGTTGCGTCTCTTGTACAATTCTTTGTCGTATTGCCACGGCTT
>JAISTW010000080.1 GCA_031272405.1 Desulfovibrio sp. | reverse complement strand
ATCTCATGGCAGCTACCTCATGAAGTTGTGCCGTGGCACGCTTGGAGCCTCCTTTTTGAGACTCCTCATCGGTCAATTCATGTGCTACCTAATTCGGTCATATCATTTGCTCGCGACATTTTTGTACGAAAAGACTTGCATTGTGGAAAGGCTTCGGTAGGCTGTTTTCACAAACGGGCAAACTCATAAGGAGAGGTTTTTTGTAAACGCGCTCAAGGCGCAAAAGAAAGGAAGGTTACAGATGAAAAAGCTGGCAACATTACTGTTGGCCGCGGGTCTGGTGCTTGGCGCTGCAACCGGCGCAAGCGCCGTTGACTTCAAGGTCAAGGGCAAATGGAACGTGTCCTTCGACTTCGGTCAGAACGGCCAGTACACCGGCGGCGGGCGCACCGGGTACTCCAGCGGGGAAGACGAGTTCGAGGCAGACAGCGTTTCCGTACGCAGTTAGACGCCGTGGCCTCCGAGGCCCTGTCCGGCACCCTGTTCTTCGAAATAGGCTCCACAATGTGGGGCAAGGCAGACACAACCAATAACCGCAACTTTTCTGCCGGCGGCGGCGCTTTGGGCGCGGACAACACGGGGAGCATCAAACTGCGCCGTGCCTATCTGGACTGGATGCCGCCGGAGAGCGATCTGAAAATCCGCATGGGCATTCAGGGCATAGATCTGCCCAGCTTCACCACCACAAGCATGGTCTTCAGTGACGACGTGGCCGGCATTACCGCCAGCTACAAGGTCAACGACAATGTGGGCATCACCGCCGTCTGGGCGCGTCCCTACAACGACAACTATTCTGATACTACTGGTGGCAATTGGATCAACGGCGCGTACCGCGCCGACCGCGACAATTACATGGACAACGTGGCCGCTTTCGCCCTGCTCATCCCCCTGTCTTTTGACGGCGTGAAAGTGACCCCTTGGGCCATGTACGCGGCCCTGGGGCCGAATTGGAACGCCAGTTCCATGAGTAGCGCGACATCCTACGGTCAGACGACGGGCGGCATGCTGCCCGCGGGCGGCGCGCGCCACAAGGACGGCAGCAGCGCTGCCGGCACGAGAAAACTGTCCTCCTACGGGGACGCCCTGTGGCTCGGCCTGACCGGCGAGGTGACGGCCTTTGATCCCTTCCGTATCGCTTGGGATTTCAACTACGGCTCCGTGGCCTGGTCTGACGACGGCCGCCTGAACCGCCAGGGCTGGCTGGTCAGCCTGCTCTTTGAGTACAAGCTGGATTGGGGCATTCCTGGTCTCTATGGCTGGTACGCTTCCGGCGACGACTCCGACCCCTCCAACGGCTCCGAGCGTCTGCCCTATGCCAGCGTTGGCAACAACACCAACGGTTACTCCTTCTTCGCCGGCACCGGCGCGCTGTGGAACCACGGCGACCGCGAAGGCGTGATGGGCAGAACCTGGAACGGCACCTGGGGCATCGGCGCGCGTTTGAAGGACTTCTACTTTGTGGAAGACCTCAAGCACACCCTGTATATAAACTATATCGGCGGCACCAACAGTCCGACTATGGCCAGAAAAATGTCCCGCGACGACATCTATGACAATGGTTGGGACTGGGCGGCCAATGGCGCCGGCAACGGCATGGAGAAACTGTACCTGACCACTATGGACAGTGCCTTGGAAATCGGTCTGCGCAACGTCTACAAGATGTACGACAACTTCTCAATTTACTTGGAAGGCGGCTACATCGCCACCTTCCTTGATCACGGCAAGGGCGCCTGGGGCCGCTCCGACATGAACGGCCGCGGCGAGGACAAGGTGAAGGACCCGTGGAACATCAACCTGGCTTTCGTGTATCAGTTCTGAGATTCGCGTAAGCCTGACGCGAACAACAAAAGGGCCGTCCCGCAAGGGGCGGCCCTTTCCGTGCCGACGGATTGAAAAATTCCGCTTACAGCTCCGCGCGCAGGGCCGTCAGCAGCCTCTCCACATGTTCCTGGCGGGCCGTCTCGCCCATAAGCCCGATGCGGATGACCTTGCCGGCCAGCGGGCCCAGGCCGCTGCCCAGCTCGATATAGTGTTTCGCGCGCAGCTTGCCGCGCAGCCCGGCCTCGTCCACGCCGTCGGGCGGCACGACCAGATTGAGCATGGGCAGGCGGCAAGGTTTTTTCACAAACATGGTGAAGCCCAGATCCTCCAGCCCGGCCACCAGCATTTCGTGGGCGGCGCGGTGGCGGGCGAAGACCTTGGGCAGGCCATCTTCCAGAATCAGGGCCAGGGCCTGATACAGGGCGTAATTCATGGAGATGGGGGCCGTGTGGTGGTAGACGCGCGTCTGGCCTTCCCAGTATTTGGTGAGCAGGGATATGTCCAGGTACCAGTTGGGCACCTTGCTCTTGCGGGCGTTCAGTTTGGCCATGGCCCGCTTTGAAAAGGAGAGGGGGGCCAGACCGGGCGGGCAGGAAAGACATTTTTGCGTGCCGCTGTAAAAGGCGTCCACGCCCCATTTGTCCACGGCCACCTCGATGCCGCCCAAGCCGGTCACGCTGTCCACAAGATACAGAGCGCCGTTTTCCCGCACCAGAGCGCCGACTTCCTCCACCGGGTTTTCCACGCCCGTGGAGGTTTCCGCATGCACTATGCCCACAATGGCGTAAGCCTTTTGAGCCAGCCGCTCCTTGACCTTTTCGGGAACAACCGGAGTGCCCCAGGCGAATTCCAGCACGTCCACATCCGCACCCAGGCGGCTGGCCACATCGGCCATGCGCGCGCCGAAAACGCCGTTTTGCAGGATGAGCGCCTTGTCGCCCTTTTCCACGAGGTTGACGAAACAGGCTTCCATGCCGGCGGAACCCGTGCCGGACATGGGCATGGTGACTTCATTGGCCGTGCCGCAGACGGCGCGCAACTGGGCCTTGATGGCGTTCATCAGGGCGATGAACTCCGCGTCCATGTGCCCGAGCAGGGGCGTGGTCATGGCCGTGTACACGGCCTCGTTGACCAGGGAAGGCCCCGGCCCCATGAGCAGGACGCGGGGGATGGTGGAAAGAAGATGGGCCATGCGTGTCGCCTCCTGTGTTTCGGCGTCCTGTCGTCGCTCTTGTGACGCCGTGTTGTTTGTCTGTTGAGACCGCCCGCGCGGCGGTATCCTTATGGCGCGCAAAACCGCCAGCCTGGGATCCGGGGCCGGTTCGGCGCAGGCGCAGCGGCCCTCGTTGAGGTTGGTTCCGCAACCGGGGCACACCCCCTTGCAGTCCGGCCTGCAGAGCGGGCTTTCGGGCAGGGCCAGCAGAAATTCCTCCCAGCACAGGGCGTCGAGGTCCAGCACCGGTTGCCCGTCCTCAAGAAAAATGCGGCTCTCCTCGGCAAGAGAACCGGAGCCCAGGGGTTCAAATTCCTCAAAATCGGCCGAGATAGAGACACGGGCATCTTCAGCGCAGCGCTTGCAAGGCAGGACGACTTCCCCGGTCAGGCGGCCGCGCACCAGGCAACCACCCACGGCCTCTTCCGCGTCTTCGTCTCCAGGGTGCCCAAAATCCCGCGTCGCGCCGCCCTTTCCGGCGCGGCCTTTTCCCGCGCCCCCAAAGACGCTCTCCGCGCGTATCCCGGCGGGCAGCACCGTCAACTCGGCCCGCAGGGGGCCGGTCACAGCGCAGTCCATGCCGAAAGCCGCTATGCGCTCAAGCCATAGGGCCTGCTCGTCCAGAATGAAGCCCGCGCCTTGCGGCGGCAGCCTGTTGACGGGCACATGGGCGAAGGCCCGCATTTTCTGGTCGTAATCCGGATGTGTCATGGCGCGGTATGCTTGTCCTGTCCAGTTCTGCCTCTCACCATAATGGAGCGCGCGTTTTTTGTAAACAGCCTTTGGAGGCGCGGCGGCGGATGCTGACGCGCGCGAAAAAAATATGTTCCGCGGGGCTTGACGTCCGCGTCCTGTGGGGATATAAATATCTTTCGCGTAAGATGCTGCCGAATCGCGCAAGGGAATCTCTTCCCGTGGCTTGGAGCGTTTTATGAAATGACGCGGGGTGGAGCAGTTCGGTAGCTCGTCGGGCTCATAACCCGAAGGTCGTAGGTTCAAATCCTTCCCCCGCAACCAGCAACAAAAAAGAAGGCCTTTCGAGGAAATGAGAATTTCCAGGAAGGCCTTCTCATTTGCGGAAATCTTGACATTTGAAAAATCGGCGAGTTTGGCGCTCATCCATAGACAATCAACAGGATGGGGGTATATAGGGACTCGATACCCTTAGCCAGAAGGAGAATACCCTCATGAGCAACATACTCACCGGACATCGGATAGATGCAGCCAAACCGAAGGAAAAGGCCTACAAGATCGCTGACGGAACGGGAATGGG
>JAISTW010000051.1 GCA_031272405.1 Desulfovibrio sp. | reverse complement strand
TATAATATGAGTCAATAAATTTCTTCAAAAATATTTACATACTCCAAACAAGAGTGATGTGGATGGTTTTTATTTTCATATCAACGCTCTCACTTAAAATTAGTAATAACAGGCCCTAGAATAGTGAACATTACCACGGGGGTGGGGAAAACAATCAGCAATTTTTCGGAATTGCCACCTATTGATTTTCATCCAGGTAGCATAGAGGCGACGGTGTGATTTGTCAAGAAGTGATAACAGGCCCTACATTTATGATTGCCAAAAATAAAGAAAACAGATTTTATGATGAGATAAGAAACATAGAAAAAATTTACAGAGATGATAATAATCTTACTAGGCAAGACAAAACACTAACCAAAGAAGAAAAAAACAAGCGCATAGCGTTAAATGTAAAAGAAAAAGCACTCTATATGCAAGATATACAAGCAACTAGACGTGAGATCGGTTGTTTGTATCTTACTTCAATACTTTCCTTTTTATCTGTTTTAATCACTATACTATACTTTACAATAAAAAAATAAAGCAAATAGGCTTGAAAGTATTATTTAAACAAATCACAGAAACAAAATCACAGAGGATAGGAATTATCCTGTTTGCCCCTGGCTTGGTAGTTTTTTTAATAACATCTATTGTTTTAATGAATAATGACGGATATGGGGGACGAAGCTGGCAAATTTTTTATGTAAGCACATTTACTGTTATGATTTCTCTTTTTTTAATTTCAGGTAGACTGCAAAAGCTCTATGATTGGATAAAATCAGGCAAATAATAACATCCTTAAAGTATAATTGATACATGAATAAAGTGATTCCATTAAATAACTATGCCCTCACCATACATCGTCTAGGTGGGCTTGACATCCCCACGGAGAACGGCTAGGCTTATTCCACGAATGGCGCTTTCATTCTGGGCAGCGATGTTTTCGGACGGACTGCCGTACAGAGAGGGCGCTATTTCTATTTCTGTGACTTTGTGCCGACGGGGGCGGGGTGGTACATGGTAGGATTTTCTCTGTTGACAGCATTCCAGAACTGCGTAAGATTCAAGCCAGTACCGCTTTGGCCCGAGACCGCGCTAGGGGTTCCGGAAACGGAATGATCAGACTGCGCCTTTTCCCAAAGCGGTTCTTTCTTTATTGACACCCGTTGTTAATTCGCGTATGGTGTAGCTGTTGACGTTTGATGATGTTGACGTACCGCCCTGCTCTACAGGGGCCGCCGTTGAGGAAGTCAGCGTCATATTTTTCTCAACCCTGTGATGGTAGAGCCGCACAGGGTTTTCTTCATCCACACGATATTGTCCCGGCGCAAATTCCTTGACCGTCAACAAGACGGAGTAATCTCCCGAACCGTTTTGAGCTGTTGACACCTTGTAAAATCTGGCGTAAATTCGTTTCAAACAAGTCGCCCGTCTGAGCGGTCGTGACAGAAGGACTTCCTTCTCCATCCGGCACTGCACGGGGCGACTTGGTTTTTTTCGTCCAGCCGATATTTCTCCGGCGCAAATAAAGAGCCTATGCTATACCATCGCGCAGAAACGGCCATTTTCGGGCCGTTTTCTGTTTATATGACTTACCCTCGTCCGGGGAAATTCAGATGCCTTAAATCGCAAATGGACAGATTCACAAAAAATGATTATTTCTGGACTTGGAGGCCGCATGCAGTATTGGGAGCTTTTCTTCCTTACCGTTGGGGCAGGTTGCTTTGTGGGTGTTATCATCCAGCTGGCAAGCTGGCTTGGCGTTATATTTGGCATTGGAGCGGCGTATTTCGGCTGGACTCTCCATAAAAAAGGGGGCGGTGCATGAACATTGGAACTATAAGCGTGGGCATTGCTCTTGCGTTAATTGCCTTTTTCGTCTGGCGCGGAGTAAAAAGCGGGAAAATCAAATAGCTGATATTCTACAGGCTACGGCGGCTGATATTTTACACCACAAAGGCGGCTTTTCGGGGCCGCCTTTTTTGTCGTTTGCGGCAGGGATGTTTTTAAGGCGATTGCAAGCCTCTGCTGTGGCCGGAAAAGCGCGTCAATCAAAGGCTGCAAGAAAAAGTCAACAATATCAATTTGCTTTCAAAAAGTGGGGCAAAAGTGGGGCTAAATGGACTTTGGATAAAAAAGACCAACCGGCGATTAGCCGGAAAGCCTTGATTTTACTGGAGCCTTTGAGCAGGATTGAACTGCTGACCTCATCCTTACCAAGGATGCGCTCTGCCGACTGAGCTACAAAGGCTTCTGTTCGTTCCACAAGTAGAACTTTTACACGTTGGATTGTTATTCGTCAAGTGAATCCATTGGTTTTGCCGCAAGGGGCGACAGATCAAGGTTTTCAAAAAAACCTGAACGAAGCAGGCGGCACAGCGTCGTCTCATCCAGCTCACGCATGAGGCGACCGATGTACTGTAGTTGTCTGCGTCTGGCTTCATGGCTACGTGTGCCTGCGTAATGGGCAACAGCCTCCCGAAGGGCAGGCGGCAAACCGAAGCTGGCCAAAACCTGGGGGGCAAGACCGATCAGGCGCTCACCCATTTCCTGCAAGGCGAGGCTGCGACGTTTTTGTGCGGAACGGCTTGGCTTCGTCCTGTTCTGGCCTTCTTCGGAGGAGCGAACCTGCCCGCGGCGTTGCCTGGACCGTGGGGTCATACCGCCAGCCCCAAAATTACCCCAACCAGCACCACAGGGGAAATAATTCCGTTGAGGGTGAAAAACGCTGTGTTGACATACCGCAAATCCCTCGCGCTCATGAGCCTGTGCTCCACAAAAAGCAACGCTCCCACAGCCACGCAGACGGCAAACCAGGGCCATGACAGCTTGCCCGCCCAACCCGCCAGGAACAGAAAAACGGCGGTCAGGGCATGAGCGAAAGCGGCTATGCGCAGCGCCGCGTCGGACCCGGCCGTGGCGGGCAGAGAATAGAGCCTGTGAGAGCGGTCAAAATCCATATCCTGGAAGGCGTAGTAAATATCAAAGGCCGCCACCCAGAAGGTGACCGCAAAAAAAAGCAGAACCGGCGTCATTTCCATGCTCTGTGGTGTCACGCTGAGCCAACCAGCCAGAGGAGCGAGGCCCAGCGTGGCCCCCAGCCAGAAATGGCAGAACGTCGAAAGTCTTTTGAGCAGGCTGTAGGCCGTCGCAAAAAGCAGGGCCGGCGCGGAAAGCAGAAAACAGACAGTATTCAGACAGGCGCAGGCCGCGATGAACACAAAAGCTGTGACGACGCAAAAGGCCCAAGTTTGTCTGGGACTGATCCTTCCCGTTACAAGTGGGCGATTTTGCGTGCGCGGGTTGGCGCGGTCAAACTTGAGATCAGCCACGCGGTTGAAGGCCATGGCAAAGGAGCGCACGGCCACCATGGCTATAGTGAGAAACATCAGGCTGTTGAGCGGCGGCAGACCGCGCGCCGCCAGCGCCGCCCCGGCATAGGCATAGGGCAAAGCGAAAATGGAATGTTCTATTTTTATCATCCTACAAATGTCGCCGAATTGACCGAAAGGCAATGACATGAAATCCTCCGGAAAGAAGGTTTAGCCGCCGCAGTCGCTTTTGTCGCCGTGGAGTTTGGCTATGGCATGGGGCAGGGCAGGGGCGATCGCGTTCAGATTTTCCAGCACAGCCTTGCGGCTTCCCGGCAGATTGACAATGATGCTTTGTCCCAATATGCCCGCCTCGGCGCGGGAAATGGCAGCGTGCGGCGTGACGGCAAGGCTCGCTGCCAACATGGCTTGCCGGATGCCGGGCAGAGGCAGGTCAATGACCCGAGCCGTCGTCTGTGGGGAGATGTCTCGTGGGGACAAGCCCGTGCCGCCGGTCGTGCAGATAATGTCGTAAGATTCCGTGAGGGCCAGGCAGGTAAGCAAAGGGCGCAGCATATCGGCCTCATCCGGAATCAGGAATCCCTGACTGTGGC
Organism: Desulfovibrio sp.; assembly: GCA_031272405.1. Taxonomy (GTDB): domain Bacteria; phylum Desulfobacterota; class Desulfovibrionia; order Desulfovibrionales; family Desulfovibrionaceae; genus Desulfovibrio. The sequence goes on along the minus strand of JAISTW010000051.1, from coordinate 4,795 downwards.
TTATTTGTAGAGTTTGTGACAGAATATCGAAAATGAGCGGGCCGCCCGCGTCCTCACGCTCGCCTTGCCAGCCTTTGTCTGAAAGCGTTATCCAGGCCAGACTCAGTCCCGGCTTGTGCAGGCTGAGGCATATTTCCGCCGGAAGATGCGGACCGACATCCTCCAGAGCCGTGAGCAGGGGGCAGACTATTGCATGGGGGACTGACGGGGTGTGCATTGCTCCTGCGACCGTGAACAACGGTTTGTCGTCGGCAAGCAGTTGAGTGCCTGTCGGCAGTCTGGGAACAGGACATTTCGGGGCCAGAAGTCTGTGCCCGGGGAATTCCGCCAAAATTACGCGGTCGTGAGGAAACAGCGGCAGGTGCCGCCCCCGCTTGCAGGGGGCCGGGCGTAGTGTGAGTCGCATGATGGCTCCGGCTTAATGTTTTGAGTGCGCAAGAAAACATTGTAGCCGCAAGCGCAATGCGTTACAAGTCTGTCTGAAGACGGAAAAATGTCAAACGGAGATGCAATTGTTATGGAGATGAGGCAATGAGCCGCAGCGACGACGAAACCGGGAATCTGCGTGTTTTGGGGGCCGGCAGGCTGCCCTTTCCTGAGGACGGCCCGGGGGCGAATCTTCTGGAATCCTTTCCCAACCGTCATCCAGAGCGTTTATACGTGATCAGCATCGTTTTCCCCGAATTCACCTCCCTGTGCCCCGTCACAGGGCAGCCGGACACAGGGATCATCAGTGTGGAGTACATTCCAGACAGTCTTTGTCTGGAATCAAAAAGTTTCAAGCTCTACATGTTCGCTTTCCGCAACCACCAGTCTTTTATGGAGACCATCACCAATACCGTGCTGGATGACGTGCGCGAGGCAATTGCTCCATGCTGGTGCCGCGTCAAGGGTTTATTCGCGCCCAGGGGCGGCGTGCGCATTCACGTTTTCGCGGAAGAATGCAAAATCCTGCCGCCGAAGCGGGCAGCGGCTTTGCGTGAGGCGGTGCGGGACTGGAAGGCGGAGCCTGACCCTCGCCGCGCATAACAGACAAGGAGTTTTCATGGGATTTTTTTCGGCCATAAAACGCGTATTCGGCGGTGCTGTCGTTGAAGACGGTTTGAAAACGGCGGACAAAAAAGAAGCGCGGCTTCCGGCCTCTTCGGGGCAAGCCGATCAGAGCGCGGCCGCGTGTGACGAGGCTGAACTGACGTTGCGTTTGCGTCGCGCCGAGCCTCGGCTTTCCGTCTGGCTGGGCATTGTTCTTGAGGGTGTGGACAACCCCGGCGATCTGCTGACCACACGGATACTCTTTCTTTTGCGCGCTCTGGACGCTCCCGAAGAAGAAGCCCTGGCCTTCGTGCAGGAATTCTCCGACTGGCTTGAACGCATGGAATACCGCAAGCTAGAGGAATTCCGCTCCGAACTGCAATACCGGTTGGCTCTGGCCCTGGATCTGGAAGACGAGGAAGACGAACGCAACCGACTTTTCCTCAAAATCAGTCAGGGCTTGGCCCGTACGCGTGAGCAGCTTGTCCGCCGACTGGATGCGCTTTTTGCCGGCCACGGGGAATTGGATGAAGCCTTTTGGGAAAATATGGAAGAATTGTTCATTATGGCCGACATGGGCTACGAAACTTCTCTGACGTTCGTGGAACGCCTGAAAGCGAGCGCAAGCCGGGAAGGAATTGCGCAGTCGGCTGACATCCGCGGCCTGCTGCGCCGCGAGGTGGAGTCCGTTTTTACGGCGCCGCGCCGTATCAGCGCGCTGAACCCGCCGGAAGTGGTGCTTATGGTCGGGGTGAACGGCGTGGGCAAAACCACGACCATCGGCAAGTTGGCTCATCGGGCCCGTTTGCAGGGTAAGAGAGTGATGATTGCGGCGGCTGACACCTTCCGCGCCGCAGCTATTGAGCAGTTGCAGGTCTGGGCCGAGCGGGCTGGAGCGCTTTTTTACTTCAGACCCGCCGGAACCGAGCCGGCTGCTGTGGCCTATGGCGCCATGGAAGCGGCAGTGACGGAAGGAGTCGACATGCTCTTTGTGGACACTGCTGGTCGTTTGCAAACAAAAACCAACCTGATGGAAGAATTGACCAAGATACGTCAGGTGCTCGGAAGAAAACATCCTGGGGCGCCGCACCGCACCATGCTGGTGATTGACGCCACCACCGGACAGAACGCCCTGTCGCAGACTAAACTTTTCAGGGATGCCGTGGCCGTTGACGAACTTGTTTTGACCAAGCTCGACGGGACTGCCAAAGGAGGAATTGCCATTGCCGTGGCCCTGGAGCACGCGCTTCCCATCACTTTTGTCGGACTCGGCGAAAAATTGGAGGATTTGCGGCCCTTCAGCGGCGCGGACTATGCTGCCGCCCTGCTTGGGAAAAGCGGGAGCGATGGGCCTAGGCAACGAGAAAACGACGTTAACCATGATGCCCCAGCCGGATGCGAACCCCGCCGAAATCTTGACATCACGCGTTAGACCGGCTAGTTGCAACCATGCCCATCTGCATTCCGCACCTGCGGAAAGCCTTCGGTGCATGCGGAACACGATGTCTGACAGCGTCTGTTAAAGGCATCAAAAGAGGATTGTATGGAATTGCCCTGGCTTCAAGAACTTGTGCTGATTTTTCTGCTTTCCATTGGAGTCACCGTGGCCTGCGCCAAGCTCAAGTTGCCGTCCACGGTGGCCTTTTTGCTTACTGGCGTGCTGTGTGGCCCTTCACTGCTCGGTGTGGTGGGCGATGTGGCGGCCGTCGGCCATGTGGCGGAACTAGGCGTAGCCATGCTTATGTTCACCATCGGTATCGAACTTTCCGGAGATTCGCTCAACAGGCTGAAGCGTCCTGTTTTTCTGGGTGGCGGCCTTCAGATAGCGCTGACTGTTCTGGCGCTGGTCGGCCTTGTGGTCGTTTATGGACAATCTTGGCAACAGGGCGTTTTGTGGGGTTGCCTGGTGGCGCTTTCCTCTTCGGCCATAGTCTTGCGTCTGCTTCAGGAGCGCGGGCTGACCAGTACGCCGGCCGGTCATTTGTCTCTGGCCATTCTTGTATTTCAAGACATTATGGTGGCTCCCATGCTGCTGGCTGTGCCCCTGCTGGCGGGGAAACTGGAATTGACGCTTGCCAGCGCGTTTACAGCCGTGGTGCAGATGGGATTGATGCTGGGCGGCGTGCTGCTTTTCGCTAGATACGGCGTCAACAGACTGATGGAGGTGGTGGTGCGCTCACGCACGCGTGAGGTGCTGCTGCTGACTACCCTGGGTTTGTGCATGGGGATGGCCCTGCTTACCAGTTCATTGGGCCTGTCGCTTTCCCTGGGCGCCTTTCTCGCAGGACTCATGCTGGCCCGCTCCCAGTACAGCATGAGCGTTATTGCCGGCATACTGCCTTACCGCGATGTGTTCATGAGTCTTTTTTTCATCTCAGTGGGCATGATGCTGGATCTCAAATTTTGCCTATCCCATTTTTTCCCTATCGCGGGGCTGACGATACTGTTTATTCTGGTCAAGGCGGCCTTGACCTTGCCCTCAGTGCTCTTGCAGGGCTACCCGTTGCGCGCGAGCATAATCACATCGCTTTCCCTGGCCCAGGTGGGAGAATTCTCCTTTGTTCTGGCGGCCTCAGGGTTAGAAGCCGGGCTTTTGCAGATGTATGATTATCAGACCTTTTTGAGCATGAGCATTATCACCATGATGCTCACGCCGCTCATGATTGGCGTTGCTCCGCGTCTGGGCGATCTGGCGGCGAAATTCACGGGCAAGCATGTGGTTCCGGAGGAAGAACGCTCTGCAACCGGGCACAATCTGGAAGATCACCTTATCATCATCGGCTTCGGCATAAGCGGCAAGCATTTGGCCAAGGCGGCCCGGGAGTCCGGCATTGATTACGTTATTCTGGAGATGAACCCGGAAACCGTAAGCCGCTACGCGGGCAAAGAGCCCATCACCCACGGCGACGCGTCCCAGCCCGTAGTGCTGGAGCATTTGGGCGCGGGAAAGGCTCGCGTGCTGGCCATTGTCATTTCCGACCCTTCGGCGGTGCGGGCTATCACGCTGGAAGCCAGACGCATGAATCTCAGCCTGCATATTGTGGCGCGTACCCGCTTTGTCACGGAAATAGGGCCGCTGCGTCAACTTGGGGCCGACGATGTGATAGCCGAGGAATTTGAAAGCTCCATTGAAGTGTTCAGCCGCGTGCTGACCCAGTATCTGGTGCCCAGTCAGGACATTGACAAGTTCGCCGCCCACTTCCGGCAGGAGAACTACCGCACCCTGCGCCGCATTTCCGCCGTCAACCCTCTGGATGCCGTGGTCGGCCGCTTGCAGGACATGGGGGTTCAGACCATACGCGTGGCCCCGGAATCTTCTCTGTGCGGCCTGTCTCTGGCTGAGAGCGAATTGCGCGGAAAACACGGCGTCACGGTGGTGGCCGTGCAGCGCCAGGGCGTGGTCACGGCCTCGCCGGGGCCGGAAACACGTTTTGAAGCGGACGATGTTGTTTATTTGTTCGGCAAGACGGACAAACTCTACGCCGTGCGCTCCCTAATCGCCGCGTGTCCGTCGGAGCGGGACGAAACGCGGGTCATCGGGCAGGCATCGGAAACGGCTTGACGGAAAGGAAAAGCCCCCCACGCGACGGCCGACAAGCCCTGCGCGGGGGGCATACTCCTCCCCGATATCTTTCGACTCTTTGTTATTTCAATCCTTCCATCACCTTGCGCAGTTCAGCGGCGGTGCGGGAAAGGTCCTGCACGGCGGAAGAAGACTGCACCATGCCGTCGCTGGTTTCGGCCACGATGCGGTTGACTTCCT
>JAISTW010000076.1 GCA_031272405.1 Desulfovibrio sp. | reverse complement strand
CCCTATTGAAAAGCTGTGGAGCAAGCTCAAGCAGTTGTTGCGAGGTATGAAGGCGAGAACCTCCGATGAACTTTTATCGGCGGTAGGAATCGCCTTGGGTATGGTTACAGCCAAAGATGACAAAGGCTGGTTTGAATCTTGTGGATATATAAAATGAAAGTTAAACTGCTCTAGCATCCCTTATGAACAACAAACAGCGGAGAACCAGAGATGCGATTTTCTCCGAGCCGATGCCGAAAACCCTGCCTTGGGATGATATTGAATCCTTGCTCAAAGCAGCGGGATGCAGGGTTATAGAAAAAGGCGGTTCCGCTGTCGCTTTTGAAAAAACGGGCAGATGATGCACGCCCACCGGCCCCATCCGCAGAATACAGTTAAGCTGTATGTGATAAAATCGGCACGGGATTTTCTGACAAATATAGGAGAAGTGCCATGACGAGCGATGTTCTTATGGAATATAAAGGATATACTGCACGTATTCACTACAGCGAAGAAGACGGTTGTTATGTCGGTAAAATTGTCGGCATTCAAGACATCGTTGTTTTTGATGGGGAAACGCTTGAGGAAATCCGCAAAACCTTTGAGGAAGACGTTGAGAGTTACAGCCAATGTTGCGCCGAAGCGGGCCGGGAACCGAATAAGCCCGCCCCGGAAATTTTGATCCCTGTTTCTTCGTCTTTGTATGCCCAACTATCCAAGAAAGCCGAATATGACGGGGTTCCCGTGCATACGCTTATGGAAACCGCTCTGCAAAAATTTGTCGCGCAACACGCCTGACCTCCTTAAAAATTTTTTATGAAATTCCTGAATCTGGAATAATGGCCTGCCGGACTGCTTTACAAATTCGGGCAGCCGCTACGACTCCGCGCCGGGCTACCGGGATTACGAGATAGGGTTCCGGCTGGCTCTTTCCGTGGAATAACAAGCTGGCGGGAACAGGCGCGGCAACCGACCGGAGCGGAACGACAATGCGCTTGCTCATAGCGTAACCCTCCCTGGTATCACTCGGACTGCGTTTGTCGCCGCCGAACAACAATTGAAAAGCCTGTCGAACCATTCGTCATCGGAGCCATGCGCCATGAGAAGCGATAAGATCAGACGGACGGGACAAGCCAAAAAACCGAATGACTGAGTGAAACTTTTCTAGAATTTGAGCACGGAATCCAGATCCTGCGCGCTGATGTCAAACTTCTCGGCATGCGGCGGAATTTCCTCGTCACTGAAGAAATCCGGCAGACGGTCAGCCGCCTCGGTAAAACCGGCCCGGCGATTGAAGTCCACCTCGAGGCGCAGCACCCTTTTGCCCAAGTCGGCGATGTCGTCCACGCCCAGAGTCAGGCCGAACTTGGCGTTGAGCATGTCTGCCAGGCAGGATTGCATTTCGGGATTGTCCAGGATGGCAAGACCGGCGAACATGCAAAGACCTATGCTGTCCATAGCCGCTGAGGCGATCTGCATGCGCCGTGAGAGCGCGACCTGACCTTCTTTTCCCAGGGGGTCAACGTGTCCGCCGACATTGAGAAGATTGGCGGCGACCGCAAATCCGGCAGTGTGATCCGCGCCCATGGGCGTAGTGGCGTATGTGACCCCTTGCCCTTTGATCGCGCGCGGATCAAAGGCTGACAGACTTTGGCCCTTGACGGCCGGCACCCGGCGCAGCCCGAACACCTTGCCCGTTATTGCCGCCCCGCTGCCCAGCACCCGGCCCATGACCGTCCCTTCGCCTATTTCCTCCACCAGCTTCAGGGCGGCCTCGGCATCTCCAAAAGGAAGCACTCCGGCTTCCATCAGCAGGGACAAGGCGCATCCCACGTCAATGGTGTCTACGCCCACGTCGTCGCACAACCTGTCGTAACGCGCCACCATGTCCAGATCGTCAATGCCGGCGTTCGGCCCAAAAGCCCAGACAGTTTCAAGTTGCGGCCACTTGCTCACATACCCGCCCTTCCTGTCCAGAAATGTTCCGCCGCACTGAATGACGCAGCCCGGCATGCAGCCGCGGGCTACCTTTCCCCCTCTCTTTTTGGTGAGACGGTGCAGCGTTTCGCCGGACAAGGCCTCGTGCTCCTTGAAGCGTCCCTGCCGAAAGTTGCGCGTGGGGAGCCCTCCGGCTTCGTTGACGACATTGACGAGCACCGCGGTGCCGTAATTTGTCAGGCCTGCGCCGCTTATGGGGTTGCCTTTCAGCGCGGCGGCGAAACGTTCGGCCGCCCGCTCGAAAGCCTCCGCGTCCTTGACGGGAAGGGGCGGACTTCCTTCAGGATTGATAATGACGGCCTTGAGCCCCTTGGCTCCCATAACCGCGCCCGCGCCTCCCCGGCCGGCGTGACGGGATGGGCGGACATCCTGATCCGTAAAGGCTATGCCGGAAACGGCAAGGCGGTATTCTCCGGCCCGGCCTATGCTGATGTAACCGCAATGCCTGCCGTACCTCTCCACAAGCCTGGACACAACGTCGTAATTGTTAAGGCCATGCACCGTGGACGGGACAAGACGCGCGTGATCCTTGCCTATTTCCAGCATGCGCCAGCATCCTTCCCCGGCAAGACCTTCTATGACGACAGCGCTGACGCCGAGCGCGGCGAGTTGCCCGCCGGGCACGCCGCCGGCGTTCGACTCCTTGATGCCGCCGGTCAGAGGGCTCATGCAGCCTACGGAAATGCGATTGACATTGGCGCAGTTTGTTCCCCCCAGGAGGCCAGGGGCGAACACAAGCTTGTTGCGCGGTCCCAGGGGGCTGCTTGCGGGATCCACCTCGGCGGCGACGATGCCCGACGTGAGCCCCCGGCCTCCGAGCCCTGCATATGTCATGGGCAGCGGCTCAAAATGACACTCCCCCGTCGTCATGTTCACGCGCAGAATGGTGAATTCCATGCACCCGCACCTCAAGCGTATCCCCAAGCCGCAAGGCGGAAGCCAGGGCAAGGCTTTCCTCGTCCTGCAACAGGGTATCTTCTTCCCGCCCCTCAGTCAATGACAGCCGCAGCGCGACCCCGGCCGCGACGGATGAAAGCCCGCGCAGCACAGCCCCGCGTCCCGCCGCCTCTGTTCCCCACAAGGCCTCGGGCGGCAGGAGCGCGCATGGCCGCCCGGAAGGAGAAAGGGAAAGCTTCGCCGGCATGGCCACTCTGCCGCCGGGCAGGATGTGCCGTTTCACCACGCGCCCTCCGGCGAGAAAAATCTGGCGGGGGCACAATTCTCCGGCTATGTCCGCATTGTGTGTGGTGATGCCTATGGTGAGGCCGTGGGAAGACCACAGTTCACGGATCAGACGTATGATTTCCGTTGTGGAGCGTTGATCCACATTGGCGGTGGGCTCATCGAAAAAAAGCACCTGGGCGCCGGCGGCAAGCGCCCTGGCAATGCTGGCCCGTTGCGCCTCTCCCCCGGAAAGATGTCGGGCCGGTGCCTTGCGCAGGTCGGCCAGGCCGACCACGTCCAGCAGTTTCATGGCGCGGCTTTTGCGTTCAGCGGCGGGGACGTTCTTGAGAAGCATGGGGTACTCGACATTGTACAAAAGGCTTCCGGTGAACATCACCGGAAATTGGGGCACAAAAACCACTCCTTGCCGGTGGAGCGCCTCCTGCCGCTTTTGGGTCAGTTCCCCGCGGAAAAAAAGCTCGCCGTCGCTCGGCGAGTCAAGAAAGGCCAGAATGCGCATAAGCGTGGATTTTCCCGCGCCATTTGCGCCCAGAAGGGCGTAAAGCTCCCCTTCATCCACGCGCAGGTGGTCAATATGCAAAACTTCGCGTCCGTCGAAGCTGCGGCGGAGATTGCGCAATTCATACAGGGGCGGCATGGCTTCAGGGGTCAAGTTTGCCTTGGAAACAGCCAAGGGCGATATTCAGGACAAAACTTACCAGAAGCAGCACCAGGCCCAGGCCCAGCGAAAGCGTGAAGGCGCCCTTGTCGTATTCCAGGGCCATGGCGGTCGTCATGGTGCGGGTATATCCCTGGATGTTGCCGCCCAGCATCATACTGACCCCCACCTCGGCAATGCCGCGCCCATAGGCGGCGCACACGGCGCCGACCATGGCGAATCGCGCCTCCCGCAACACGGTCTTGTTGGCCTGCCATGCACTGGCCCCCAGGGTCAGCGCTGTTTCACGGCAGCGGCTGTCCAGCCGGCTGAAGGCCGTATAGGAGAGCATGGCGATGAGCGGCAGGATCAGCACCATTTGTCCCAGAGTAATGGCCGTCGGCGAGTAAAGCATGTCCAGGGGACCGAAAATGCCGCGCCGGGCAATGAGTACATACAGGAAAAGTCCTACCACCACTGTGGGCAGGGCCAGGAGCGAATTGAGCACAAGGATGACCAGTCTTTTCCCAGGGAAAACATGATTGACCAGAAGAAAAGCCAGAGGCACGCCTGTCAGCGCGGCGCCGCAACAGGCCAGGAAGGTGCAGCGCAACGAGAGAAAGACGACGCTCCACAATTCCCGGTCGCCGCCGACAATCAGGAAAAAGGCCGAAACGAGGCTGTCAGTGAACATCTGTCCCATGAAGTCCTTTCCGAGTCATGACGTTCAGTCATGGCCCCGGAAAACGGAAATGCCTTCCGGGGCCGCCATTCTACACGCTGTTTTTTTATTTCGCGTCCGGTATGGCGTCCGGGAAAAAGAGCTGCTTGCCTTCCAGTTTGTAACGGGCGATGATCTGTTGTCCCTTGCGCGAAACAAGCCATTCAGCGAACTTTGTGGCCGGCGCGATCTTGACCGAGGGATACTTTTGGGGATTGACCGGGATGACGCCGTAGGGGTTGAACAACCCCTTGTCCCCCTCCACCAGTATTTCCAGAGCGACGGGCGGCGTCTTGCCGTATTTCTGCTGGATGAATGTGCCGCGATCCGCCAGAGCGTAAGCCTGCTTCTCCTCAGCCATCATCAGGGTCTTGCCCATGCCCTGTCCTATGCTCAAATACCAGGCGCCTTCGGGCGTTTCAAAGGTCTTGGTGTCGTCCTTCACTTTGTAGCCCTTTTGGGTCAGAGGCAGGCCGCTCTGCTTCCAGAGTGAAAGTTCTTTGGAGTGAGTGCCGCTGTCGTCGCCGCGGGAAATGAATGGACAGCCCTTGGCGGCGATTTTTTTGAAAGCGGACAGAACGCTCTTGTCGCCCTTGATGCCGGCGGGATCGCTTGCCGGCCCGACCAGGACAAAGTCGTTGTGCATGACTTCATAACGTTTTGTGCCGAATCCCTCCTCCACAAATTTTTTCTCCCTCGCCGGATCATGCACAAAGAGCACGTCCACATTCCCGTCCATGCCGTCGCGTATGGCCGCGCCCGTGCCCTTGGCGAGCACCTGCACGGTGATGCCCGTATCCTTGGTGAACTCCGGCAACAGAAAATCCAGCAGGCCCGAATCGCGAGTGCTGGTGGTCGTGGACATTTTTATGGTTTCCGCGGCGTTGACGCCGGAAACGACAAAAAAGGCCAGGAACAAGGCCAAAAGGCTCATCCAATACCGTTTCTTCATGATGCTTCTCCTTTTTTGGGGCAATTTCAAAGAGAAATCGCCAGGTATGTTAACGGGATATCTCAACCGCCCGCCAGGGCGGGAAACAGGGCTACCCGGTCGTCATCGGCCAGCCGGGCGGTCATTTTCGTCCCGCGACCGTTGATCATGACAATTTTGACCGCCTCCAGGGGAATGTCCAGATGTCGTACCATATCCGCCACAGTGGCCTGGGCCGGACACTCCAGGCGCAACTCTTCGTCAGGCTCGCAATTTCTTGCGTACTCCCGCAGGCCGGCGCTCAAGACGACGCGAACGACAATCCGGCTCCCGGCCATGTCCATTGTTGCTCCCATATTGCCCTATCCGGGAAAAGACCAGATCAATTCCCCGCTCCTGTCCACGGAGTAGCCGCCCATATCCAGCACAACGTTCCTGAAGACGTCCGAACGCGCCAGAGCCCTCAGATCCCGGATGCGGTCGTCCTCCCAGTAGCGCATGGGGATGACAAGATCATACTCTTCCACCGCGAAAGGAACAAAATCCAGCTTCAGGGCCACGGCGGCCGACTTGACGGCCAGGCCGACGTCCGCGCGGCCAGACAGCACCGCGGCCGCGATCTGCATATGCGTGTATTCCTCGTCCTCATATCCGGCAATGTCTCCCGCGGCCAACCCCAGACGCTTCAGGTGGAAATCAAGCAAGACACGGGTGCCGCTGCCCCTCTGCCGGTTGATGAAGCGCAGCCCGTCACGGGTCAGATCCCGCAGGGATGTTATGCCCAATGGATTGCCGGGCGGCACGACAAAGCCCTGTTCCCTGTCCACCAGGCGCATGAGCTGCACCGGAAAGCCGGAAAGATGTTGCTGTATGGCTTTTTTGTTGTATTCGCCGTCTTCGCTCAACAGATGCGATCCCGCCAGGTGGCAGCGTCCTTCCTTCAGGGCCATGAGTCCGCCCAGGGATCCGACGTTGGAAGAGGTGAAGCTGCGTCCGGGATAATGTTTGCGCAGCAGACTGTCCAGAATATCCAGCGTGTTGTCATGGCTGCCTATGGCAAGCAGGGAGCCGGCAATGTCTCTGCGGGATTTGATCAACCTCACCGGGTTCCGGCTGCCGGCGCCCAACCCCTCGGAGTCCGCGGGCAGGCGCAGTATGCCTTCGGCACGGCTGAGGCTGCTCACCGTTCCCGCGCCGCGGGGCAGAGGAACAGCGATGAAACTGTCGTTCACCAGACCCAGCTTTACCCGGATAAACTCCTCCATGCCCGGCCGGGAAGGGATATCCTGCGGAAACAGGGCCTGCGCCACGGCGGGCTCCGGCATGCTTCTGCCCATCCAGGCGGTCAGGAGCGGTTGTCCAAACTCTTCAAAAGCCAGTATGGCGGAAACGGGATAGCCGGGGATCCCCAGGACAGGTTTGCCCCTGACCCTGCCGAAAGCCGTGGGCTTGCCGGGCATCATGGAAATGCCGTGCACGAGGAGTTCCCCAAGTTCCGCGATGATTTCGGCCGTGTAATCCTCGCTTCCGGCGGATGAGCCCGCGTTGATCGCCACAAGGTCGGCGTCGCTTTCCACCGCGTCAAGAAGCGCCCGACGGAGTTCCTCTTCCCTGTCCGGAACAATGGGATAAACGACAGCTTCGCCGCCCGCTTCGCGCACCATGGCCGCCAGGGCAAGACTGTTGAACTCCGGGAGCTTCTCTCCCCGGCTCAATATCTCCTCCGTGGCTTCCTCCAGGGGGACAAGCTCCGAGCCGCTGGGGATGATCGCCACCTTTGGCCTTGCGAACACCACCGGACGCGTGACCCCCGCCGCCGCCAGAGCGCCAAGCTGGTACGGCCCTATGAGCGCGCCCGGCGGGAGCACGATCTCCGTGGCCACAATGTCTTCGCCCAGCTTTCGGACATGCTGCCAGGGAAAGGCCGCCTTTTCTACGCTTATCGTTTCATGGCCGGATTCGTCCTTGCCGGGGACAAGATGTTCCACCATGATGACGGCGTTGCATCCGGGCGGCAGAATATGGCCCGTATTGATCCAGTGCGCCTTTTCGCCCAGACGCAACACCTTGGGGCGCCGTTCGGAAGCGCCGAATGTTTCCTCGGCGGTCACAGCAACGCCGTCCATGGCCGCGCCGTGAAAGGCCGGAGATGAAAGCCGCGCCGAGGCGGCTTCGGCCAGGACGCGCCCGTGCGCCAAGGGCAGGGGCACGGCCTCCGGCTTCAAAGGGCTCGCGGCAAAGGCCTCCAGCAGAATCCGCAGGGCTTCGGCGGGAGAAACCAGTTTGAGATAGACGGAACGTTTCATGAGCGTAGCTCCGGCTTGAATTACTGTTTTTGCGCGTTGGGGAAGAAAAGGGGTTCTCCGTAGGCATCCACGCCGAAGGTCCTGATAATGCCCTGAGCTTCCTTTCCCACCAGCCAGTCCATGAACGCCTTGGCTTCCGCCGCGTGCACGGAGGGAAATTTCTCCGGGTTGACGGCAATGACGGCGATGAAATTCAGCAATATCCGGTCGCCCTCCACCAACGGCGTCAGGGAAACCTCCTTTTTCAGGGTCAGCCAGGTGGCCCTGTCCATCAGCGTATAGGCCTTTTTCCCGTCGGCATAGAGCGTGGTGGCCTTGTTGCCTTTTTTGCCGTCAACGAAACAGTCGTACCAGCTCCCCGAGGGGGTTATCCCGGTTTTTCCCCAGATATCCATTTCTTTCACATGGGTGCCCGACCTGTCGTTTCTACTGACGAAAAGCGCCTCGGCTTTCGCTATGGCGGCAAAGGCTTCAGAGGCGCTCTTCATGCCCTTGACGCGAGCCGGGTCGTCCTTGGGCCCCAGGATGACGAAATCATTGTACATAACGTCTCGCCTGTCTCTGCCGAAGCCTTCGGCGATGAATTGATCCTCCAGTTTCCTCGCGTGAACCATGACCATGTCGAAATTTCCCTTTTTGGCCTTTTCCAGAGTGGCGCCTGTACCCGCCGCCTCAAAGGTCACCTTGACGCCGCTTTTCTGTTCGTAAATTTTTGCCAGCAGGGGAACAATGCCCGCATCCACAGGTCCGATGGTGCTGGACATGCGCACCTCTCCCGCGGCCCGCGCGATGCCGGCGAACACGAGGCCTGCGCCCAGACAGAATGCAAGAACAAGAACGAAAATTCGCATGATCGTCTCCTTTGTCTGCGTCATGGGAGCAACTTCGATGGAGATTGCCCCAATAAAGCGAATTGTTGCAACAGAAACCGTCTGACCTGCTCCAGAATGATGTCCACAGATTGCGGAGGGAGAAAGCGCGCCATCAGGGAACCCCGCTTTTTGCAGACGCACGGGACGTTCCAACCCGGAACTCGCCGTCTGATGATGTGAATGATCGGTCATATTCGACCCAGGCTGATATGATACCTTTAGTCCAGACAATAATCTATATGTATTATTAAAAATATATATTCTTGCTTTCCTGCAAAAAAATTTCTTGACAAGGTTGCCGTTTGGCGTACATCGTCGTCTTGACGGCAAATTTATGTGTCGCGTCACCGGCCCGTTAGCCGAACGCCGCTCAACCTGAAAATCACACGGGAGGAACACACCATGACAGACGTAACAATTACCCCCCCCGCAAAGTCTGGGGATGGGCACACAGCCGGTAATCATCAAGGCGCAACCGGATTCCAGATTCATTCTCGCCTTTCCCGTTGATCAGGCCACCATAGAGCGGCCCGAAGACTCGGACAGTCTCGTCTTCACCTTCTCCGACGGCAGTATTGTGGAGATCGAGGGCTTTTACGAGCAGTACACCAAGGACAATCTGCCCGAATTCGAAATTGAGGGCCAGAGCATCGCCGGCGTGGACTTTTTCGAAGCTTTCGCCCCGGACATAGAACCCGCCGCCGGAGTGGGCGTGAGCGCCAAGGGCGGCCGCTACACCAACTACGGCGATCTGGACCTCATGGACGGCATCAGGCACATCAACGATCTGGACTGGGGCATGATGCTGCCCACACAGGAAGACGAAACGCGGGAAACCGCCGGGCTGGACTACGGCGGGG
>JAISTW010000054.1 GCA_031272405.1 Desulfovibrio sp. | reverse complement strand
AACAAACAACAAAATCAAAGTGCTGAAACGAATGGCCTGCGGATACAGAGATATGGACTTCTTCAAGCTCAGAATCCTGGCCATTCATGAGGCGAAGTACGCTCTAACCGGATGAGCCTTAAACACGGGCCAAGCCCCAAGACGCAGGAGCCGCCATTTGCCGTCAAACCTGTATTGCTTCTCCGACGGCTTGGCGGCGCGGATGGCGGTGTCGGTAAGTGGCATGGGGCAAGCCTCCTGTCGAGTTTTCTTACCCCTATTCTTACCCCAAAAACAGTGGGGTGTCTATCCGTCAAAATGGATGTGGATAGAGCCAATTATAAAAATATTTACTATAAATTCACAGTATTAAGATAATATCGGATTTCATGAGATTCTCATTTCGATTTCAAATGCGAACCGCTTTCTTCCGGCGGCCTTTCAGGCCGAGAGCGATCAACTTTTCCAGCAGTGCGCCGAAATCAAGGCCGATGGCTTGCGCTTCCTGCGGCATCAGACTCGTGGCCGTCATGCCCGGCAGGGTATTTACCTCCAACAGGTACAGGTTCGTGTTTCCGGCCATATCTTCCGTCAGGATAAAATCGCTTCTGCTGCAGCCACGCAATCCCAGCGCCCTGTGGGCGGCCAGGGCCGCATCGCATACAGCCGCGACGATTTCCGCCGGCAGGGGGGCGGGACATATTTCCCGGGCGCCGCCGACTTCGTATTTGCTCCGATAGTCAAAATAACCGGCATTGGCCGGCTCAATGAGAACGGGCGGCAGAGGGGTCTCTCCCAGGATGCCGCAGGTGACCTCCCGTCCAGTGATTTCTGTTTCCAGCAGGGCTTCATCCCCTGTGGAAAAGATGTTCTCCAAGGCGGCGTCCAGTTCCGAACGGTCGCGTGCCTGGGCCATACGCAACGAGGAACCGCCCGTATTGCTTTTGACGAAAAGCGGATAGGCAAGACGCGGCCGCCAGTCGCCGTCCGGCGGGCGGGGCAGAAATTCCCAGTCCGGCGTGAGCAGCCCGGCCCGGCGAAAAATCTGTTTGGAGGCCGCCTTGTGCAGGGCCAAAAAGGAGCCGGCCGGGCCGGAACCCTGATAGGGACAGCCCGCCCGATCCAGCAGGGCCTGAACCAGGCCGTCTTCCCCCGGCGCGCCATGCAGGTTGATGAAGGCGAAATCGTGCCCCGCGGCTGTCTCAAGCAGATCGTCAAAACCGTCATGAAGGTCGAAAAAGGTCACCGCGTGTCCATTGGCAATCAGAGCTTTTTCCATAACGCGCGCGCCGCTGAGGGAAATTTCTTTTTCAGTGGACCAGCCGCCCGCAATCAAAAGTATCTTCATGTATGTCCCATTCCAACAGGTTTGTGAAGGCCTGTTCCAAATTTTTGCCCTGTTCGAAGGAAGCGCGTATGCCTTGTCTGGCCTCC
Organism: Desulfovibrio sp.; assembly: GCA_031272405.1. Lineage (GTDB taxonomy): Bacteria > Desulfobacterota > Desulfovibrionia > Desulfovibrionales > Desulfovibrionaceae > Desulfovibrio. Next base: position 5,411 of record JAISTW010000054.1, on the reverse strand, counting down.
TCGTTTTTGCCGTAACGCGCGATCAGATCTTCAAAACGCTCCGCCAAGCTCACGCAACAGTCGTGGCGGACGCGCTTATCCGCGTAAATGATAAAAAACGGCAGAGAACAGAGGGCGTTTTGTTCCGGCATGGGCCAGGGCCAGTGCACATGCAGCAAAACCCCTTGGGCCACGCGAAAATTGTGGGTACGCTCCACAACCCAGGCCGCTCCAAGCAGAGCGTGGCTGCCGCCGTGGCGCAGACAGTAGCTTTTGGCGATGTCATGCAGCAGGGCGGAGGCGCGCACTTCGTCAGCGGCGGCGTCAAATCCGCGTTCAGCGGCCCGGATAGCCAGGGATGTGGCGATATGCGCCACCAGCAGCGAATGGCGGCGCACATTGGGAAACATGTCGTATTCGTCCCACAGGGCAAAACAGTCCTTGTCATCCGGCGGCGGCGGCGATGCGGTTGAAAGGCGCAGGTAAGGCAGGCCGGCCAGAGGGCGGCGGCGCGCGGCGGATGCCGGCGCGTCGGCGGCATTTGCGTTCGGCATGGCATTTGTCCGGTACAGCTGTTCGCAGGAATGTAAAATTCAATCCCTTACCGCTGTATGGCCTGATTGCGGGCTCTTGTCAATCCCACAGAGCGAAGCCGCGCCGGATGCGGACAATAAATTGCAAAAAATTACATTATTGTATTTACTTATGAATATTCTTACGCGATCTATACAGATATGAATATTATATGTGACTCGTTAATCTTATCCTGGCGAAATAGCAAATAAAAAAATTTTGGCACTCTCTTTGCTTAAAAAGTGGACAGGGTAGGTGTCGAAGGGTTGAAAAGGAGAAAATCATGAAGCTGCTTATCGGGTATATCCGGCCTGAAGCTTTGAACAGCGTCAAGGAAAAACTGTATGCCGACAGCATCTTTGCCATGTCCGTCACCAATGTTCTTGGGGCGGGACAGCAGAAAGGATACACGGAACTGTACAGAGGCGTGCAGACGGAGGTGAATCTTCTGAAAAAACTGCGTATTGAGATATGCCTTCCCGATGAAAAGGTGGATGCGGCCATGGATGCCATAACGGCGGGCGCTCGTACGGAGAAGGAGGGCGACGGGGTGATTTTTGTCCTCGACGTGTCTGAGGGAAGACGCATCAGAACGGGCGAACCCCTGGCCTGACCCGCGTCATTGGCCCGAAGGCTCTTGAAACATTGTGGACGTTTTGCCCGTGAAAAAGCGTGGCAGACGCCCCTCTTGCCAGAACCGCCGCGAGGATTTACACTCCCGGAATGTTCCCGGTCACGCGCTGCATCCGCGTGGCGGTCTTCGCCGCGCTTTTTCTGTTTCCGCCGCCAGAGGCGACGGCGGCGCGGACAGAGCTTGCCATTCTGGCCACAACCTTTCCGGTCTGGATTTTTACGCGCAATGTCGTCCGCGATTGCCCGAATACGCGCGTCGAGTTGCTTGTCCCGGCCGGGAGCGGCTGCCCGCACGACTACACGCTCACTCCCCGCGACAGGCAAAAGCTCGCTTCCGCCGATGTCATAGTGCTGAACGGTTTGGGGCTGGATGACTTCCTGCGGGACGCTTTGCCGGCCGCCGGAGACAAAACCGTCGAAGCGGGCGCGGAGCTTGCCGACGCCAGCGGCCGCGCCGGCTCCACGGGGCATGACGGCGGCGAACGCGGACAACATACGCATGAGGGCGGCAATCCCCACCAGTTTTCCAGCCCGGCGCGGGCGGCCGTCATGACGAGAACCATATGCGAAGCGCTGGCCGGCCGCGACCCGGACAATGCCGAAACCTACCGGCGCGCCGCGGAAGATTACATCCTCCGCCTGGCGGCCCTGGCGCGACAACTGGAGAAAATCAAGAACAGGACGCGAGGCAGGGGCGTTGTCGTACAGCACGATTCCCTGAGCGCCTTGTGCGAGGACGCCGGTCTTGAACAGATAGCTGTTGTCGAGGAAGATGGGCAAACTCCGTCAACCGCGGACCTTGTCGGTCTGATCGGACTTATCCGGAGCCGACGGTCCGCCGTTCTGGCCTGTGATCCGCAATATCCGGACAAAATTATGGCCATGCTCTCCAAAGAATGCGGCATGCCCTGCATAAATCTGAACCCCGCCGCCGCAGGCCCGGCGGACGCGCCGCTTGACTGGTATGAAAGCGTTATGCAGGCCAACATCAAAACGCTGGAGCGTCATTTTGGCCGCCCCTGAGCGTACCTCCCCCGCCCTGCGTTTTGAAAATCTGGATGTGCGCTTTGAACAACAGCGCATTCTGGAAGACGTTTGCGCCGTTGTTCCGTCAGGCTCTTCCACCGTTTTGGTTGGACCCAACGGCGCCGGCAAAACCACCCTGCTCCACTGCCTGCTGGGCATAATTCGCTATGGCGGCAAAATCACCGTGTCCGGGCCAGACGACATGCGCGTCGGCTTTGTGCCCCAACAGTTGTCGGCGGATTCCTGCCTGCCCGTCCGGGTCAGCGAATTTCTGGTTCTGGGTTTGCAGAGCCGCCCTTTGTGGCTGGGTTTGAACAGGCGTAACCAGGAGAAATGCCGGGACACGCTGCGCCTTGTGCAGGCGGAGCATCTGATTGAGGTCCGTCTGGGCGCCCTTTCCGGCGGGGAACTGCGCCGCGTGCTGCTGGCCGGGGCGCTGGTCAGGGAACCGCACCTGCTCATTCTGGACGAACCGGCTGCCGGCGTGGATGTGCAGGGAGAGCGTCTTTTTTGGGAAGCCCTGGACGGGGCCAGGCGCGAACGCGGCTTCACCCAGCTCATGGTCAGCCACAATCTGCCCATGGCCGCCCACTACGCCACCCATACCATATGCCTCAACAGACGCGTGATCGCCGAAGGGCCGCCGCGCTCGGCGCTTTCGTCCTCCACCCTGCTGGAACTTTTCGGCATGCCCGTCCACATCTACCCCGACCAGTGCGATGACGGCGAAGACGCCTGCCCCCAGTGCGGCGCGCTGTTCAGCGAGGATCATGTCCGTGCCTGATCTGTCCGCCCTGTACGACCTGCTGGGCCTTTTGCCCCTGGAGTGCATGAAGCTGCGCTTCATGCAACAGGCCCTGTTGGCTCTGTTGCTGCTTGCGCCTATGGCCGCAACCCTTGGCGTGGAAGTTATCGCCTTTCGTATGGCCTTCTTTTCGGACGCCATCGGCCATTCGGCCTTTACCGGCGTCGCCCTCGGGCTGTTGCTGGGCATTGACCCGCGCCTGACGATGCCCGCATTCGGCGTGCTCACGGGCCTGACCATCATGGCTCTGCGCCGCGGCAGCCCGCTTTCGGCGGACACCGTCATCGGCATCGTCTTTTCCGGCTCCATCGCCTTCGGCCTGGCCGTTGTCGGCCGTTTCAACGGTCTGGCCCGCAGTATGCAGCAATTTCTTTACGGCGACATACTTACCATCTCCGACAAAGAGATACTGTTTCTGGCCCTGCTCCTCGCCGTCCTGATCATTTTTCAGACTTTTGGATACAACCGTCTGCTGGCTGTCGCCCTGCACCCCGCCATGGCCAGGGCCCACGGCGTGCGCGTGGCTTTCTGGCAGTATTGTTTCGTCAGCCTTCTGGCTCTTGTGGTGACCTTTTCCGTCTGGGCCGTGGGTATTTTGCTGGTTACGGCCCTGCTCATTGTGCCGGCCGCGGCGGCACGCAATTTTGCCCGCACAGCCGGAGGAATGCTCTGGTGGGCCGCCCTGATTGGGCTTGTCTCAGCCTTTGCCGGCCTCACTCTCTCGGCCTGGGAACATTCCTCCGCGCCGTGCGGGGCGATGATAATCCTGGTAGCCTGCGCCGTTTTCGCCCTCAGTCACGCCTATGCCCGTCTGAGGACGCCGTGAAGCGCTCCTTCATGCCAATTACGCCCTGGTCATCTCAATGATCAGAACGTGGGCCTTCTCGCCGGCCCGAATGGTGATGTTCTCTTCCACTATTTCCAGGGCGTCCCGCTCTGTCAGTTTGACGCCGTTGATGTCCGCGTCGCCCTCAATCAGCGTCAGATAAGCCTGACGACCGGCCGCCACCTTGAAATCAAGGCTCTGCCCCATGTCCAGCATGGCGGCGTAAACGTTGACGTCCGCATGGATACGGATGGGCGCCTTGGAGTCGCTGTTGTTCACGCCGGTGGCTATGGGCAGCCAGACGCCGCGTCTGTCCGCGAATTTGAACCGATAGTCGCCGTATTGGGGTTTCAGGCCTCTCGCGTCCGGCAGTATCCATATCTGGAGGAAACGCAACAGGTTTTCGCCCAGGTTGTGTTCACTGTGCAGAACGCCGGTTCCCGCGCTCATGTACTGCACCTGCCCCCTGGTCAGCGTCTGCTTGTTTTTCATGCTGTCGGCATGAGTCAATTCACCCTCCACAACATAGGAGATAATTTCCATATTTTCGTGCGGATGCGTGTCAAAACCTGTCCCAGGCTGCACCATGTCGTCGTTCAGAACTCTGAGCACGCCGAAATGGACGTTGTCGGGGTTGTAGTATTCGGCAAAGGAAAAATGGAAATGACTGTCCAGCCATCCGTGTATTCCGCGTCCCATCTTCTTGCTCTCAATGTGTCTCAACATGACGCCCTCGCAGTGTTAAAAAATAATCATTCATTCACTTCTGTTGAAACATAAATAATGCCTGTTCCGACTTTGGCAAGGGGGCGACGCCGCGACCGCGCCGTTTTGAATCACGAATGAAAAAATCGGTGAATACTCCACCCGCTAACGCCAGTGGAGCATTCACTGAATCTTTTCGAAAAATTGACAAAGTCGCGGGTCGTTTCTGATGTCGTCCAAAGCCGACGCGTCAGCCGAAACGGCCCTACGCAGATATTTGACGCAAAGGTCGTCGCAGCCAAGGCGCGAATGCGCATACGCAAGGTCGCAATATCCGGCCTTGTCGTCAGGATGCTGAAAGACAGCCTGTGAAAAAGCATCCACGGCTTTTTGCGTTTCCCCTTTGTCAAGGTAAGCATAACCCAATGAATTGTATGCGTTGAAGGTCGTAGGGTCTTGAATGACGGCTGATTCAAGCAGCGCTATCTTTTCGTCCGGATTTTTCAGGCTGTAAGACGCCATGACGCGGTGAGCCGCCTTGAGATTCGCGTACAGCTTTTGACTCAGAAGCTTTTCAACGTCCCGTATTTCCTCGCGCAGTCCGCGCAGCTTGCGCCATTCCACAAAGGCGAAACAGGCGAAGCCGACGCCAAGGAAAGCGACGAGGACATTCAGCAGGGTCGGCCAATCAGTAGTCTGCATGGACTTTTTTATGGAGCATGTCGGAAAAATTTGCAAGCCTGCTAGGTTGGGTTTCGCGCCCTGATCAAAAGCCGTCCAAACGCAACCCGGCGGCTTCAGAGCGTACCTTCGCCGCCGACACCGCAGGGGCGGGAGCGCTGCGCCATCTGTTCGCTACAGTCA
>JAISTW010000032.1 GCA_031272405.1 Desulfovibrio sp. | reverse complement strand
ATGTACGACAACTTCCAGGTCTACTTTGAAGGCGCCTACATCGCCACCTTCCTGGATCATTCCAAGTCGGTCTGGGGCCGCTCCAACATGAACGGCAAGGGCAACGACACCGTGAAAGATCCGTGGAACATCAACCTGAGCTTCGTATACTCCTTCTAGGAGCGCAAGCGTAACGCAACAACAACACAGCAATGGGCCGCTCCGTGAGGGGCGGCCCTTTCCATCATCTTCAGAGCAGAGCCAGCAGAAACCAGGTTTGCCCGATGACAATGGCCGCGCCGAGAAAATCGCCGGAAAATCCGCCTTTCTCGCGGGCGATCCCTGTCAGGGCGCGCGTCAGGGCGTATTGCCCCCCGCTCAGGACAAGCAGTTGCGACAGGGGCAGGCCGGCTGCGGCCAGCGCGGCCAGGATTGCCGCGACGGAAAAGCCGACCGTGCGGAACGTGGCCCCGGCCTTGACCATGCCGCCGAGGGAGCGTGCGTCACGCGCCGGCGCTGAAGTCGCCAGCCAGAGCGCGCAGGCCCGCGCCCAGGCCGGGGCCGCGATCAGCGCGGCCCACTGCGCGGCGGCAAGATGCCAGACAAGGGCGAGCCATTGCCCGCAAAAGGCGAGCAGCAACGCAAGCGCCCCAAAAACGCCCATGCGGCTGTCCTTGAGTATTTCCCAAAAACGCGGGGCAGGCGAACCTGCGGCGTCCGCCAGGTCGGCCAGCCCGTCCCAGTGCAGGCCGCGCGTCAGCCATATTTCCAGCCCCAGCCAGAGCAGGGCGCTGAGGGCAGGGGGAAGCAGCCCGCCGCCTCGGGGGGGCGCCGGCGCAAGGGCAAGGGCAAGGCCTGCCGCCGCCGCGCAGAGAAGGCCCAGGGCAAGACCGACCGGCGCGAAAAAGGGCGCGGCGCGGGCCAAGCTTGAGGCCTCGCGGACGCGCGCCGGACCAATGCGGGTCAAAAAGGCCAGGGCGTCAAGAAAGCAGGCTGCCGCGCCGGTCATGACGAAATTCGGAATCAGTCCTGTCTGGTGTGCTTGAAGGCCAGGATATACAGATGATTGAAAAAATCCACATATTCCACGTTGACCCCGGCCGGGGCCTGTATCCTTGCCGGCGCGAAATTGAGTATGCTCATGATGCCGGCGCCGAGCAGGTGGTCCGCGGCGCGCTGGGCGCGTTCGGGCGGCGTCGTGATGATGCCGATTTCAATGCCGAGCTTCGCGACCATATCCGGCAGTTCCGAGGTGCAGCGCACTTCCAGGCCCTGGACGATTTCCCCGATTTTGAAGGGGTCACAGTCGAAAATGGCCGTGATGTTGAAGCCGCGCGCGCGAAAATCGTTGTGGTTGAGCAGGGCCTTGCCCAGGTTGCCCACGCCGATGAGCGCCATGCGCCATTCCCTGTCCACGTCCAGGGAGGAGGTTATGGCCTTGATGAGCGACAGAATGTTGTAGCCCACGCCGCGTATGCCGAATTCGCCGAAATAGGCCAGATCCTTGCGCACCTGGGAGGCATTCACGCCGCTGGCCAGCGCCAGGGGATGGGAGGAAACGACTTCCACGCCGTCGCGGGCGAAGGTTTCCAGAACCTGCACATAGGTGGCCAGCCGGCTGATGGTGGCGCGCGGGATATGTTTTGCTTTCAGATTGACCATTGTCATGCGAAGGTAAGAAAAAGGAGGCCTTGCGGCCTCCCTTGTAATGCCGCCTGCCTTGTCGCTACGCGTAGGGGTTGGCGTAGAGCAGGATGAAGCTGATGACCAGGGCGTAAATAGCCAGGGATTCAATGAAGGCGAAGGCCAGAATCATGGTGCCGGTGATTTTGCCGCTGACGTCGGGGTTGCGGGCAACGCCTTCGCAGGCGCCCTTGAGGCCGAGGCCCATGCCGATGCCGCATCCGAAAGCCGCGATGCCGATGCCCAGGGCGGCGGCAAGGCAGGTGAAGCCGAGGGATTCGGCGTTGAGTTTATCGGCGGCAAAAGCCAGGCTGGCCATGCCCAGCAAGGCGGCGGTATTCAGAACCGTCAGAAGAAACTTGCGCATGTGAAACTCCTAGTTATATTGTTGGGTCGCGAGCGACCATTCCCCCAAAATTGCAAAGCCCGGGGCTAATGCTCCGGAGCCTCGACGGCGCCCTTGATGTAGAACATGGTGAGCATGAAGAACACAAAGGCCTGCATTGTTTTGCCCAGCAGAAACAGCGCGTAGATGGGCAGCGTGCCCAAAATGGGCGCCATGATGAAAAAGAGCACCATGACAATTTCCTCGCCGCGAATATTGCCGAAAAGACGCAGGGAAAGCGAAACCGGCCGCGAGAGGTGGGAAACGATTTCCAGAGGCAGCATCAGCGGAATCAGGAATTTGGAAGGCCCGGTGAAGTGGTGTATGTAATGGGCTTTCCAACGGATAAGGCCCACGGCGTTGTAAAAGACAAGCACAAAGAGGGCCATGCACACGGTGGTGTTGAGGTTGGCCGTGGGGGCGTCGAAACCGGGGATCAGCCCCATGAAGTTCATGCACAGAATATAGATGAATATTCCGGCCAGGAGGGGCACATAGGTGCGCCCGACCTCGCCCATGGTGGAGCATACAAAGGATTCAATGGTGTCTATGACGGCTTCGAAGAAATTTTGAAGACCGCCCGGCACGATGGTGAGCCGCTTGCGCACGACGAACGCCACCGCGAAGAGAACAGCCATGCAGACCCAAGAGTAGAAAACGTGCTTGAATTCCACCGTTTGGCCGTTGATGACGACTTCATCCATGTGGAAAAACGTGGAAAGCAATACCGGATGCGGCAAACCACCTGCCATGAGTCATGCCTCCTGTTTGTGCGGTAATCCTATCCCTGACCGCGAGCCGCGACGCAGGTGAGCAACGCGGCGGCAGCCCCAACCGTGAATCCGCCCAGAATGGCGGCCGGCGGCGCCTTGCAGACAATCAGGGCCACATAAAGCAGACCGGCCAAGGCCAGCAGCCTGCCACCCCAGCGCAACAGCACGACGCGCAGAAAGGCCGAGCTGTAGTCGCCCAGGCCGGAGCGCAAAAAAAAGCGCGCCAGCCCAAAAAATATCAGGGCCATAAGACTGACGCCCACGCCGAACCAGAACAGCCAGGGCGTGAAGGCGAAACAGGCGGCGCCCGCCGCCAGACAGAACAGGGACAGCAGGGCCAGGTTGCGCAGAAGCGGCCCTATAAACGGATGCCACAGGCCGCGCCGCCAGAGCCGGGCGTCAAAACCGTGCGTCACGGTTTTCCATATCTGCTTCAGTTCCGCCATAATCAGTGCTTGTAACCGTTTTTTGCGTCGTTCGCGGCCATTTTTTTCAGCAGGCGGCGCGTATCCCGGTAGACATTCAAAAAACCGGCCACGATGCCGACAAGCAGCAAGGCCAGTTTGCCCCACGGCCCGGTGTCCAGCCAGCAATCCAGCCCGTACCCCAGGCAGAAACCCACAAGAGGCCCGCTGACAAGATGAAAGCCGATAACGCCGGGGCCGGCCATGGCTTCCATGCCGTTTTGTTGCTGGCGTAAAATATCCTTAAACACAGCCTACTCTACCACGTAAAAATATTTCAGTCAATCGGTTTCAGAATTTGCGGAGTTTCACCCGGGATGATTTTTTAGCGCGCAACGGGGAGAGGCTCGCGCCTCCCCCCGCGTGTTTTCAGCAGCGGATCAGAGCGCCCGCAAAGGCCAGAAGAGTGATGAGCAGGGCGCTGCCGTAGCAAACCAGGGGGGCCAGCGACCAGTGTATCCTGAGGTCGTGCAACGTGTGCACGATGCGATGCAGACCGCACCACGCGCTCAGGGAGATGAACACAAAGAGGAAAAGGCGGCCCAGGAGGCTGCAGTTGATGAAAGCCGGTTCACCGGACCCCACGAAAGCCGGGATCAGGAGCAGAACCAATATGAATATCGGGGCGCAGATAGCCGTCAGCATGCCGCCCGCCCCGAACAGGGCCCAGAAGATCGGTTCGCAGGTTCTTTTTTCGTCCATAACGGCCTCCGTCTAATAACTTGCGGCGGCAAGCGCCAGCACGACGACGCTTACGCCAATGGTTAGACCCCAGAGCGTCTGCACAAGCCTTTTCAGGATGGCCTCGGGCAGATTCAGGATCTTGGGCACCAGAGCATACCAGGTTTTGGTGTGCAGAAGCGAGGCCAGAAATGCCGCCAGATTCAAAATAATGACCAGGGGATTTTTGACAAGAGACATGAATGTGTCGGGCGAGAGCAGAGCGACCAGCAAGACGACGCTTACCCAGACGGCGAAGACGGAGGTGCCTTCACGCAGCATGTAGTCGCGGTAAAAAGGAAGTTTTTTCCACCAGCCCGCATTCACTTCCCTGATATAGGGCTTACGCTTTGTTGCCATGGGATGCCTCCTTCTTCTTGCAGTTCAAGACAGAAGCCGCAAATTCCAGGGCGCTGTCCACCTTGCACTGTTGCAGGGCCGCCGCGGGGTCCACATGCTTGGGGCAAACTTCCGAGCAATAGCCTACCAGGGTGCAGCCCCAGACCCCGTTTTCCGAGTTTATTTTTTCCATGCGCTCACTCTTGCCCTTGTCGCGGGAATCAAGATTGTAGCGGCGTCCGAGGGTTATGGCGGCGGGGCCGAGGAATTTGGGATTCAGGCCGAACTGCGGGCAGGCCGCATAGCAGAGTCCGCAGTTGATGCACATGGAATACTTGTGATACTTGGCGATTTCTTCCGGAGTCTGTTTGTTGGGACCGTCGGAAGGCCTGCGGATGTTGCCCAGAATGTACGGTTTGAGGGCCTGAATGTATTCCATGAAGTGCGTCAAATCCACCACCAGGTCTCTTTCTATGGGGAAATTGGCCAGGGGTTCCACCGTGAGGCCTTCCTGATACTCCCTGAGCGGGGCCTTGCAGGCCAATTTCGGCACACCGTTGATCATCACCCCGCAGGAGCCGCAGATCGTCATGCGGCAGGAACTGCGGAACGAGAGATCCGGGGAAAGGTTGTCCTTGATGTATTGCAGCGCGTCCAACAACACGGTCTTTTCGGACCAGGGAATCGTATAAAGCTCCAGATGGGGCTCGCCGTCCTTTTCGGGGTTGTAGCGTGATATCTTGATGGTCATTGTTTTGGTATCAGCCATTGCCCTTCTCCTTGCTGTTTTTTTCCTGAGAAGCGCCTTCAGCTCCATAGACGCGTTTGGCCGGCTGGGATTTGGTGATTTTTACCGGGCCATATTCAATGCGCGGCGCGGCGTCCTTGTTGTAATAGGCCAGAGAATGGCGCAGGAAGTTCTCGTCGTCGCGCTGGGTGCAGCCTTCGTCAAGGCGTTGATGGGCGCCCCGGGATTCGCGGCGGTGAATGGCGGAATGGGCCATAGCCTCGGCTATCTCCAGACCGTTCTCTATTTCTATGAGGCTGAGCACATCGGTATTGAAGACCTCGCTCTGGGGGCCTACGCCCACGTTTTTTACCCTTTCCTTGAGTTCGGCCAGTTTGTCGATGGTCGCCTGCAGCAGTTCGGCGCTGCGGTAGATGCCGCAACCATCTTCCATGGAAAGTCCCATTTCGTCGCGGATGGTCGCCCATTTTTCCTTGCCTTTACGGGAAAGCAGGCCGTTGAACCAGGCTTCGACATCCCCGGCCTGGGCATCCAGAAGGGAGGCGTTGGGCTGTGCCGCCTCTCTTGCGCGGGCCGCGGCATGTTCTCCGGCAACCTTGCCGAAAACCACAATTTCCGCCAGGGAATTGGAACCCAGGCGATTGGCGCCGTGCAGCCCCACAGAGGAGCATTCGCCGGCCGCGAAAAGCCCCTTGATGGACGTTTCGCAATTCTGGTCGGTGGCGATGCCGCCCATTGTGTAATGGGTGGTGGGCCGGACGGGGATGGGTTTGTCTATGGGGTCGACTCCCGCGTAAAACATGGACAGTTCCCTGATGAAGGGGAGCCGTTCCAGAATTTTTTCCCGTCCCAGATGACGCACATCCAGCATGGCCACGTCGCCGTCAGGGGTACGCACCATATTGCCCTTGCGGGCCTCGTGCCAGAAAGCCTGTGAAACCTTGTCCCTGGGGCCCAGTTCCATAAATTTTGGTTTGGGGTGTCCAACGGGCGTCTCCGGGCCCAGTCCGTAATCCTGCAGATAACGGTAGCCGTTTTTGTTCAGCATGACCCCGCCTTCGCCACGGCTGGCTTCGGTGATCAGAATGCCGGTGCCCGGCAGTCCTGTGGGATGGTACTGCATGAACTCCATATCCCGCAAGGCCACGCCGTGCCTGTAGGCTATGCCCATGCCCTCGCCGGTGACGATGACCGCGTTGGTGTTGTAGCGATAAACCCGCGCGGCGCCGCCTGTGGCCATTACCACAGCCCCCGCCCGCACCTGGACCAGCTCGCCCTCCAGCATGTTCATGGCGACGAGACCGGCCACCCGGCCATCGTCAACCAGGAGGTCAAGCACAAAAAACTCGTCCAGGCGGCGGATTTCCGGGAATTTAAGGCTGGTCTGAAAAAGCGTGTGCAGCATGTGGAAGCCGGTTTTGTCCGCCGCGAACAGGGTCCGGGGCACCTTCATGCCCCCGAAGTTGCGCACGTTGATGGATCCGTCCGGCTTTCGGCTCCAGGGACAGCCCCATTGCTCCAACTGTATCATTTCTTCCCTGCAGTGCGCCACAAAGTATTCCACGACGTCCTGCTCGCACAGCCAGTCGCCGCCGGACACGGTGTCGTTGAAATGCAGGTCGTTGGAGTCAATATCCTGCCAGGCCGCGGCGGCTCCGCCTTCGGCCGCCACAGTGTGACTGCGCATGGGGTAAACTTTGGACAAGAGCGCGACTTCCGAACCGGGGAGCTGTCTGGCCGCTTCAATGGCCGCGCGTATTCCGGCGCCGCCGGCGCCCACGATGGCTACGTCGACAGTTATGGTATGCATGCGAAAACCTCCTTTGTTGTATCAGGCCAGTCCAACAGCCGCCAGATCGGGCATGACGTAGAGTTCTCCGCCCACGGAGTCGTTGATCACAAGGAGAGGCAATTTTTCCACTTTCAGCTTGCGGAGGGCTTCAGGCCCCATTTCTGGGAAGGCGACGACTTCCGCCTCCTTGATGCAGGTCGAAAGCAGCGCCCCGGCGCCTCCGGTGGCGCCGAAATACACGCCGCCGTAATCTTTGAGGGCTTGTTTGACGGCTTCATTGCGGATGCCTTTCCCGATGCTGGCCTTGACTCCCAGAGAATGAAAACGGGGAGCGAAAGAATCCATGCGGTAACTTGTGGTTGGCCCGGCGGAGCCGATGACGTATCCCGGCTGGGCCGGAGAAGGGCCCACATAGTAAATGACGGCTCCCTTGAATTCGATGGGCAATTCCTTGCCCTGGTCCAGCAGTTCGCTGAGTTTCTTGTGCGCGGCGTCCCGGGCCGTGTAAATGGTGCCGCTCAGATAGACTATATCGCCGCTGCGCAGCATACGCGCGTCAGCGTCGGACAGGGGAGCGTTGAGTTCATAGGTGGCCATCAGAGCGTAACCTCCTCATGCCTGGAAGAGTGGCATTGAATGTTTACAGCCAGAGGAAGGCTGGCGATATGGCAAGGCGAAACGTTCATTTTCAGGGCGATGGCGGTTTGTCTGCCGCCCAGTCCCATGGGGCCGATGTTCAGCCTGTTCACCAGGGCGAGGAGTTCCGCCTCCTTTGCCGCCAGGTCGGGGTCCGGGTTTATGTCGTCCACCCTGCGCATGAGCGCCAGTTTGGCCAGTTTGGCGGAATGTTCAAAGGTTCCGCCTATGCCTATGCCTATGAAGATGGGAGGGCAGGGATTTGAGCGCGATTCCGCCACCCTGGTCAGGACGAAATTCTTCACGCCGTCCCAACCCGCGGCCGGAGCCAGCATTGTGACTCTGGACATGTTTTCCGCGCCGCCGCCCTTGGCCATGAAGGCGATGCGCAGTTTTTCCCCGGGGACGACATCATAGTGGATGACCGCCGGCGTATTGTCGCCGGTGTTTTTTCGGGTAAAGGGGTCACAGGCTGATTTGCGCAGATAGCCTTCTCCGTATCCCTGACGCGTCCCCTCGTTGATGGCTTCGGTCAGATTTCCGTCCACGTGCACATCCTGGCCGATCTCCACGAAGAAGACGGCAAGGCCGGTGTCCTGGCAAAGGGGCAGACCGGTTTTTTCCGCCAGGTCAATGTTTTCCGAAATCTGTCGGAAGACTTCCTTGGCGGCGGGGGAATCCTCGCGCGCCCCTCCTTCCTTGAGACATTTGCGGACATCTGCGGGCTGGAACCGGTTGGCGTGGATGCACATATCCCGAACCGCCTTGACGATGTCCTTGACAGCTATTGTTCTCATAATCACTCCTTCCACTGAGCGGATGCTCATGCTGATGGTTCAGCGCGTTTTGCGGACAGGCAACGACAGTGACCCGTCCGGCATATATACCCAGGAAGCGTTCATACCGTGCTTGGCCACGGCCAGGTCAACGGCTTCCTGTACGGTCTGACTTTTCTTTGTCCAGATCAGGGAGCTTTCGTCCTCGCTGAGGGAGGATATCCAGTATACCTCCTTTTCATCGGCGACTTTGGCAAAGGCATAGGCCTTGTGGGCGCCGAGCACGAAATGGGCCTTGAGTTCCCTCATGACCCTGGCTGGTTCCCAGCGGCGGCTGATCCATTCCTCAAAGACATTCTCGCCCCATTTGTCGGTACATTCCGCAGCTACAATAATGGTTCCTCCCGGCCGGACGATGTGGTCGGCATGGTCCAGAGCCTTTTGCGCCTGATAGGCGTTGATGTCGCGGGGACGGCCGCAGGCGCAGGTGACGCAGACATCGGCGTAGTCATCGAAGGGCACCTCAAACATGGATGCGGAAACGTCAACAGCCTTGCGCCACGCCTTGTGGACATCCCCTGCCGTCACGCAGACCGTCTCCCTGGCGTCGTTGGTGACCACGTTAAGTATAAAATCCACTCCCACCTGACGGGCGGCTTCAATCATCTCGTTGCTGACGGGGTTTTCGTCAATGGGGGGCATATGGTCCATCAGTTCCACCATCCTGGCGTGGTTGAGGGCAACGGTCTCCTTGGAGACCATGCCCGGCAGGATGGATTTTCGGCCGCCGGAGTATCCGGCGAAATAATGGGGCATGACCACTCCCAGGGTGATCAGAAAATCAGCCTCCACAACCATGCGGTTGACGATAAAGTCGTAGCCGGAGGCGAATTTGCCCAAGTTGACCAGATTTGCCTTGTCTGTGCCGTCATGATTGATGATTTTGAAACGTCTGACGATCTCTTCCCCGTATACTTCCAGATTCTGGGCTTCGGTGTGGGGATCGTGGATGCCGGTGGCTATGATCAGCGTGACCTGTTCGTCCCGGACGCCGGCCTCGGCGAAAATTTCCAGCAATGGGGGAAACATGACGTCATACGGTGTGGGACGGGTGATGTCGTTGACGACGACGACAATGCTTTTCGGCTTTTTCGCGCGCAACATGTCCGGCAACGGCGGCGTGCCTATGGGGGCGCGCAGGGCCTTGCGCGTCTCGTCAAGGGGGGACGCCAGTCCCTTGAGGGCGGCCGGCTTTATCAGCCGCGGCCGTATCTCGTCAGGAAGGGAGAAGGAGACCCTGGATTTTCCGTAAGCAAGTTCGTACTGCATGGCGTGTTTCCTCCTTCACTATCGCTTTTTGCATGCGGTTCAGAATCGCATACCGTGAAAAAAAAAGCAAATCCGCTCCCAATATGAGGGCCGGCAGGGGACACGTCCGGATTTTATGCTCCGGGCTGAAGTTCAGCCAATTTTTCCCGCAGCATCGGCTTGATGCCCCCGTTACGCAGGATATCCATCATATATTCGGTAACTTTTTCCGCCCGCGCCACGAAAGCGCCGGAGTCGCGGCGGATGTCTCCTGTTTCCAGGTTTATGGAAATGACGTCTCCGTTTTTTACCAAGGTGTGCAGTGTGGGACAGACCAGCAACGGCAGACCGAGGTTGATGCCGTTGCGGTAAAAAATACGGGCAAAGGAAGATGCCACGACAGCGCCCAGTCCGGCCGCCTTGAGGGCCACAGCCGCGTGTTCACGACTGGAGCCGCATCCGAAGTTGCTTTGGGCCACGACAATGTCCCCCGGCCGGCAGGTTTTGGCAAAATCAGGATCCGCCCCTTCCATAACGTGCTTGGCGACGTCCTCGGGGTCGGTCAGTTCCACGAAGCGTCCAGGATATATCTGATCGGTATCCACATTTTTGCCGAACAAAAACACGCGGCCTCTGATGATTGTCTCCGGCATGGAAATCTCCTGCGCTTTTCCGTTAAAAATACATGGCGGGATCGCTGATGCTTCCGGCCAATGCCGAGGCGGCGACAGCAGCGGGCGAACCCAAAAAGATTTTGGCTTCGGTGCTGCCCATGCGTCCGGGAAAATTGCGGTTGGTGGCGCTTATGCACACTTCCCCAGGCGCAAGCAAACCCTGATGCGTCCCCAGGCAGGCGGCGCAGCTGGGCGTGACCAAGGTGGCCCCGGCCTCCACCAGATCCCGGATATAGCCTTTTTCCATAGCTTCAAGCAGCACGCCCCGCGAGGCCGGCACAATGAGCAGGCGCACTGTGGAAGGTATCTTCCTGCCGCGAAGCATGGAAGCGGCCACAGCCAAATCTTCAAGCCTGCCGCCGGTGCAGGAGCCGATGTAGGCCTGGTCGATGCGCTGACCAAGATGGTTCTCCAAAGGTTCCACATTGTCGACGCTGGAAGGAACGGCAAGTTGCGGGCCGATATCGCTCACATCAAAGGTCAGTTCCTCGGCGTAACGGAAATCCCTGTCGGTCCGAAAAATCTCGTATTCGGCGATGTTCCGTTTTTTCAGAAATTCCATGGTTACGGCATCGGGCTCTATATAGGAACACTTGGCGCCCATCTCGGTGCTCATGTTGCACAGGGCCATACGCTCCGAAACACCCCAACAGGCCAGCGTGGGGCCGGCGAATTCCACGCCCTTGTATACGGCGTAATCCGCTCCCAACCTGCCGATGACGTGAAGAATCACGTCCTTGGAAAACACGCCCTTTCGGGGAGTTCCCGTAAGGGTTATGCGCAGTATTTCCGGCACCCTGAACCAGAGACTGCCTGTGGCCAGAATGGTGGCCATGTCCGTGGCGCCCACGCCGGTGCCGAAAGCTCCAAAGGCGCCGTGAGTGGTGGTGTGCGAATCTGTGACGACCATGAGCTGACCGGGTTTGCTGAATCCATTGTCCGCCAGCACCTGGTGGCAGACGCCCTGATTGACGTCCATAATCCGGTGGGCGCCGTGTTCCCGCAAAAAAGCCCTGAACTGCTTCTGGTTGTCCGCCTGAATGATTGTGGAAGCGGGGGCGTAGTGATCCATGAACATGACGACCCGGTCGGGTTTTGCCAGTCGCTTGCCCCCAATCTCGTGAAAGGATCGGACAGTCTGCAGATACAAGTCGTTGATGCCGGCCCAGTCCACCTCGCAGTTGACGATTTCTCCGGTTGTCACAGCGGTTTTTCCCGCCTTGAGGGCCAGAATTTTCTCCAGAGCGTGCATGATCGTCTCCTCTTATGTTCCAGTCTCAACACGAGAATATTTCGTCTGCGGCATGTTTTTTCGCCAAAGAGTCACGCATTCCAGGCCCGGCGTGTGCGGGAAAAGATCCACGCCTGTCAGTTGTTCCAGTCGGTAGGTTTTCGAGATCACGGCGGCGTCTCTGGCAAGGGTGGACGAATTGCAGGAAATATAGAGAATGCGCGGCGGATCAAGCCGGATGAGGTTTCCCAGGGCTTTCGGCGCGACTCCCGCGCGCGGCGGGTCAAGCAGAATCGTGTCGTATTTTTTCTTGTGGCCGCCAAGCAGGACGGCTGCGTCGCCGCAGACATACCGGCAGTGCCGCAGTTCCATGCGGCGGGCGTTGTGCCGGGCGAAGAATGCGGAGCGTCTGTCGAGATCAAAACCGGCGACACGCTCAAACCGGGAAGCCAGGAGCAGCCCCGGCGCTCCCACGCCGCAATAGGCATCCAGCAGGCTGTCCCCGCCTCCGGCGCAAGAGGCGGTCGATTTTGCCACAGTTTCGGCGGCGGCGCGGTTGGTCTGAAAAAACGATGTGGCGTCCATTTCAAAAATCGCGCCCCCAAGGGGGAGGCGCAGAAGCGCATTTTCTTCCCGTCCGTCGGCATTCAGGCAAAAAACGCGTCTTTGTCCGCTGGGCAGGCTGTCCCGATTTTTGCGTTCTTCATGCACAAAGGCGACCAGGCCGGGAAATTCGGCAAGGAGCGTTTCAGCCAGCGCGCGTACAGCCCCGCGTTGGCTTGCGTCGCCCGGACTGGTGATGCAGACGCACAACCACAGATTGTCCGATTCGGGCGCGTAACTTTGGCGGATCGTCAAGAAACGCCAAAAACCTTTCCTGTTGTGACCATAGGGGGGGAGGCCGCCCGCGCGGGCGAGTTGCGCCGCACGCTGCGCCGGATTGAGGGCTGAAGGCGGCATGAGTGCGCAGTCGGGGACAGACAGAATTTGTCCGCTCCTGGCCTCGCGCAAACCGAGGACGAGATTGCCGTTGGTGTCGGCGCCGAAAGCGAATTCCATTTTGTTGCGGAAATGCCGCAGAGCAGGGGAGGGCTCGACATTGGTGAAAATTTCGTCCAGGAGCGTTGGGTCAATGCGTCCGATGCGGGTCAGATTGTCTCGGGTCAGGCGTTTTTTCCACCGCAGTTGTTCGGGGTACGGCATACGCTGCAAAGGACATCCGCCGCAACTTCGCCAGTGCTGACAGTATGGGGATGTGGTCTCGCCGCGGGAGATAAATTCCAGCGTTTCGGCTTCCAGCAGAGCTTTTTTGGCGCGCGTGACGCGCGCGCGCGCCGTATCGCCCGGCAGGGCGCCGGCGACAAAAATAACCCTGCCCTGCGTCCGCGAGTCGTCGCTGCGTGCGATGCCGCGTCCGTCATGGGCGAGAGCGTGGACAAACAGCGTCAGTTCATAGGGCAAAACAGGACCTGCGATTCGGTTTCGCCTGTCGTTATGTCGCGGGAGCGGCTTTCGCGTCCGGAGATTTTGTTTCCGGCGGAGGCGGCAAAATGACGGTGCCGTCCGGCTCCACCATGGACAGGGCGCGCGCCGGGCAGGCTTCCATACAGGCTGTTATTTTTTTGCCGTTCTTCATTCGCCAGGCCTCGCACACGTCGCAACGCACCGCCACTTCGCGGCGGGAGCGTTGGGCCATGGTTTCGGAGTCCTCGCCCGTATCGGGCATGCCTATATGTTCCAGCGAAATGGCTCCATAGGGGCAGACTGCCAGACACATTTTGCAGGCCGCGCAAAACTGCACGCGGACGATAATATGCCCCTCCTCCTGCTGCAATGCGCCCGTAGGGCATATATTGCAACAGGGAGCGGGGTCGCACTGGTGGCAACGGACCGTGGTTTTGTAGTTGTCCGTCTTGACCACCTGCACCCGGGAGACAAGCTCGTCGCGATGCTTCATGGCTTCCTTGAAGGACATGCCGTTGTGGGCGGCGATGCAGGCCACTTCACAGCGGCGGCAGGCGCGGCATTTGTCCGGTATGACCTGAATGTGTTCGTGCATGTTCTTATTCCTCGGATTCAACCCGCAGGGAAACAAGCGTCAGCCCGTGCCCCCCGTTGAAATGGATTTCTTCGCTGCCGCAGTTGGGGCAGGCGAAACGTCGTTGCGTCAGGGCGAAGGCGTGCCCGCATGCGGAACACTCGCAATCCAGCGGTCGTGTGCGCAGCGAAAGCGTCGCTCCTTGCGCCATTGTTCCCTCCGCGAAAAGTTCAAAACAGGCCGTCAGCGTCTGGGCTTCCACACTGGCTATCAGTCCCAGCTCGCACTCGATTTCTTGAATGCGCAACGCTTTTTCCTCTGGATGGGCCGCCCTGTGCTCTTCCACAGCTTCCCTGGCCGCATCCAGTATGCCCAGAACCAGCGTCGCTTCGTGCATTCAGCGTTCAGTGCAGGAAACGCACGGGTCAATGCTGTTGGTGATCAGGGCCACATCGGCAACTTTGCAGTCTTTCATCATCACGCCAAGCGCCTCCCAATTCATATACGACGGAACACGCCATTTGAGTCTGGCCGGTATGTCTGTGGCGTTGGTTCGGATGTAATAAAACACTTCCCCGCGTGGGGCCTCGGTACGGGCGCAGGCCTCGGCGGCGCGTATCTGCCGCATGGGGGCTTTTGTCGGCCCTTCGGGCACACGGCGGCAACACTGGCGTATCAGGCGGAAAGACTCAAAAATTTCGTTCAACCTTACCGTGGTGCGGGAATGGATGCAACATCCGTCATTGACGATAGTGTCGAACTCCAGCTCGGGGTAGGCCGCATAGGGCGAATCCTTGCGCACGTCAATGTTTATGCCGGAACCTCTGGCGACGGGTCCAACAACGCCGAGACGCAGGGCGTCCTTTTTGGGCAGAAGCCCCAAGCCCTTCGTGCGGCCGAGCACCATGCTGTTGGTGGCGTACAGCTCCCGGATTTCCTCCACGCCGGGCTCCATTTTGTCAACCATGTCCAGAATGTAGGAAAGCAGTTCGGGGGTCAGGTCGCACTTGACTCCGCCTATGCAGTTCTGGGCCAGATTCATGCGGTTGCCGTATACGGTTTCCTTGACGTCCTGCATTATTTCGCGCACTTCCATGGTATGCATGAACAGGGATTTGAAACCGATGACATGGGCCTGTATGGCCGTATTGAAAAGGTGCGAGGCCACGCGCTTGATTTCTTCGGCCAGCACGCGCAGATAGCGCGCCCGTGGGGGAATGTCCAGGCCCAGAACGTTTTCCGCAGCCATGCAGTAGGTGAAGGAATGGCTGTTGGAACACAGGGAGCAGACGCGCTCCGTGAGAGTGGTGTTCTTGGTGAGGTTGCGTTGTGTGGCCATGGCCTCCATGCCCCGATGGACATGGCCCGAAGTGAGTTCAACCTTGCGTATGGTTTCTCCTTCCACATCAAGGTGAAAGTAGACGGGTTCCTCCAGAGCCACATGTACCGGGCCGAGAGGAATGGAAAAAGTGTTGACGGCTGTGCTTGTCATGATTGTTTCTCCCTGTCGGCGAGAATGCGTTCCCAAAGGTCGGTGGTGCTCGCGCCGTTCATCATGATGGAGAGCGGCACGGCCTGATTGAGTATGCCCCGTTCAAAGGACTCGTCCAGGAAAAGACGGCGCGGGTTAGGGTGATCGGCGACATTGATTCCGTAAAGTTCCATCATTTCACGTTCATGCCAGTCCGCGTTGGCGAAAAAGGGCGTTATGGACGGAACCACCGGCCATTCTCCGTTGAGAATGACCGTAAGGTTGTAAATCACGCCGGCGACCTCGAAGTGGTAGCAGATTTCCTGCATGGGTTCGCTCAGGTGGCGACGGTTGTAAGCCGTGACCATACAAAGACGCGCGCCGGTCTCGCTCAACAGGGCGGCCGCCCGGGTCAGGTGACGGGGCGTGCCCAGCCTGAACCAGTGAAAGGCGTTGCCGAAGCTGTCCACGGTATGATGCACTGTGCCGGTTTCGCTGCACTGGCCGAGCCCGTCTATAATGCGCTGGTTGCCGTTGATGGTGTCTTGCATGACGGTCCTCATCAATACTTTGTGGGCGCGGCCGAAACAATTTCGCGCGCGGCCACGGTTTCTGTCGTGGTAGCGGTCACAATGCCCGCGTTGCGTTTGGCGTCCTCCTGTCTGCGGCAATCAGGACACAGATGGCGGATTTTTTCCGGGTCAAGATGCGGTGTCGCGGCATACAGGCGTTTGGCCAGCGCCGCGGGAATGGGGCGCATCAGCGTGCCGCAGCCGGCGCAAGGCTCATATTTTATCGTGTGCTGTTCAAGCCGGTCGTATTTGTCCGTATCCGGGTGGGCCGAATGCCAGTCGCTGGTGATGCTCATGGCCCCTGTGGGGCAGTAGTGGCGACATGAGGCGCAAAGGCAGCAGGAATTCTGCCAGATGGTGATCGTGTAGCCGCTGCCGTCCGGCAGATGCGTGATGTTGATGGCTCCGGCCACGCAGGAATTGTGGCAGATGCCGCAACCCATGCACAGCTCCGGGTTTATTCTGGCCCGGCCGCGCAAACGGTCGGGCGTGAAGGTTGCGCCAAGGGGGAAGGGATCCGTGCTTGGCCCTTCCAGCACATTTCGAAAGAGAACTTTCAGGAAGCCCGCCATTTCAATCTCCTCATTCCTGTCAACAAGCTATTCAAAGCCCAGTTTTTTGAGCCAGATGGAACGCGCCAAGACCACGGCCTCCAGAATTGCCTGCGGCCGCGGGGGGCAGCCGGGCACATTGACGTCCACCGGCAGAAAGCGGTCAAGAGGGCCTTCTATGGAATAGCCTTCGCGGAAGACGCCGCCTGAAATGGGGCAAATGCCTACCGCCACAGTCACTTTGGGATCCGGTATTTCCTCCCAGACCCGCAGCACGCGATCCCGCACCCTGGTCGTCACAGGCCCGGTGATCAGCACCACGTCGGCGTGGCGCGGGCTGCCGCAGTAACGGCAACCAAAACGCTCCACGTCATACCTTGGTATGCAGGCTGTTGTTGCCAGTTCCACATCACAGCCGTTGCAGGAACCCGCGTTGATCCTGAAAAGCCATGGCGAGCGGACGGAAAGTTTTTTCAACGTTGTATCAAGCGACACGGGAGCCTCCTCACAATAGCCAAACCAGAACAAGACTGCACAACGCCAGCGCCGTCGGCACGGTCACATAGAAACGGAAGGCCTGATCTATGCGCAGGCGTCCACAGGCGGATTTCACCAGCGTGAGCGAGAGCAGCATCAAGGCCAGGCACTTCAGGACAAACCAGACGAGGTTGACGGGCCACCAGGAACCGAGGACGCCGGGGAAAAAGAGGGCCACGCCCAGTCCCAGAACCACGAAGGTCTTGAAGGCCGAGGTGACTGTAAACAGGGCCAGCAGGGGGCCGCCGTATTCCAGCAGGGGGCCCTCCAAAAGTTCTGTCTCGGCCTCGGCCACGTCAAAGGGCGCCATTCCCATGGTGCCGGGCAAAAATATCAGGTAGGCCAGCAGGGCCGGAATCATGGCCGGATTAAAGCCCAGCGAGCCGTTTTCCTGCTGCCAGGCCACTATTTTGAGCAGGGAAAATTCCGCTCCGGAGCTTTCCGCTCCGAGCCCCTTGCCCACCAGCATGGCCACGGCGAGCAGAATCATGAGCAAGGGAGTTTCATAGGCGAGCATAAGCAGCATTTCGCGGGAAAAGCCCAGCGCCCCAAACGGGGAAGACGAAGCCGAGCCGCCCAGCATCAAGGCCATAGCGGGTATGGGGAGCAGATAAAATATAACCAGCAGATCGCCCATATTGAACAGCCCGGAATAGACGCCCGGCACCGGGATAAAGGCTGCGCACACGGCCATGCCCGTGAAGCCGAAGACAGGCGCCAGCAAAAAAGCGGAACGGCAGGCTGTTTTGGGGATCAAGGTTTCCTTGGTCAGGAGTTTGGCCGCGTCAAGCCAGGGCTGGGTCAGCGGCGGCCCTATCCGGCGCTGCAGACGCGCTTCCACGCGTCTGTCCAGGGCTTTGTAAAGAAAACCCAGAGCCAGAGCAAAAAAGCCGCCGGGGAAAATCGCCATGTGTACAATGGCAAGCAGCGTGTCAGTCATCACCTGTTCTCCTCAGTTACGGTCATTGCTTGCGCTGTATGAAGCTATTCCGCCGTAGATGCCGGAGGGGCCCAGGCGGCTTATGGCCTGCGTCGGCGGCAGGCCGCAGGAATGCATGTCGACTTCACGCAGACGGGTAAAGTGGAGCACAAACCAGCGTCCGGCCAGAAAGGCCAGCAGCGACATGACAAAGACGCCGGTGGCGTTCCAGGCGCCCGGCCCGGACAGTACGCCGGACAGACCCACATCAAGCGGGGTGGACCCGTATTCGCTCAAAATGGTGTTGATGGGGGCCAGCGCCAGACCGGGGAAGACGCCGGTGACGATGCAGCCCAAGGCCAGTATGCCCATGGCCGCCCGCATGACAAGGGGCACTTCCTGCACGTGCTCGATATGCGGCCCCGGCTGTCCGAGAAAAGCGGCGTGCAGGAATTTGGCCACATAGGCCAGGGTAAGCACGCTGCCCACAAGGGAGAGCAAGGCCGGCAGGGGTTGCCCAGCCTGCATGAGAGCATGGTAGATAAGCCATTTGGAGGAAAATCCGCTTGTGGGCGGCACACCGACCAGCGAGAGCCCGCCGATGGCGAAAACCAGAAGCGTGAAGGGCATTTTGCGCCCTATGCCGCCGAGGCCTTCCAGACTTTCCTGATGAGTGGCGAACATGACCGCGCCGCAGACAAGGAAGAGCAGATCTTTGAAAAAGACGTGGTTGATGAGGTGGAGCATGCCGCCGGCATAGCCCAGAACGCCCCCCGCGCCTACAGCCAGCACCATGTAGCCCAGTTGGCTGACCGTGGAGTAGATGAAGATGAGTTTGAGCCCGTTGACCTGCAAGGCGCGTATGGCGGCATAGATGATGGTTATCGCGCCGATCCACATGACGATCTGCATGATGATTTCCCGCTCCTGCCCAGGCTGGAAAATGCCGGCCAGCACAAAGCCTCCGCCCACTAGAGCGAAGAGTTTGATAAGACCGATAATGGCGCTTTTCAGAAGCACTGAGGAGATGTAGCCGGAAACAGGCGTGGGGGCGAGAGCCGGATGCATCTGCCAGTCGATGCGCAAGGGCAGTTGCGCGGCTTTCATGACAAAGCCGATGGCCAGAAGGGCCATGCCGAGCCAGGCCATGCCGCGGGACATATCCGGCGCGGCCCCGCGCAGCAGATCCGCCGTGAAGGGCGTGAGCGGGCCGAGGACGCAGATGCCGACGAAGAGAAATGCCGCGCCCAGCATGTTGAAGAAAAAGTATTTGAAAGCTTCCCGCAGGGAGGGGCGCGTGCCCTCATGGGCAATGGCCATATACAGCGTCCAGGAACTCATGATTTCCCAGAACAGGAAGAAGCTGAGCAAGTAACGGCTGGCCGACATGCCGACAAGCGCCCCGCACATGCAGGTGAAGGTCGCGTAGAAGCGCCACTGGGTGTGGCTGTGTTCCATGTAGCCCACGGCATAGGCCATATTGATGGCCCCCACCAGGGGCACGATGAGGGCGAAGCAGAAGGAGAGCGTATCCATGCCGCGGCCGAAACAAACAACCAGCGCGGCCGTCAGCAGGAGTATGCCCACGGAGGACCATCCGGCCTTTTTGCGGTTGGAGGCATAAACAGTCGGAATCAAAGCTCCGAAGACAGGCACGATCACGTAAACGGGCCAGGGCACGGTCAGGGCCTCCAGGGCCACCACATCGCCCAGATTGGGCTCAAAGCACAGGGAGGCCAATGGGGCGATAAGTTGCATGGGCAGTTGCGGGGCCAGACAGAGCAACAGGGAGAGCGCGGCCAGCACGGCTAGGGGCAGGCGCATGCTCAGGGGGGCTTCCGTCACCGCGGGCAAGTCGGCCGGGCGCTCATCGTAAACCAGGGTTTTCAGAATACGCGTATAGTAAATGGCGCCGACCAGCGAACCGGCCAGGATAAGCGCAGCCAACCAGATATAGCCGGAACTGACCGCCGCCTGAATCATCAGGAATTTGCTGTAGAAGGCCCCGAAGGGGGGCAGGCCCATAATGCTGACCAAGCCTACGGCGATGCAGGCTGTCGTCCAAGGCATACAGCGTCCGAGGCCGCGCATGTCCGCGAGGTTGCGGCTGCCGCAGCGCAGGATGAGCGCGCCCGCGCCGAGGAAGAGCAGGTCTTTCATCACCGCGTGGTTGAGGACATGCCACAGGGAACCTGTGGTCGCAAGCCAGGTGCCCAGGCCAAGCACCATGCTCACCTCGCCAAGCTGGCCCAGGGTGGAATAGGCGAGCATGCGTTTGATGTCGTCCTGCAGCAGGGCCATGATTTCACCGTAAATCAAGGTGGCCGCGCCCATGAAGACCAGGGCCGCGCCGAACCAGCTCAGGCCGAGGATGCCTTCCATGGAGTTAATGGCGCTGCTCGCGCCAAGGATGCTGACAAAACCGAAAACGCCCATCTTGGTGATGATGCCCGAGAGCGGGCCGGAGACTGAAGACGGCGCTGCCGGATGGGCGTCTGGCAACCAGGAGTGCAAGGGCACAAGGCCGGTTTTGACGGCGAAACCGGCCAGACATAAGACCAGAGCGGCCTGCATCAGAGTGGGATCGCCCAGCAGTGCCTTGCCCGCCGGAGCAAGCAGTCCGCTCAGCAGAAAGAGGCCGGGAAGCATGAACAAGGCGCCGCCGGCGCACATGACGTAATACTTGAGACCGGCGTTGAAGGCGGTGCGGTTGCCTTCATGCACGACCAGAAAATAGGAGGCAAAGGTCATCAGCTCCCAGTAGCCGTACATGGAATCAGCCGTATCGGCCGTGACTATTCCGGCCAGAGAGGCAAAGGTCAGAGGCAGGAAAAACCAATACCAGCCTTGCCGCTCGCCGTGGATGTAGCCCAGTGAGTACACGGACACGATGAAACTCAGGAAGGTGATCAGCAAAAGGAAAAAGCGCGCTGTGGGGTTGGACGCGGCCAGCAAGGCCGCGCCGAGGGCCAGAGCTGAAAAAGCCGTGGCCGTTGCCGCCGCCGCCCTGTAGCGTTTGAGCCAGGCCAGCAACCCTGCGATGAAGGCGCCCACATAGAGCAGGGAATAGGCCGGATGAGCGGAGCTGTGTTCAATCTGCAGCTCAAAGGCCCGGCCTGCCAAGTCGAAAAGTATTTCTCGGCCCAAACCCATCGCGGCCACCAGCAGGCCGAAGGCCAGCATGAGGGCGCGGCCGCTGCTGGATGCGGCGTCATCTGCTCCGCTGCTGCCGGATGAAGCGTTCGTCTTGCCGGGCGTGAGCGTGACGCGCCGTACAGCGTCAACATACAGACAGACGAAAACCGTGGTCGCGGCGGCCATGACCAGCAGGGCGGCGATGCCGCCGCCGGCGTCGGAGCAGAGCACCGCCTGGACGATCAGGACGCGTCCGTCCGGAACAAAGAAGGGGGAACCGCCCACGGAAGCCAGGAGACCCAGAGCGAAAAGTGCGCCGGGCACAGTGTTGTAGCCCGCGCCCTGAATGTCATTCAGGCTGGTCGCAGGAGCATCCGGCGTGAGGCGCGCCAGGGAAATCAGGGTCAGGGAACGGGCCGCCGCCTGAAAAACGGCGAACAGCCACATGCCGGCGCTCGCCGCGCCGTTGGCCACGCCGCAGGCGAGGACGAAAATGCCCAGGTCATGCAGCGCGCCCCACAGAACAAGCCGACGCGGATTGTCGCGCTGTGAAACAGCCTGGAAGACCGCGAACAGCAGGATGACCATGCCGACATACAGGGGTATGGAAGAGCCTTCGGAGGAGAACAAGGATAGTGTCATAACTGCCCTGCACTGTGCTGAAAGAAGTGTTCATGCCGTAACGGCTGGTTGCGCGGCGCGCCGCGCTCAACTGAATGTCCGCTTAGCCCTATCACAGACAGTGCGCGGACGCAAGTTTTTATGTGAAAAAAATAACAAAGCTATTTCACTATGTTACCTTTGTTGACGATTTTTTCGCCTTGTGGCATAGACGGCCAGGGAAACGCACATGCATTTTGACATCCACACGCATGCCTTCCATCCGAAAATCGCCGCCAAGGCTGTGGCATCGCTTAACCGGGTTTACGGAATCACCTGTACCGGGGACGGAATTGTCGACAGTCTTCTGGCCAGAGAAAAGCAGGCCGGCATTGACAGGTGCGTCGTTTTGTGCGCGGCCACGGCTCCGGCGCAGGTCATCCCCGCCAACAATTACGCCATAGAGCTGCTTCGAAAGCATCCCGAAGTGCTGCCTTTCGGTTCCATACATCCCGCTTGCGACGATTGGGAAGAAGAACTGGAACGTCTGGCCAGGGCCGGCATATGCGGCATCAAGCTCCACCCCGATTTTCAGGGCTTCTGGCTCAATGACCCCCGCCTTGACCCCATTTTTGAACACTGCCGCGGCAGGTTCGTTTTTGAAATCCATATCGGAGCCGACACTCCGCCGGAACAGAACCCTTCCTGCCCTTACAAGCTGGCATCCATTCTGAAGAAATTTCCCGACATCACCGTCATCGTCGGGCATCTGGGTGGGTATCTCATGTGGGAACACGCTCTCCGGCTTTTTGCCAGCGGCGCTTACCAAAACCTCTGGTTCGACACTTCCAGCGTCAGCCCTTTCGCTTCTCCGGAATTGTTGCGTCTGCTCCTGACAAGCTATGACAGGGACAGGCTTCTTTTCGGCACGGACTGGCCGCTTTTTGATCCTGTGGATGAAGTGGAGCGCCTTACGCGTTTAGGCCGACTCTCGGAAATAGAGGTGGACAGGCTTATGGGGAACGCCGCCTTCCTGTTTCACCGCCTTTCCAGCCCATAATCTTTTCAGCAGCTTTTCCAGCCTTCCGGTCTCATTCGTCCAAAGCTCCATATCAGCGGTAGTCATGGCGTTCAGCATTTCGGCTCGCTTCCTTGAATTTTCTTGATTTTCGCCTTCATCTCGGCAAGGTCGGCTTCAGCCCTGGCGGCGCGGGCTTCGGCCGCCTGCCTGGCGTTCTCCAACTCGCGGATGCGGTTCGCAAGGTCGGCGTCCGACTTGACGTCCTGAACAGGGGCAGTGACGCCCCTGAGGGCGGTTTCCGTCATGGTGCTGATTGCCTTTTCGAGCATGTCATACATATCGGCCTTTTCATTCCGTTGGCGCTCAAATTCGGCCTTGATCTCCGCTATCCCCTCCGCCAGACTTTCGAAAAGCTCTTTCGTGGTCTTCTGTTTCGGTTTGGGCGGGGGGAGGGGTTGCTCAAAGATGTTCACATCTCCATCTTGGTTGGGTCGCACGGCATGCCATTTCTTCAGAACGCCCCCAATGGTCGAATTGCTTCCACGTCCTAAAAACCGGCGGATTCGCGCGATGCTGGGCTGTTGCCCGTTCTTCATGATCTGTGTGATGGCTTGGACGATTTGCTTTTCAGTCAGAGGCTCCATGTCCATATCCTCCTGTTTATGGCGGTTGCTGTTATATTTTTGTATGATTCAAACTAGAAGTCATTTCATAAATCTAGAAAAAGTCATGAAAATCGAGTAATCAACTTTCATGAGTAAATACCAAAGATTAACTGATGGGATAGACCCGCCTCCATATAGCCGATAGAAGTATCGGTGGTGGTATTAACCGGCGTCACCTAAGGGGAGCGCCAAAATATGGAGACGGGCCATGGCGAAAGTATACTTCATCGGATTGGACATTGCCAGGAATGTTTTTCAGGTTTTCTCGGCCGACGGACAAGGGAAAAAATTGGGCAACAGAAAAATGCATCGGCAGGCTGCCCTGGAATACTTTACGCGGCTTCAACCGTGTACTGTGGGTATTGAAGCCTGCGGGACAGCCCACTATTGGGCAAGAACGCTGACGGAAATGGGGTATGCCGTAAAACTCATCAATCCGCAGGATGTCAAGAAATTCCTCGGGAATCGCAACAAAACCGAT
>JAISTW010000018.1 GCA_031272405.1 Desulfovibrio sp. | reverse complement strand
GCTCACCAATTTTGTCACCATTAAAAAATCCCTGCTTCGTCTGAAAAAACTTGAAAAGATGGAAGTGGACGGCACTTTCGAGAACCTCACCAAGAAGGAAATCGCCGCCCTGGCCAAGGAACGGGCGAAACTCCAGAAAAACCTGGGGGGCATCAAGGAGATGAAGGAGCTGCCGGGCATACTCTTCGTCATCGACACCAGGATGGAGGCCATTGCCGTGGCGGAGGCCCAGCGCATGGGCATTCCCATTGTGGCGGTGGTGGACACCAACTGCAACCCCGAGGGCATCAAACACCCCATTCCCGGCAACGACGACGCCATCCGGGCCATCAAGCTTTTCGTCACGGCATTCGCCGATGCGTGCCTGGACGGGGCCGACATGGCCAAGGACAGGCGCGGCAAGGATTCGGACAGGGATCCCGAGGAGGCGCTGCGGCAGACCGCCCAAGGCGAGGCCGCTGCGGAATCCCCTGCCGACGCCGAGCCGCAGGCTGCGGAAGAGCGGCGGACGGAAGACGCAGCCGAGGCGTAGCCTCAGGAAGCAACCCAATTTCGGCTGACGGGGGCAGCGCCGCCTCGCAAGGCGGCGCTGCCCTTTGCGACATGCATCCCCGGCCTGCTGGGCCGGGAACAGTTGGAGAAGCGCGATGGCGATCACAGCCCAGCAAGTGAAGGAACTGCGGGAGAAGACCGGTGCCGGCATGATGGACTGCAAGAAGGCCCTCACGGAGGTCGACGGCGACCTCGAGAAGGCCGTGGACTGGCTGCGCCAGAAGGGCATGGCCAAGGCCGCCAAAAAATCCGGACGGGCCACTTCCGAAGGTCTTGTCGCCCTGGCGGCCAGCGCCGACGGCAGGGATGTGGCCCTGGCCGCCCTGTTGTGCGAAACGGACTTCGTGGCCCGGGGAGAGCAGTTTCAGACTATGGCGACCAGCGTGGCCCGGGCCGTGCTCGACCACAACCCGACCGATCAGGACGCCTTGCGGGCCAGGGTGGGCGAAGACCTGACCCAGCTTATCGCCGCTGTCGGCGAAAACATGCAGCTGGGCAAATTCGCCCGGTATTCCCGCAAGGGCGACAACGACGTTGTGGGAACATATATCCACTCCAACAACAAAATCGGCGTGCTGGTCCACATGAGTCTGGGCAAGGCCGCCAACACGGCCAAACCTGAAATACAGGCTCTGGCCAAAAACCTGGCCATGCAGGTGGCCGCGGCCAGCCCCCTGGCTCTGGACGCAGCCTCCCTGGACCCGGCGACAGTGGCCCGCGAGCGCGAAATTTACCGCCAGAAAGCCCTGGAGGAAGGCAAGCCCGCGGCGATTGTGGACAAAATAGCCGACGGGGCCGTGAAAAAATTCCAGAAGGAAGTCTGCCTGCTGGAACAGCCTTACATCCGCGACGACAAAAAGAGCGTGAGCGACATCGTGCGCGAAACGGCCAGGGCTGTGGGCGACGAAATCACCGTGACCGGCTTTGCCCGGGTGCAGCTTTCCGCCGAATAGCTCTCCCCAACAAAGAAAAGGAACGGCGGCCGCGCGGCCGCCGTTCCTTTTTTGCCGGGTGTTTCGGAAAGCCGTTTATTCTTCGTCCTCCTGCAAGACATACTTGCAGCCTTTGGTCGGGCAGACGGTCCGGGCGCCGTCGCGGCGCGCCTTCTCCACCAGATAGGGGGAACCGCACAGCGGGCATGCTTTGGGAACGGGCCTGTCCCATAAGGCGAAATCGCACTTGGGATAGGTATTGCACGAATAGAACACCTTGCCGCGCCTGCTGTTTTTTTCCACCAGCACGCCCTCGCCGCAGCTGGGGCAGGCGACGCCCGTGGACAGGGGTTCCGCGTGCCTGCAGTCCGGATAGCCGTTACAGGCAATGAACCGGCCGCCCAAACGGGATTTTTTGATGACCAGATCTTTGCCGCACTCGGGGCAGACGCCGACTTTGACCAGTTCCCGCTTGGGGGGAGCCACCACCTCCAGCCCGCCGTTTTCGTCCCGGGTGAAATTGCTTGTATAGCGGCAATCGGGATAAGCGGAGCAGGCCAAAAAGTCCCCGGCCTTGCCGAATTTTATCACCAGCGGCTTGCCGCACAGCGGGCAGGGCATGTCGGCGTCCACGCCGCCCTTGACGCTCTGCATGTTTTTGGCGGCGGAGTTGAGGGCCGCGTTGAATTCACCGGAGAAGGAACGCAGCAGATCAACCCACTGCGTCCCGCCTTCGGCCACATCGTCAAGCCCTTCCTCCAGTTTGGCGGTAAAACCGACATCCATCAGCTGGGGGAAATGCCCGTCAAGCTGGCGGCAGACCACACGCCCCAAATCCGTGGGGACAAGGTGCTTTTCCGTCAACCTGGCGTACTCGCGCTCCTGCAGCGTGGAGATGATGGCCGCGTAGGTTGACGGGCGGCCGATGCCCCGCTCTTCCAACTCCCGCACCAGGCTCGCCTCGGTATAGCGCGCCGGCGGTTGGGTAAACTTTTGCTCCTGCTCCAGCTTGACGAGGCCGAGAGGCTGACCCGCCGCGAGAGGCGGCAGTTCCTTGAGGCTGTCTTCCCGTCCGGCGGGCATAACGGCCTGAAATCCCGGAAACAGCATGCGCTCGCCCTTGGCTTTCCACTCTGTTTCTCCGCAGACGACGCGGACGGCGGTGTCGTGAAAACGCGCTTCGGCCATCTGCGAGGCCACAAAACGCGCCCAGATGAGCCTGTATATATTGTACTGTTCCGGAGGCAAAAAGGCCTTTGTCTCTTCCGGAACAACAGTCACGTCCACCGGGCGTATGGCCTCGTGCGCGTCCTGCGCCCCGGCTTTGGACTTGAAAAAACGCGGCTTGGCCGGCAGGTGGTCCCGGCCGAAACGCCCGGCTATAAAATCCCGGACGGCGTTCAGGGCCTCGTCGGCCACGCGGGTAGAGTCCGTGCGCATGTATGTTATCAAGGCCGTGAGGCCGCGCTCGCCCAACTCCACGCCCTCATAAAGCTTCTGGGCTATGTTCATGGTGCGCCGCGTGGAATAGCTCAAACGCTGGTTGGCCGCCTGCTGCAGGGTGGATGTGATGAAAGGCGGCAACGGCCCGCGCCGGCGCTCCTTTTCTTCCACGGAAAGAACCTCGAAAGGCAGGCCCTCAATGCTCGCCTTCAGGGACGCGGCCTCCTCGGCGTTGCCCACTTTGGCCTTTTTTCCCCCGACCTTGTCCAATTCCGCCGCGAAAACGGAGGCGGCGTCCACAGGGAGGGCATCCGCCGAGGAAACGTCCGTTGCCAGATAGGCCTTGTTGAGCCAATATTCCTCCGGCCTGAAGGCTTCCCGCTCCGTCTCGCGCTCCACCACCAGCTTGAGCGCCACAGACTGCACCCGCCCCGCGGAAATGCCGCGCTTCACCGTTTTCCAGAGCAGGGGAGAAATCTTGTAGCCCACCAGCCTGTCCAGCACGCGCCTGGCCTGCTGGGCATCAAAAAGATTGGCGTTGAGTTCGCGCGGATGCTCCAATGCCTCGCGCACGGCCCGAGATGTGATCTCGTTGAACTCTATCCTTTTGATGTTTTTTGCTTTATCCCGTATAAGCTCAGCCACATGCCAGGCTATGGCCTCGCCCTCGCGGTCCGGGTCGGGCGCCAGAAAAACCGTGTCGGCCTTGGCGGCGGCGGCGCGCAATTCCGAAACGACCTTTTTTTTGGCTTCAATGACTTCATAGCGCGGCTTGAAATCATTGTCCTCGTCAACGCCGAGGACGTTTGAAGGCAAATCCCGAACATGCCCTACGCTGGCCTGCACGGCATACTGCGAACCGAGGAACTTCCTTATGGTCTTCACCTTGGCCGGAGATTCCACAACAATAAGATTTTTGCCCATGTCCCATCTCTGGTTAGGAAAACAGAAATACGCCTGCGTTTGCAACGCAGGCGTTCATATTCCGGCGGTCCGGCGAAAGACGACATTCCTCGGCGAACGGCGCGCTTTTTGTGCAGCCTAGGCTTCCTTTTTCTTGGGTTTGGGGACCGCTTTCTTGTGGACGCGCTTCTCCCAGAGACGCATGTCCTGCATCTTCTTTTTGCGCATGCGCTGCAGAGACTTTGCCACAAGGGCTGTTTTCGGCTTCAGACCGAATTTTTCCCTGTACTCTTCCGGCGTCAGGCCATGCGAGGCCAGATGCCTGGATGACAGAATTTTGAAAGTGCTGCCGCAGACAAGACAAACAACGGATTTTTCCTTGATGCTGTTTTTGGCGGCAGCATAGTCTATCTGCACTTCCTCCACAGCGTCCGCGCTTTCTCCGATGGCCCGGATGCTGGCCGACAATTTCTTCACCATTGAAGACATCTCGTCTTCGCTCATAACACGCACTTTGGCCTGCGCCGTCACAATCTGTATAGCTGCCGCCAAATAGTCATCCATAACAATACCCCCTGTAATAAAAGAATAATGCGTTTACACATACCAAATCGGAAACTGCTTTGCAAGAAAAATATGCGACAAAAAATTACATTTTGACTGTATGGACAATGCTCGTCCAATATGCGCCCCAATATTTCTCAAAGAGTTTTCAAACAAGCTTCATTCCCGGAAAAATGAAGTTGCTCCAATTCTTCCAGCACAACTCTGTCGGCCGCCAGAAAATCCATGTTCAACGCCTCCAGCGGTCTTACCCAGCACAGCCCCTGCCCCTCCAGCGGGGCCGGTTCATTGTGAAAACGCAGAACATGGAAGAAATGCAGGCTGACATGCAGATTTTTCGCGGCGTAGGCATGCTCGAATATCTTCCAGAAACTGGCTCGCTCCACCCGTATGCCGATCTCCTCCTCCAGTTCCCTCTCCAGGGCCGCGGCAGGGGATTCCCCGGGCTCAATTTTGCCGCCGGGGAATTCCCATCGGCCGGGCATGGGGTAGCCCGGCGGGCGTCGCGAAGCCAAAAAGAAATCCGCCCTCCAGATGATGCCCACAGCGACATCCCTGTGCTTCACGCCTGCGCTCATACGTCCTGAAAACCCTGTCTGGCGGCGGCCATCTCTTCTTCCACCCCGGCCATATCGGTCAGTATGTCCTCACTTCTCCGCCTGACGGACTCAAAACGCGCCAGCAGTTCGTTGGAGCGGCTATGGTCGGCGTACACGCGCGGGTCGGCCAGCAGGCTTTCCACCTCTCCCTGTTCGGCCAAAAGGCGCTCCAGATCGGCTTCAAGAGCTTCATAACGGACTTGCAGCGGTCTGAGAGCCTTGTACTGGGCGTTGCGTTTTTCGGCGGCCTCCCGCTTGAGACGTCTGGCCTCTTCCCGGCCGGACACGGCCTTGTCGGGAACTGCGTTGCCGGACGCGCCGTCGCCGGGGATCGGTCGCCGCGCCGCGTCCCAGGCGGAAAAATCCGCGTAGGACGTAATCCCGCCGGCTGTCAGTTCCCACATCTGCGCCCCGATTTGCGAGAGCAACCAGCGGTCGTGGGCTATGATGACCAGAGTGCCGGAGAATTTCCGCAGGGCGACGCCCAGCGCCTCGCGGCTTTCCATATCCAGATGGTTGGTCGGCTCGTCCAGCAAAAGGACGTTGCAGCGCTTCAAAAAAAGACCTGCCAGCATGAGGCGGCTCTTTTCCCCGCCGGAGAGGGCCGACACCTGACGGTCGAAGTACTCCTGCCCCAGCAGAAAAAGGCCGAGCACGCTCATCAGTTCCTCTTCCGTGCAACGCGGGTCGGAAAGCCGCCGGATTTCGGCCAGCACCGTCGTGTCGGAACGCAGGGTCTCCGCCTGGTGCTGGGTGTAATAGCCCGGCCGCATCTGCGAGGCCCGGACCAGATTGCCCCCGCCGCGCTCCAATGTCCCGGCCAGCAGTTTGACCAGGGTGGATTTGCCGGAACCGTTGTGCCCCACCAGGGCCACGCGCTGCCCCCGGTACAAGGTAAAGGTGAGCGGCGGCCACAACCGCTTGCCGTCGGGAAAGGCAAAGGTCAGATCGGCCGCGGCCAGAACCACTTTTTCCGAAGGAGCGGCTTCGGGCCAGGAAAAATTGAGCTCCTTGCGTTTGGGGTCCGGCCTGAGGTTTTCCAGCTCCTTTTCCAGCTTTTTTGCCATCTTCTGGCGGGAACCGGCCTGACGCGCCTTGCTGGCCTTGGCCCTGAACCGCTCCACAAAAGCCATCTTGCGCCGCAGCTCGTTCTGAAGGGTTTTGGCCTCGCGCTCGCGCTGGTTTTCAAATTCCGCCTGCAGGGCGAGAAACCGCGAATATCCTGTTTTGCGGAAAACAGGTTTGGACAGTCCCAGATACAAAACATGGGTGCCCACCTTGTCCATGAAAACGCGGTCGTGCGCCACAAAGACAAGAGGGCCCTTGAAGTCCTGCAGAAAAGTCTCCAGCCACTCCACAGCGTCCATATCCAGGTGATTGGTCGGCTCGTCCAGCAGGAGCGCGTCGGCCCCGGCCGTGAGCACGCGGGCCAGTTTGGCCCGTTCCCGCCAGCCGCCGGAAAGGCTGCGCAGGGGACGCGTCCATTTTCGCTCGGCGAAGCCCAGCCCGGAGAGCACGGCCCTGGCCCGTTGTTCCGGATTGTAGCCGTACACGGTCTCCAGTTCCGCCTGACGCCGCATAAGCTCCTTGAGGCGGTCCTGCTCTCCCGCGGATGTCGCCGCCTCCCAATCCGCCCAGAAGACGTTCCAGTCGTGCAGCACGTCCAGCACATAGCTCAGCAGGGACGTGTCCAGAGCCGCCTCGTCCAGTTCCTGTTCCACATAGCCCAGCCGGCATCCCCTGGGCAGGACCACGCGCCCGGCGTCCGGCGCTTCCACGCCCGCGATCAGACGCAACAGCGTCGACTTGCCCGTGCCGTTGGGGCCGCACAGGCACAGGCGCACCCCGTCGTCCACTTCCAGAGAAAAATCGCTGAAAATATCGACCCCGTTATAGGCCTTGCTCAATTCCTGTATGCTGATCTTCATAAGACAATACGCAACGACTCTTTTTTACCCTCATGCGGCGTCGCGGATATCGCCCCGACGTCCGCCCGTTCCCGCGCGCCGATGTGTGTCCGTCTCAAAGCCAGCCGTCGCGCAAATAGCCCCGCGCGGCCTCCCGCAGGCCATCGGCCAGGGATATGCCGGCTTCCCATCCCAGCTCGCGCCGGATGCGGCTCGCGTCGGACAGCCAGCCTTCCTGACGGGCTTCGCGGTATTTGTCGAAATTCCAGTTGGGCGCCCGTTGGAGCGGGACAAAACGGGCGGCCAGCTGCGCCGCCGCCGTGCATATGCCCGCGCTGACGGCCATCAGGGGCAGGGGCAAACGCAGCACGCGCACTCTTCCGCCGGCCGGCCGTCCGGCGCATTCATAAAGGGCCTGTCCCAGGGCCTGGCAAAAGGAGGCCATTGTATGCCGTCGCCCGTCGTCGAGATGGTACACGCCCCTTGCCTGAGGCGCGCAAACGCAGAGCACGGCGCGGGCCACATCCTCGGCGTGCAGCGCCGAAACGGGAAATTCCCTGCCCAGGCCGGGGCTTACAGCCACCCCGCGAAGCGCGCCGCGAAAGACGGGCAAAAGGCCTCTGTCTCCGGAGCCATAAATAATGGGCGGCCGCACTATGACCAGTCTGTCTCCCAAAGGGCGCAGAATCTGCTCCGCCAGAAGTTTCGACCATCCATAGGCGGATACGGGCGCGGGCGCAACGTCCTCGGCCCGGCCGGGAGCGTGGGCGCACGGCCCGACAGCCGCCAGACTGGAAACCAGAACCACCCGTTCGGGGTCGGCCCTGTCCAGAACGGAAAACAGCGAACGGGCGGCCGAGGCGTTGGCTCTGAGATAATCCTGCCAGCTCAGGCCGAAAAGCAGGGCCGCCATGTGAATGACGACATCCGGCCCTCCCGCTTCCCTGAACGCCCGTTCCAACCCCTCGCCCGTGCCCAGGTCAGCCCTGAACACGGCCACGCCCGCCGGCAGTCGCGCCGCAGCGGAAGCGTTTCTGCTCAAGCAGGCAACATGCGCCCCGGCCTGAACCAGCAGGGGGAGAAGATGGCCGCCCACAAAACCGGTACCGCCGGTGACCAGAACGTTTTTGCCGCGAAGCGACGCGCTCATGCCGTTATCTCCCGCCTGTACATCCGGTAGCGTTTGTCAATGACGCCGGAAAAGTCCTCCAGCAAGTCGTTGATGGCGGCGTTGTCCTCCAGCAGCCAGGAACCTTCCACCCACTGAAACCACGGATTTTCACGGGCTTTCTCAAACATGTAGTCCAGCAGGAGCAGGGGAAGCCCCATCAGGCGAAATTCCGGCTTGATGCCGAAAAGCATGATTCTGTAGCCGCTTCTGACCTGGGCCCTGCTGCGCCACCAGTGCCAGAGCGCGCTGGGGCCAAGGCGGCCGTTGAGGCGTTTGAGCAGGGGGTTCATGTCCGGCAGAGCCACCATGCCGGCAACGGCTTCGCCCTGATGGAAAAAAAGAACAAAAAAGTCCGGATTCAGCACGGGCTTGAGCTCGCTGACCAGGGCCTCGGCCTCCCCTTGAGACAGGGGGGAGAAGCCCCAGTTATCGGCCCAGGCCAGACGATATATGCCCAGCATGAGGCGGATATCTTCTTCAAGCGAGGCTTTGGAGGAAGCGCGCCGGGTGAAACGCGCTTCGCCCTTGAGACGTTCGATTTCCTCGATCATCCAGTCCGGCCTGGTGATTGTCGCGCGACGGATCAGCCAGGCGAGAAGGTCCTGCTCCTTGCGCAGGCCCCAGGTCTCAAGCAGGACGGGGTAATACTCCGGGTTCCAGGGCATCATGATCACCGGAGGTTTGTCAAAACCGTGCACCAGGGCGCCGCAGACATAATTGGTTGAAGGGTTGAGCGGCCCGCGCATGAACGCCATGCCGCGCGCGGCCAGCCAGTCCCGAGCGGCTTCCAGCAAACCGTGGGCGGCCGCCGCGTCGTTCAGACATTCAAAAAAACCAAAAGCTCCGCACTGTTGCCCGGCATAGTTGTTGTATTTTCTGTCCACAATGGCCGCTACGCGCCCCACGGGGCGACCGTCGCGCACGGCGAGAAAAAGTTCCCGCTCCGCGCTTTCCCAGAAAGGGTGCCTGCCGGGCGTCAGCAAAGCGCGCTCCTGGCTGGCAAGAGGAGGAACCCACAAGGGGTGCTCCGCATGCACGGCGAAAGGCAGATCAAAAAAAATCTTTTCATCCCGCCCGCCGCGCGCCGGGACAATGGAAAGCGAAAAGTCGGAAGTCATTTCCCCTGTTCCCCTACGCTCTTCTTCCGGAACAAATGCCAGAACCGGCTTCCGTTCTGCCGGACCTCGTACGCCAAAAGCAGCAACGCCGCCGCAAGCAGGGGCAATATATAATAGAGGAGCCGAAAAATCAGCACTACAGCAAACACCGTCTCTGTATGCGCCGTGTGCGTGAGGTGCAGGATGACCAACTCAAAAACTCCCACGCCGCCGGGCACATGCGTCAGCACCACTGCCACCTGAGCCATGAGATAGCCCGGCAGAAAGTCCAGAAATCCCACTCCCATATCGCCGGGCAACAACACATACATGCAGGCCGCCGCGGCCACAATGTCTATGCCGGCCACGGCGGCCTGGGCAAAGGCGATGTGCGGGGGCGGAAAGACAAATTCCCGTCCCCGGATATGCAGCGGTTTGCGCACGGTGCAGCAGAGCACCAGATAGGAACAGGCGATCAAAAAAAGCACGAGACCCAGAATGCGCATATCCGCGATGGGCAATTTGTCCAACAGCTCATCAGGCATCAGCGGCGGCTTGAAAAGAAAAATCGCGCCGACCATGCCCAGGGCGCCAACCCAGAAAGTAACGGCGAGCATGAGCACCAGCCGCGCGATATCCACAAGACTGAACCCCCAATTGGAGTACAGACGCCAACGCACCGTCGTGCCCCCCAGCAGCGCGCCGAAATTGTAGCTCACGGTCTGCCCCACAAAGGAGACCATGGCCACGCGCCCGAGCGGCAAAGACTTGTGAATGGCTTTTACGGCCAGCCAGTCATAGCCGATCAGTATCATATAGCTGATGCAGGTGAGAAACAGCGAAAAAATGATGCGCCCCGAAGATATCTGCGACAGGCTCTCGCGTATCTGGTCAAGGCTGTACGCTTTCAGCTTGTGATACAGCAGCCAGACGGCCAGCACGAAAATGCCCGCCACCAGAACCGGGGCCAGAAAACGCATGTATTTCTTCATAATTCCACCAATTCAGAATGACGCGCAAATAAATAACCGTCCGGGACTTGACCAAAAAGCCCACAATGACTACGTTGCTGTATAACGCGATGCCGTGCCGCCCGCACTTCCGGGTACAAGTATTGCGGCAAAACCCCGGAAGCCGGGAACATTGGCGCGCAGGTCCGCTCTGCGGCCTGATCGCGACGCCGCCTGACGACACCAGCCATGCAGAAAAATTACGGTATTTTTATAGCGAGAGGATGAACATGTCAAACAGCATTCCTATTTCCGTCCGGGGCTACAAAAAACTGGAGGAAGAACTCGCCCGCCTCAAAGAAGAACGCCCGGCCATTATCCAGGCCATCAAGGAGGCGAGGGAAGAAGGCGACCTGCGCGAAAACGCCGGTTACGACGCCGCCAAGGAACGTCAGGGAATGGCGGAGGCGCGCATCAAATATATTGAGTCGCGCCTGGCTCTCTACCAGGTGATTGACCTGGACAAGCTGGGCGGCGACAAGGCCGGTTTCGGCGCCACCGTGGAGGTGGAAGATGCCGACAGCGGCGCGGTCAAACGCTTCACCATTCTCGGACCGGACGAAGCGGAGCCGTCCCTGGGCTCCATCTCCTTTCTTTCTCCTGTGGGGCAGGCCCTGTTGGGGCGGGAAGCCGGCGATGAAGTCACTGTCAACATCCCGCGCGGCAGCGTCACCTATGAAATCATTTCCGTCACCTTTGAAGGGGCGAAATGAACAGCGTTTCGCCGCGCGTTTTTTATCTGCTGGCGGCCCTGGCCTGGGGCATGCTGCTCTGGCGGCATCCGACAGTCATCTTCACCTCCGCCTGCCTGGCCTGTCTGGCCCTGCCCCTTTACCGCAGGTTGCGCCGCAAGTGCCGCCACTGGAGCAAAGGCCCCCGCCCGGGATCGGCCGACACATTGTCGCCGAAGGCGCGGACTGTGGGCGCCGGAAAAATCTCCCTGCTCCGACAGCTGCCCATCTGGGCCTATACCCTCACGCTGATCGCGGCCATGGCGACCCCCCTGGCCGCCCTGATCCTGTTGGTCGCTCCTCAGTTTTCCTCGGGACTGGCGCGTCTGCGCGAACTGCAGGCCAACAATTTTCAGATACCGGACGATTGGCTGATTCCCATCCGGCAGTGGCAATCCCACCTCGCCGAGTACCCGCGCGTCGAAAAATCATTCAATGATTTTTTTCAGCATGTGAACAGGTTGCTGGACGACGCCTCCAACATGCTCCTGAGCTGGAGCTTTGACCTGTTGGGCGGAACGATGACCGTGCTCTGGACGTTCTTTCTTTTCATCACGCTGACGGTGCTGTTCACCCTGTATTCGCGGCGCATACGCGTTATCGCCGGCCGCATCTTCGCCTTGCCGCAAAGCCAGTTGCGGCGTTTTGTGGCGGCTATCCGCCGCGCGCTGCGCGCCGTGATGCTGGGAATAGCCCTCGTGGCCGTCATTCAGGGTTTTCTGTGCGGCATCGGTTTCGCTGTGGCCGGTTTTCACAACGCGGCCTTTTGGGGCACGCTGGCCACGCTTACAGCTCCTATCCCCATGGTGGGCACAGCCATTGTCTGGCTGCCCCTGAGCCTTTCACTCTGGTTCACGGGAAAGACCTTTGCCGCCGTGGGCCTGACGCTGTGGGGAATACTGGCTGTGAGCATGGTGGACAATCTGCTCCGCCCGCTCTTTCTGCGCCACGGCATCAAGACCTCCTTTCTGGTTCTGATAACCGTCATCCTGTGCGGCCTGAACGCCTTCGGCGCGGTGGGGCTCATCGCCGGGCCGGTTTTGCTGGCCTTCGCCATACAGGCCGTTGAGGAAAGCAACCGGTTTTATCTGAAAAAATAAGTCATGCTCTGTTTTCAAACGCCGCGCGTCCTTGCTCTGCTTTTCTCCCTTTGCCTCTTCCCCGTCTGCACGGCGACGGCCTTTCCGGCGAAATCCGGCCTTGTGCTCAACATGCGGAACGGACGGGTGCTTTACGCCCACAAGGCCGACCTCAGCCTGCCGCCGGCCTCGCTCACCAAAATCATGACGCTTTTTCTGGCGCTGGACGCGGTGCGGGCCAAGCAGATTTCACTGAACACTCTTGTCAAAATAGGGAAAAACGCGTCCAACGTCGGCGGTTCCAGCATGCACCTGAAGGCCGGCGAGCGCGTCCCCCTGCATTCGCTGCTGGCGGGCATGGCCGTTGCTTCCGGAAATGATGCGGCGACAGCCGTTGCCCAGCGTCTGGCCAACGGCAGTACGAAAAATTTTGTGAAGCGGATGAACCGCAAAATTTCGGCCCTGGGCCTGAGGCGCACGCAATTCAGAAATCCCACCGGGCTGCCCGATCCGGGGCAGAAAAGCACGGCGCGGGAAATGGCTCTGCTGGCCCGCGCCTACCTGCGCGCCCATCCCCGGGCTCGGGACATGCACGCCCTGCCGTCCGTCAGCCATAACGGACGCGCCCTGTACAACACCAACGGGCTTTTGGGTCAACAGGGCATTGACGGTCTCAAAACCGGCTTTACCAGCGCCGGATACAATATCGTCATAACGGCCGGCCGGGACAAAACCCGTCTTCTCGCGGTTGTGATGGGGGCCGCGTCCAGGGCGGCGCGGGACGCGGCCGTCGAAGAATTGCTGGCGCGAGGCTTCGGCGTCCGCAAATAACGGGCGTTCACTCCTCCGCCTGCGCCTTGAGCGCCTCGGCCTGCGCGGCCGTGGCCAAAGCCTCGATCAGCGTGGCCAGCGACCCCTCCATAATCTGATCCAGCGAGTACAGCGTCAGATTGATGCGATGATCCGTGCAGCGGCCCTGGGGGAAATTATAGGTGCGTATGCGCTCGGAACGGTCTCCGGAGCCAACCTGCGCCTTGCGTCCGGCGGAAAGCTCCGAATTCTGCCGTTCACGCTCCGCCGCCAGAATGCGGGAAGCGAGCACCTTCATGGCCCTAGCCTTGTTTTTGTGCTGCGAGCGTTCATCCTGGCATGTGACTACGGTGCCCGTAGGCACATGCGTGATGCGCACGGCGGACTCCGTTTTGTTGACATGCTGTCCGCCGGCCCCTGAAGCGCGGAAAATATCTATGCGCAGATCTTCGGGCCTGATTTCCACATCCACCTCATCCGCTTCCGGCATGACGGCGACCGTCGCCGCTGAAGTATGGATGCGCCCCTGCGCTTCCGTCGCCGGAACACGCTGCACCCTGTGGGTTCCGGCTTCAAACTTGAGACGGCTGTACACCTTGTCGCCTGTTATGAGGCAGATCACTTCCTTGAAGCCGCCCGATTCTGTGGGAGAAGAACTCATCACCTCCACGCCCCAGCCGGATATCTCCGCGTAGCGGCAATACATGCGGAACAGATCGGCGGCGAAAAGCGAGGCCTCCTCGCCGCCGGTTCCTGCCCGTATTTCCAGAATGGTGTTCTTTCCATCCAGAGGATCGGGCGGCAAAAGCGCCACTTTGAGGGCCGTTTCCACGTGAGGAATTTCCTCTTCCAGTCGGCGGATTTCCTCCTGGGCCAGAGCCTTGATCTCCGGATCCTCGTCATGGAGCATTTGCCGCATCTCGCCGGCTTCGTCGTTCAATTCCCTGTGACGACGGAACAGGCTCACAACATCGCGCAGATCGGCGTGAGCCTTGGCCAGTTTGCGATAATGCTCCTGGTCGTTGAACACATCGGGGCTGGCCAGACTTTCTTCCAGCTCCAGATATTTTTTTTCAAGACTTTCCAGTTTGGCGAACATGCATTTCTCCGAACGGCGATTACAGGCAGGTTTCAATCCGCTTTGTGTAGGGCATGGTTTTGATGCCCGCGCCGTCTTCCGGACCAAGGGCTTCCTTCAGGGCCACCAGCGCGACATCCAACTGTTCCCGATCCGGTTCGCAGGTGGTGCATCTTTGCAGGGCAAGGCCCGGCGCGCGCAAAACGGCGGCCTGGAGGCCGTCGGGTAAACGCGCCGCGTAACGGATCAACTCATAGGCCAGAGCGCTGATGGGGATGACAAGCAAAAGTTTGAAGGCCAAAACGGCGCAATGCTTGGCCACGCTGCTCTGCGGCGTGTACAGATGCAGAAACGGCGGGACAAGCAAGGCGTGCAGCAGTATGGAGAGGCAAATGACGAAGAGCAGAAAGGTGGTTCCGCAGCGGGGGTGGAGACGGCTCATTGCCGCCGCCCGCTCCGAAGTGATTTCCCCTCCCTTCTCCCAGGCATGTATGCTCTTGTGCTCGGCCCCATGATACTGAAAAACGCGGCGAATTTCCGGCGTTAACGAGATGAGTCTTATGTAGCCCAAAAAGAGGCAGCTTTTGAAAAAACCGTCCCAGAGGTGAAAGGTGACTCCCTCGACGTCGCCGCCGATGCGCATATGGAGCATCAGCAGAGAAAGCAGGTGCGGAGCGACGACAAAAAGCCCCACAGCC
Source organism: Desulfovibrio sp. (assembly GCA_031272405.1). GTDB lineage: Bacteria > Desulfobacterota > Desulfovibrionia > Desulfovibrionales > Desulfovibrionaceae > Desulfovibrio. Next base: position 26,226 of record JAISTW010000018.1, on the reverse strand, counting down.
AGAATGAAAGCCAAAATGACGGTAAGAACGATTTGCCGCCGGGTGAGCTCCTGCTCCTGCGCGCCGGCTTCCACGGAAATGTTCAGCGCCCGGATGCCGTTGACCAGCGTCTCCAGCAACAGAGGGAAACCGCGCAGAAAAGGCTTTTGCAGGAGGGGAAGACGCGTCAGGGAAAACCAGGGCATGCGCCGCGCGGATATGCTGCCGTCGGGCAGGCGCAGGGCGATGGCGTACTCCGTCCCGTTGCGCATCATCACGCCCTCCATGACCGCCTGCCCGCCTACCGCGACGTCCGGGGCGAACAACAGAACGAGCTTATTTCGCGTCAAACTTGGCGTATTTTTTGCGGAAGCGGTCAATGCGGCCCGCCGTGTCCAAAAAGCGCTGTTTGCCTGTGTAAAAGGGATGACAGGCCGAACAAACCTCCACATGCACCTGCTCGCCCTTGGTGGAGAGCACCTGCTCCGAATTGCCGCAAGCGCAGGTGACCGTGGCGTTGTATACTTTGGGGTGGATGCCCTTTTTCATGATGATTCCTCAATATAGTTCATTTGCTATAGTTCATTTGCTTTTTATCGGAAAAAGTGTCATATACTCTTCTTTTCTGAAGAACGCAAGCCTTGTGCGTCAGCCCCCAATATTTTGCGGCTTCGCACGGCAGGACGGCGACGGGCCGGCAATGTCTTTACGTGGTCCGCCCCTCCATCAGCGCCGCCCGCCGCTCGCGTGCCAGGGCCCGCATGTCCGCCACCCGGTCGCTTTCATCCATAATCTCGCTGCCCAGTATTTCCTCTAGCACGTCCTCAAGGCTCACCACTCCTGCAAGGCCGCCATATTCATCCAAAACGGCGAAAAGGTGCGCCCTGGCCTTGAGCAGGCTGTCCAAAAGCACATTGAGCGTCTGCGTTTCCAGCACAAAATGGATCGGTCTCATGATTTCCGAGAGTTTGGCGTCGGCCCGGCCGCTGTTGAAGCTGCGGGCCAACGTGCGGCGTTCCACCACGCCCAGCAGTTCCTCATTGTCCTCGCCATGCACGGGAATACGGCTGAACTGCCATATGCGTCCATCGGCATAGGCGTCCGCCACGGTGGTGTCATCGGGCAGGGAAAAAACGACTGTGCGCGGCGTCATGATTTCGTGGACGCGTTTTTGGTCCAACGCGAGGATGTTGCGGATGAAACGCTCCTCATACGGTTTGATCTGCCCCGCCTGCCGGGAAAGACTGGTCAGGGCCCGGATGTCGTCTTCAGAAATACTTGGGCCGGCCGACGACGGCGGTGAAATGAGCCTGGTCAATTTGCCGCTCATCCAGATGAGAGGCGAAAGAATTTTGATGACCACAAACAAGGGGCCGGACAAGGAAGCCGCCACAGGGACGGCATGGGTCACGCCCAGCGTTTTCGGCACTATTTCGCCCAAAATCAGAATGAGCAGGGTAAAGGCGAGGGCGAAAAGAGGCATCCAGGTTTCGCCGAAAACAGTGACGAAGGCGGCTCCGGCCGCCGCTGCGCCAATGGTGTTGGCGGCCGTGTTCAGGGTGAGGATCGCGGCGATGGGCCTGTCTATATTGCTGCGCAGCGCGTACAGCGTATTCCCGGCTTTTTTGCCGGCCCGCCTCATCCGTTCTATCGCTGCCCAGGACAGGGCGTACAAGGCCGCCTCCGTAAGTGAGCAGACAAAGGATACGGCAACGGCAAGAGACACTGACAGGACAAGGCTCAACATGGCTGGAAAAATCTTACCCGAATTGCGTCGCGCATACAAGAGCTCAAGCCGGTTTGTCCGGACACTCTTGATTTTCATATTTGATTGGATTAGCATAAAACATTCTCGACAAGGAGGAAATCATGGATGCTGTCATGCTGTCGCGGTTGCAATTCGCCGTCGCCGTCTTTTTTCACTTTATTTTCGTGCCTCTCACACTGGGGCTTTCCGTCCTTCTGGCCTGGATGGAAACCAGATATGTGAAAACCGGCGATGAAGCATGGAAAAAACACGTCAAATTCTGGGGCAAACTTTTTGTCATCAACTTCACGCTTGGCGTTGTGACAGGCATCACCCTGGAATTCCAGTTCGGCACAAACTGGTCGCGATACTCTGAATACGTGGGGGACATTTTCGGCTCACTGCTCGCCATAGAAGCTACTCTGGCCTTCTTTCTGGAATCCACCTTTCTGGCAGTCTGGCACTTCGGCTGGAACAGGGTGAGCAAAAAAACACATCTGTTGAGCATCTGGCTTGTGGCCCTGGCGAGCAATCTCTCCGCTCTCTGGATTATCCTGGCCAACGGATTCATGCAGCATCCGGTAGGCTACATGGTCAATGAGGGGGCCAAGCGGGCGGAACTTTCCGATTTCTGGGCTGTTTTGTCCAACGATTACGCCTGGGGGATGTACGGCCACACCCTGGCCGGGTCCTGGGCGCTGGCAGGCTTCTTCGTTATGGGCGTCTCCGCCTGGCATCTGCTGCGCGGCAGCAAAACAGAGTTTTTCCGCCGTTCCTTTTCCATGGCCGCGCCCTTCACGCTGGTCATGGTCTTTCTGCTTTGCCTGACAGGACACGACCAGGGCAAAAACGTGGCCAAATTTCAGCCCGCCAAGTTGGCGGCCATGGAATCCCACTGGGAAACAGCCAAAAACGTCCCCTTTTATATGCTGGTGCTGCCCAATGAAGCACAGGAAAGCAACAGTGTGGAGGCCATCGGCATACCGGGCCTGATGAGCTGGCTGGCCTTTCAGGATACGAAGGCCGAGGTGAAAGGTCTCAAGGATTTTCCCCGGCAAGACCGCCCGCCGGTCGCGCCTGTTTTCTGGTCATTCAGAATCATGACAGGCATTGGCGGACTTCTGGCGCTGCTGGCCATAGCGGCCGTTTTCCAACGGCGCCGCGAAACGCCGTGCCCATGTCTGCTCAAGGCCCTTGTCTGGAATATTCCCCTGCCCTACGTGTGTCTGGCCCTGGGCTGGACCGTGGCGGAAGTGGGACGCCAGCCCTGGATAGTTTACGGGCTCATGCGCACTTCAGACGCCGTGTCTCCGGTGCCTTCCGGCGACATCGCGATTTCGCTCGCCGCCTTTATCGCGGTGTACACGGTGTTGGGAATTCTGGACATATATCTGTTGCGCAAATACGCGGTTCAGGGGCCAGAGGAATAATCCGTACGGAAAAATGCAAGGGGAATTCTTATGCTGGAAACAATCTGGTTTATACTTTGGGCCTTGTTGTGGGCCGTGTATTTTGTTCTGGACGGCTTTGATCTGGGTTTGGGAACACTTTTGCCCTTTCTGGCCCAAAACGAGGAAGAACGCAGGCTGATATACAACAGCGCCGGCCCCTTTTGGGACGGCAATGAAGTCTGGCTGATCTCGGCCGGCGGCGTCACCTTCGCGGCCTTTCCCAAGGCTTACGCGGTGTTGTTCAGCGCTCTTTACGCGCCGTTGCTGGCCTTGCTTTTCGCCCTGATCTTCCGGGCGGTCTCTTTCGAATTTCGCGGCAAATCAGAAAGCGGCGCCTGGCGTGCGCTCTGGGACATCATACACTTTGCGGCCAATCTCATCCCGGCCCTGTTGCTGGGCGTGGCCTTCGCCAACCTGTTCATGGGCATCCCCGTAGACGCGCAGGGCGTGTATCACGGCAATCTGCAGATGCTTCTCAACCCTTACGGCCTGGCCGGCGGCGCGTTTTTCGTCTGCATGTTCATTCTGCACGGCGCCCTCTGGCTGGCCATCAAGACCGAAGGCAAACTGCAGGTACGGGCGCTGGCCACGGCCACCCTGTTCTGGCCGCTCATGCTCCTGCTCCTGGTCGCCCTTCTTGCGCTGACGGCCGTGTATACCAACCTGTACGTCAATTACCTGCACATGCCCGCGCTTTTTGTTCTGCCCCTGCTGGCCCTTGCCGGGCTTGTCGGCGTACGCGTCATGCTCAGGGCGGGCAAGCTGTGGCTCGCCTGGGCGTGCAGCGGACTGTTCATCGTCGGCGTCACCTTTTTTGGAGTTATGGGCATGTTCCCGGGGATAATCATTTCATCCCTTGATCCGGCGGCCACCATTACGGCCTTCAACGGGGCCTCAAGTCAGTTGACGCTGAAAATCATGCTCGGCGTGGCCTTGGTTATGGTGCCCATAGTCCTGCTCTACCAGTTCTGGATGTACAGACTTTTTTCAAAACCCGTCACTGCGCAAGATTTGCGGGATGAACACGCATACTGAGCGCTGCGGAGCCGACGAGGTACTCCTATGCCCATGTTTGATTTTGTTTGCCTCTCCTGCGGGACGCGCTTCGAGGAACTGACGCATGGAGATAAAAACCCTGTGTGCCCCAAATGCGGCGCCGGCGGCGTGAAACGTCAAATGAGCGTGCCGGCGCCGCCCCAAAAAAAGGCGTTTCCCTTTAAACCGGGACCGGCGCGTCCCATGCCCGGCATGGCCGGTTGCGGCATGCCGCCCTGCGGTGCGCCATCCTGCGGGATGGGCGGTTGCGGCACCGGTTGCGGGGAAGCATGATGCCCAACAGCATGACAGGCTATGGCCGCTGTCTTCTGGAAAACGAAACTCTGGCCCAGCACTGGGAAGTTAAAAGCGTCAACGGCCGTCATCTGGAACTGAAATGGCGCCTGCCCGCAGCGGTACGCAGCCTGGAAACACGTCTGGAAAAAACGGCCCGGCGTTTCGCGACGCGCGGCAGAGTCGAAATCAGTCTGAGCCTGCGCGCTCCCGTTATCGGCGTCTCCGCCCGCCTGGACACGGAGGCGGCCCAGGCCATGCTTGACGGCCTCAGCGCCCTCGCCCGGTCGCGCGGAGACCTGTTCGAGCCGGACTACAACGCATTGCTGGCTGTTCCCCATCTATGGGGTCACGTGGAAGAAGAGCCGGACGAGGACGTCGTCGCTCATCTGGAAGCAGGCCTTACTCTGGCCCTGGAAGACTGGAATGAGTCAAGGGCGGCCGAGGGACGCCTGCTGGCGGCGGACTTGAGCAGCCGTATTGAACTTCTGGAGGAATGGACGGGCCTGCTCACGGAGAGGGCGCCGGAAATTCGCGAAGACCGCGCCGACGCCTTGCGCGACCGCCTGACAGAGGCGTTGACCCCCACTGAACTGGACGAGGGCCGTTTTTTGCAGGAAGTGGCCATTTTGATCGATCGCCTGGACGTGAGCGAAGAACTGACGCGCCTCAACGCGCATCTCACGCGGTTGCGCGAACTCCTGCGCGACGGGACGGATGTCGGGCGGCGCATGGATTTTACGCTGCAAGAGTGTTTCCGTGAAATCAATACCTGCGGCTCCAAATTGTCGGACATCAATTTTTCGAGGATAGTCGTGGATATCAAAAACGAATTGGAAAAATGCCGTGAACAGTCGCAAAATCTGGAATAGCAGACAGGCCTGCAGGCAATTCCATGATCAATGAACGGCTCATCAATATAGGCTTCGGCAATTATGTGCTGGTCAAAAGGCTGATCGCCGTAGTCAATCCGGCATCTTCGCCCATGAAGCGTCTGCGCGAGGACGCGCGCGCCGAAGCCCGCCTGGTGGACGCCACCCAAGGGCGTAAAACGCGTTCCATCCTGATTATGGATTCCAATCACGTCATTCTGTCCGCCGTCCAGACGGAAACCATCAGAGTCAGAATCGGTCAGGAGGGAGAAACCCCGTGCGACGTGAAGGACTAGCCCTTGTCATCAGCGCCCCGTCGGGGACGGGCAAATCCACCCTTGTCGCCCGCTTGCGCAACGAATTTCCGGACTTCGGCTTTTCCGTCTCCTGCACGACGCGCAAGCCGCGCGAAAACGAGGTGGACGGCAGGGACTACGTTTTTCTGAGCCGCGAGGAATTTGAACGTCTCAGAACGCTCAACCATTTCGCGGAGTGGGCCGAAGTGCACGGCAACTTCTACGGCACGCCGCTTGCGCCTGTGGAGCGCATGCTCCGCGGAGGGCAGGATGTGATTTTCGATATTGACGTGCAGGGGGCCGGACAAATCAAACTCACTCTGCCCAAAAGCATTTTCGTCTTCATCCTGCCCCCGAGTCTGGAAGAGCTGGAGCGTCGCCTGCGTAAACGCGGGCAGGACGACGAGGCTTCCATAAAACGTCGCCTTGTCAACGCGCGACGGGAAATGACCGGCTCCGAATGGTATAACGCGCTTGTGGTCAACGACAATCTTGACGACGCCTACGATGCTCTCAGGGCTGTGTACCTGACGGGAACGCTGGCGCCGTTCCGCAATCCGGACCTGGTGGAGCGCATTCTCGGAGGACATCCGTGGCGCAATTAGCGCTGGCTCTGGACGTTCTCTCGCGCGAACGGGCACTCGGTCTGGCCCGCGAACTGGCCGGGCTTGTTCCCTGGTGCAAGGTGGGACTGGCGCTTTTCACCCTTGTTGGCCCCGCTCTGCCGGAAGCCCTGAAAAACATGGGCTACAAAATTTTTCTCGATCTGAAATTTTACGACATCCCCAGAACTGTGGGGCAAGCCGTGCGCGCGGCGGCAGCCTGCGGGGCGGACATGCTGACTGTTCACTGTCAGGGCGGCGAACGCATGTGCCTGGCGGCCGTTGAAAATCTGGCCGGTATGGAGCGACGTCCGCTCATTTTCGGCGTAACGGCGCTGACCAGCTTCGGGCAAGGCGAAATGCCGGGCGTCGCAGCCGATCCCGAAGACTTTGCTCTCTCCCTGGCCGGCCGGGCCGAAGCCTGGGGACTGGACGGCGTGGTCTGCTCCGGTTTTGAAGTCGCGCACGTCAAGCGCAACTGCCCCGATCTTCTCTGCCTCGTCCCCGGCATCCGCCCGGCGGGTTTGGTCGAAGACGATCAACGCCGCGTCGTCACTCCTGCGGCGGCCGTAAAAGACGGCGCGGATTTTCTGGTGGCGGGCAGACCCATCATAGAGTCGCCATCCCCCAGAAGCGCCGCCGAAAAAATTCTACAGGAAATGTCCCAACAAAAATGACTCTTCCGTTTAGTCAGAAATCAGGAAAGGGAAACGGTCATGACAAACGAACAAACTCCCAAAACCGCGGTGCGCGGCGTCTTTTCCACCCAGGAAGTGCGCCGCGTCGGTACCGGCACGACAACCCGCAAAACCGTGCAGAAAATGTACTGGTTCGTCGAGCAGCACGGGGATGAGATAGAGTGCCAGCCCCTCAATACAAACTATGTGCCCAGCGGCCCCAAACACAGAATAACCATGGAAGAGCTGATTTCCAAATTCTCGCCGGAGCCGGAATTTTATATGAATTCCGTCTTCCCCAAAATGCAGGAGCTGGAGCAGACGGTCAACAAGGCTGACGTGCATCGGGAAAATGGGGACACCTTCAGCGCGGAATATGAGTATTCCCGCGCCCTCAAGGTGGATGTGGACAATGTGCGGGCCAACTTCGGCATCGGCCTCACCTACCTTGAACGCGGCGACAAGGAAAAGGCCCAGAACATCTTCGAACGTCTGGTCAAGCTGGACAACGCTTTCGAAGCCGAGCACAAACACCTGTTCAACGAATTCGGCATCAGGCTGCGCAAAAACAGCATGCTCTCCCAGTCGCTGGAGTATTACCAGCGCGCCCTCAGTCTGAGCAAGCAGGACGAAAACCTGTATATGAACATCGCGCGCGTTTACCTGGAGAGCAGAGATATCCCCCACTGCCTTGAATACCTCTTCAAGGCTCTGGACATCGCCCCGGGGCACGAGGCATCGCTCAAATTTCTGACCTGGCTGACGCAAAAAAATCTTGTTCCGGCGGCTCAACTGCCGACGGCCCGGGAATATCTCAAAACCGCTCAGCAGGGACAAAACCTGAAAATGTCGGGAGCCGACCCGGCACAGGGCGGAGCTTGAGACGCTGGCGCTACCGCAAGGAGGAACAAGCCCCCCCAAAGGAATGGGCTGAGAGACTTGACGTTTCCGCGCTGTTGCTGAAACTTTTATGGCAACGCGGCCTCAGACGCCTTGAGGATATGGACGCGTTTCTCTCCCCGCGCCTGAGCAGATTGTCGCCCCCGGCGAGCTGGCCCGGCCTTGAAGAAGCCGCCGCGCTGCTGGCGGAGGAGTTGCTGGCCGGGAAAAAGCTGGCCGTATGGGGCGACTACGACGTGGACGGCGTCACGGCTTCGGCGCTGGTTCTTGACGTGCTCGCCTGCCACGGACTGACGGCCGTCTGCCATCTGCCGGACAGACGCGTCGAAGGGTACGGACTGAATGCTGAAGGCATCAGCGCTCTGGCGAAACAGGGGTGTTCGGCGCTCCTCACGGTGGACTGCGGCATCTCCGACATTGATGCGGTGGCTTTTGCCCGGCAGTTGGGCTTCACCGTTATTGTGAGCGACCATCATATGCCGCCCGCGCGCCTGCCCCCCGCCCACGCCGTATGCAATCCGCGTCTGGGCGAATGCCCCTGCCCCGGTCTGGCCGGAGTCGGCACGGCCTTTTATCTCATGGCGGCCGTCAACGCGGCGCTGGCCCCCCATACCGGACGCCGCTGTAAAATGGACAAGGTTCTTGACCTGGTCGCTCTGGGCACCATAGCCGACATCATGCGCCTCGACGGCGAAAACAGAATCCTTGTGCGCGCCGGACTCAAAACGCTGGCCCTTGCCGCCAGACCCGGCATCGCGGCGCTCAAGGCCGTCAGCGGCGTGGATCCGTCCGCCTTTCTGAGCAGCGGACAAATCGGCTTCCGCCTCACCCCGCGCCTCAATGCGGCCGGACGCATGGGCAGCGCACGTCAGGCGCTGGAACTCCTGCGCGAGAATGATCCCACGCGCGCCAAAGTGTTGGCCGACCGGCTTAACATTGTCAACACGCAACGCAAGGCGGAAGAAGACGCCGTCGTAATTGAGGCAAGAAAGCAGACGCTGGAGCTGCTGTCCCGCAAAAAACGCGCGGCTCTTGTGCTTTACGGCCAAAACTGGCACAACGGCATTATCGGCATTGTCGCCTCCCGTTTGGTTGAAGAGTACAACCGCCCGGTCATCATTTTTTCCGACGATCAGGATTCTCTCAAAGGTTCCGGGCGTTCCACGCCGGATTTTGATCTGCACGCCGCCCTTGCAGGCATGAAAGAACTTCTGCTCGGCTTCGGCGGCCACCGCATGGCGGCAGGACTGCGTTTGGAACCGTCCCGCCTGGCGGAATTCAGGGAGAGGTTTGAGGCGGCGGCCGCCGAACAACTGGAGGAAGACCCGGGGCCGCCCTGTCTGACCCTGGAATGTGAACTTGACCTGACCAGAGCCACTGATCCGCTGTTTTTGAAGGAGCTGGAACTCCTGCAACCCTTTGGACCGGGCAACAGCGAACCGGTTTTCGCTTCGCCCGGGCTGCTGGTCAAATCGCGCGGTTTCTTGGGCCACAGCCGTGAACACGTGCAACTCAGGGTGCAGGACGAAAACGGCGTCAGCGCGCTCGCCAAGGCCTGGGGCATGGGCAGGGATATTCCCGAATCTCTGGTGGGACAAAACATCCGTCTGGCCTACACGCCCCGTCTGGACAACTACAACGGCATACCTTCCGTGCATCTGCTGGTCAAAGACTGGTTACGCGTCTGAACGGCCCTTGAAAAATTCGCTTTACAACGCACGGGATTTTATTGTAAACAGGAATGTTTCCTATTAACTATTCCGACAACCATCAACATGATATTTTAAGGAGCGTACAATGAGCAAAACCCAGGAAAACCTCATGGCCGCCTTTGCCGGCGAATCCCAGGCCAACCGCAAATATCTCGCATATGCCAAGGTGGCCGACAAGGAGGGCCTGCCCCAGGTGGCCAAACTCTTCCGCGCCGCGGCGGCCGCCGAAACCATACACGCCCACGCCCATTTGAAGAATGCCGGCAAAATCGGCGATACCGCCGCCAACCTCAAGGACGCCCTGGAAGGCGAAACGTATGAATTCACCAAGATGTATCCGGGAATGATCGCCGACGCCAAGGCTGAAGGCAATGAAACCGCGGCCCGCTACTTCGGTTTTGCCGACAAGGTGGAGGAAGTTCACGCCGGCCTGTATAAAAAGGCCATCGCCAACCCGGCCGGTCTTGCCAAAACGGACTACTATGTCTGTTCCGTCTGTGGCTATACCCATGAAGGGCCGTGCGACAGCTGTCCTGTCTGCGGAGCCAAGTCCGCCGCTTTCTTCAAGGTAGACGAAACCAGCGCCTAAAACCCTGAAGGCGCCGTTCGGATGCGCCGGAAGCGAGCGGCAAGACCGCCCCAGGGCGGTTGCGTCGCCAAGATGTTCAAGAGAAAAAGCCGCCGTTGAGCGGCTTTTTCTCTTGGCTTTTTGCCTGAAAGCGTGTAATTGGTGGGAACATTTTTTGACCAACAGCGCCATCTCCATGAGCCGGGAGGCCGTTTTTATGAAATCTCCGAAATCTTTTCACCGTATCGTTCCCTCTCTTGTCTGCCTTCTCGCATTGACATTCACTGTCCCCGCAGCCCTGGCCTTTCCCGCCCAAGGCGCGGATGAGGCGAAAAACGCCGAGCCCAGAAACGCCCCCGGCAAGTACGACGCCCTCAAGCGCTTCAGTCAGGTGCTGAATATTGTGGAACGACACTATGTGAAAGACGTCACCCAGACGGATCTCATCAACAGCTCTGTCAAGGGCATGCTGCAGGGGCTCGACCCGCATTCCAACTTCCTCACCCCGGAAGAATTCAAGGAAATGCAGCAAAACACCTCAGGAGAATTCTTCGGCGTAGGCATAGAAATTTCCCTGGAAAACGGTCAGGTGATCGTCGTCACCCCTATTGAGGATACCCCCGCCTTCAGAGCCGGTTTGCAGACAGGCGACGTCATCCTCTCCATCAACGGTCAGGCCGCCCAGGAACTCTCCCTGCAGGAAGTCGTTTCGCGCATCCGCGGCCCCAAGGGCACGGAAGTTGAACTCACCATCCTGCACAATGACTCCAAGACCCCGCAGACGCTGCGCATAGTGCGCGACGCCATCCCGTTGATCAGCGTCAAATCCAAAAAACTGGAAGACGGATTCTACTGGGTACGCCTGACGCGTTTTTCCGAACGAACCACGGAAGAACTGAAGGAAGCCCTCAAAGCGGCGGAGAAGGAAAGCAAAAAAATGGAAGGGCTCAAAGGCATTGTCCTTGATTTGCGCAACAATCCAGGTGGATTGCTGGACCAGGCCGTCAGCGTGTCCGACGTTTTCCTGGAACAGGGCGCCATTGTTTCCATCAAGGGCCGGGACGACAAAAACGGCCATGATTACAGGGCCGACAAACAGGCTGACGACGTGCATACGCCGGTTGTGGTTTTGATCAACGCGGGGTCCGCTTCGGCCTCGGAAATTGTGGCCGGTGCGCTGCGGGACCAGAAACGTGCCCTTATTTTGGGCGAACGCTCCTTCGGAAAGGGCTCCGTGCAAAAAATAATTCCCCTGCCGGACGGCTCCGGGCTCAAACTCACGGTGGCTCTGTACTATACGCCCAACGGCAGCTCCATACAGGCCGAGGGCATTGTTCCGGACATGGAAGTGCCCTTTGAAGCCCGCCAGACCTCCGAAGACAAGGACGGACAGCGCTTTCAGATACGCGAGCAGGCCCTGAGCCGACACCTGGAAAACGCCAAGGGCAAAAAAAACGCGGCCAAGGACAAGGGCGCCGAGGCCGGTGAACAGCTCGCCCGCGACAATCAACTGCGCATGGCCCTGCAGGTGGTCAAAAGCCTGCCGAAACTGCAGGAGATCAAAAACTGATGCGCACTGTCGGCGTCATCGGATGCGGCAATATGGGCGGGGCCATCCTGTGCGGCCTCGCTGACGCTCTGGCCGGCAAATACGCCTTTTGCGGGCATACGCGCACGCCCTCCCGTCTGGCCCCCCTGACGGACAAAGGAGTTGTCGTCATGCCGGACGCCAAAGCTCTGACGCGGGAGGCCGATGTCGTCCTCCTGGGCGTCAAGCCGTACCAGGTCGCCGCGGTTGTGGAAGAAATCCGCCCCTGCCTCGACAGAAAAAAACTCCTTGTTTCCATAGCGGCGGGCATAAGCCTCAAACGTCTCCGGGCGCTCGCCCAGGACGCCTGCCCCGTGATCCGCTGCATGCCCAACACCCCGGCCCTTGTGGGCAAGGGCGTCTTCGCCCTCTGCCTGGAAGACGAAACATTGACCCAGGCCGGCAGAGATGAGGCGCTCTTCCTGTTTGGGACGCTGGGGCTGACCCTGCCCTTGCCGGAAGCCCAATTCACGGCTTTTTCCGCCCTCATCGGCGCGGGCCCGGCCTATGTGTTCGCCATGATGCAGGGCCTTGCCCAGGCAGGAGTGACCCTGGGCTTCGGCCATCAGCAGGTCCGTGAACTCGTGACCGCTCTCTTCGCCGGTTCGGCCGGGTTGGCCGAGGCGCGGCCGGAACACCTCACCCAGTTGCGCGACGCCGTCTGCTCCCCCGCGGGCCTGACCATAGCGGGCGTCAACGCCCTGGACCGGGCCGGACTCACGGGACTTCTGGTGGACGCCGTGCTGGCCGCCGACGCGCGTGGACGGGAAATGGAAGAATAATAGACTCAAAAAAAGGCGGCCCTTGCGGACCGCCCCTTTGAACCCGTGTGAAACCGGGGAAGATCAGTTGCGCAGTTCCTCGACGACCTTGTTCAGATCCTGGGCCATTCTGGCCAGGTCCGCCACCGCCGCCGCGGACTGCACAATGCCCTGCGTCGTCTCGCTGACGATCTTGTTTATTTCCTCAAGGGAACTGTTGATTTCCTCCGAGGCGGCGCTCTGTTCCTCCGCCGCCGTGGCTATGGACGTCACCACGGTGGACGTGGCGGAAGCCAGATCCACGATCTCTCTGAGGGAATTGCCGGAACTGTCCGCCAGGCTGTTCGCCTTGGTCACGGCTTCCACCGCCGCGCCCACTTCGGCGATGTTGTTTTTGGCGGACTGCTGTATGGCCGTGATGCTTTCGCCCACCTCATGCGTGGCGGCCATGGTTTTTTCGGCCAGTTTGCGCACTTCATCAGCCACCACCGCGAACCCCCGACCGGCCTCTCCGGCGCGGGCGGCCTCAATGGCGGCGTTCAGGGCCAGCAGGTTGGTCTGATCGGCTATGTCGGAGATGACGTTCATGACGCCGCCGATGCTTTCCGCCTTGTTCCCCAGTTCCTGCATGTTGCGCTGCAGGGATTCGGCCACGCTGTTGACCTGATTGATGGCGCTTACAACCTGGTTGACCAGTTCCGCGCCGCTCTGGGCCTTTCCGCGGGTCATTTCGCCGTGTTCGGAAGCGTCGGCCGCGTTGTGGGCCACCTCCAGCACTGTGGAGTTCATTTCCGTCATGGCCGAAGCCGTGCTCTCCACGCGGGTCCGCTGCATCTCCGCGCCGCGGGAAATCTCTTCCACCTGGGAGGAGAGTTCTTCGGAAGCGGCGGCCACCCTGTTGGCTATGTCCGTCGCCTGGGCCGCGACGTTCTTCATCACCCGCTCCGATCTCCTGATCTCCGTCAGGTCGGTGATAAGCTGCAACACGGAGATGACGTTGCCGTCCGAATCCGTCATGGGGATGGCCGTGTAAACGACATCCAACTCTTTGCCCTGGGGCCTGGCCTTGGTATCGGTATCCGACGTTCTGGCGCTCTTGGTCTCCACAGCCCTTCTCAGCGCGTCATCGGGGGTTCCCGCATCTCCCAGGGCGAAAAAGACACCGGCGTTCTTGTTTCTGTAATCATTGCCGCCTATTTCGATCGCGGCGCCGTTGAGATATTCGATTCTCAAATCCTTGTCCAGCATGGCGACCGGCGAAGGAATATTGCCGATGATGCCCAAAAAGCGGGTAAGTATGTTGTTGGTGCCCTTCACCATTTCCGAGAAGGCGCCCGTGTATTTGCCCGCGTCAACCGAGATGGTGATGTCGCCGTGTTCTATCTCCGTCACCAGCATGTGATAATCGGACATGATGCTGTTCAGCGTGGCCGGTATGCGCATTATGGATTCCCGCATGGCCCCGACGGCGCCCTTTTCCCTGCTTTTGATCGTGTAGGAGAAATCGCCCGCGGCGACGGCTTCGGCAAACCTGCCGAGTTCCCCGAGCACGTGCACCACGCCGAACACTATGAGGCAAGCCAGCAACACGGCCAGGACAATCCCTGTGCCGCTGGCGCCCAGCATTTCTCTCTGGGAGGCCTTGCTGTCGGCCTGTACGGCATCGCCTCTGTTTTTCGCCAGCACGTCCACAGCGCTGCTGACTTTGCTCACGATGCCGCGCATCTCAGCCACACCCTTGGTCATATCGGAGATATTGTTGCGCACGATGGCATACTGGGCGATCATGTCCTGCAGGCCTTTTTCCGACTCCGTCAGGTATTTCATGATGTCGGCGAACTGAACCTTGCCTTTGTCCGTGGTGAGAAACGGCTGGATTCTCTTGACGGCATCAGCGGTATCCTTTGCGTACTTGGCGACAAGTTCCGAGTCCGCGGCGGACCGGGTCAGCGCGAACCGGCTTGTGGCCGACCGGGCCAAACTCAGATCGGCGAACACGTCGGAAAGGATGGACAGTATTTCCACATTTTTAACGGCCTTGGCCACATCCCTCATCTCCAGCATAACCTTGGTGACGTCGGTGTACCTTGGCTGCACGACCTTCATGTAGACATCCCAGCCGGCCAGAAACGATTCCCGAACCTTGTTCACCATATCCCGGTATCGTTTGACGAGCTCTCCTATGGTGTCAATGGACGCCCTGATCTCGGGAACCTTGCTGAGCCGTCTGCAGTCATCAAGCAGCTTTTCGGCCCGGGTGATCAGGTCCAGGGCCTTGTCCATCCTTCCCTTGTCCATCTCGTCGAAAAACACAAAGACGTTGAAAATGGAGTCGTTCATCGTGGATTCCAGATCGCTTGTTCTCGCGTTGAACATGGATATCCGACGGTAATCCAGAAAACCGTCCACCGCTTTGTCCAAGCTGCTGTATCCGATGCCGGACACAATCGCCAGCAGCAAGACCATAACGGCAAACCCGACGATAATTTTCACCTTTGTGGTCATATGAAACCTCCTGTCCTTTATGGTTTCGCCGCTGTCGTATCCCTGTCCGAAACAAGGCGCCCAAGCCGGCGCGCTATCCGCCCTGCATATTAAAACTAATATATACAAATGGCGGATATATCCGAATGACTAAATATGTAACGGCGGAGGAGGATTTTTCTTTAGGGGTTCACGCGGCTCGGCGTCGAAAAACCGCTTCTTCAGCGCTTTTTGCGTCCTCACCCGCGACAATCTCATCAGAACTCCGGCAACACAGGCAACTGCCTGCTAAACCGGAATCCGGTCGGGTCGGCGGGCACAACAAAGGGCCAGACCTCGACGCCCAGGGACAACGCCTCATAAAACAGGCCCGCATAGACCGGATCAATATAATCCGCCGGGGCGAAACAGGAGGCATCCGTGCGTTGCACGCAGTAAAAAAAGGCCGCACGCGCGCCTGTTGCGACCAGTTCCGTCATGGCGCGCACATGCTTTTGCCCCCTCACAGTCACGGCGTCAGGAAAAGACGCGACGCCGTCCTCAACCAGCGTGACGTTTTTGCATTCCACCCAAAGCGGGGGCAGACTGTCCCCGGTCAGCAGGGCGTCAAAACGCGAATCTCCGCATTGCACCTCTGCGGCGAAATGCGTGTAGCCCCGGGCAAAGGGCAGGAGCTTGGCCGCGAAGGCGCTTCTCAGGATACGGTTGGGGACAAGGGTGTTGACTCCCACCCAGGCGTTGTCGGGAGAGCCGGCGAAGAAAGAAGAATCGTTCGCCCCGGCAAGACACACAAGTTCCAGAGTATAGGGAAGTCTGCGCGCCGGGTTTTCCGCGGGTGAGACGAGTATGGGCGAGCCGGGGCGCAACAGGCCGAGCATGCTGCCAGAATTGTTGGTGTGCGCCCACAACAGTTTGTCTTCTCGGGAAAAGGCTATGAAAAAACGCTTTTCCCGCCGCAAGAAGCGGCCGCAAAAACAATTTTCCGGCAGGGGAAGCAGAATCGCGTCCATATGATACCGACGCCTTGGAAATAACAGACGCCTTCAAAACAATCAAGCGGCGTCGCGGGGCTTGCGCGGAGCCGATACTGGATTTATATTGGGCCAATGCAAGACAGCTCCCAAGGCATCTCCCAGCGGCCGCAAAACCGCGTCCTGATGACAAGGCCGGCGCCGGACAGTCTGAGCGTCCGCATCGGCGGGCAGTGGCGTATGGGTGACGTCTCGCCGGGCCGCGAAGGCGAGCTTGGCCCTGTGTTGAGCGCCATCGAAGGCGGCGGCGTGCGCCGGATCACCCTGAAGGCCGAAACCCTTGAACAGTGGGATTCGTCGCTCCTGGTTTTTCTTGTCAAACTTGCCGGCGCCGCGCGCGACAGCGGCATCACGGTAAAACGGGATTTGCCGAACGGTCTGGCCCGCCTGGTTGATCTCGCTTTCGCGGTGCCCGCAACCGTCGACGACAAGCCGAAAATCGAAAAGGAGGGCCTTGCGGCATCCGTGGGCGCGCGCGTTCTCGCCCTTGGTCCCGCCATAAGCGTTTTTCTGGTCTTTATCGGAGAATTTTCCCAATCCTGCCACCGCCTCCTGCTTGGACGGGCACACACGCGTTCCCAGGACTTTTTCAGCGCCGTCTATGAATGCGGCGTCGCCGCCCTGCCCATCATCTCCCTCACAAGCATGCTTTTCGGCCTGATTCTTGCCTTTGTGGGCTCCGTGCAGCTCACGCAATTCGGGGCCCAGGTCTATGTGGCCGGCCTGGTGAGCATCGGCATGTTGCGCATCATGGGCGCCATAATGGTGGGGGTGGTCATGTCCGGCCGCGTGGGCGCTGCCTATGCCGCCCTGACCGGCGCCATGCAGGCCAATGAGGAAGTGGACGCCCTGCGGGCCGCGGGGATATACCCTGTGGACTTCCTGGTATTGCCGCGCGTGCTGGCCATGACCGCCATGGCCCCCCTGCTCACGCTCTACGCCGACATCATGGGAGTCATCGGCGGTTTTCTGGTGGCCGTGACGCTGATGGGACTGAATCCCTACGAGTACCTCAACGCCACAGTGCAGATGACGCCCTTCAGACATGTGCTGCTGGGTCTGGTCTACGGCACGGTTTTCGGCGTCATCGTCGCCTTGTCCGGCTGTTTCCACGGCATGAACAGCGGCCGCAGCGCCCAGGCCGTCGGCCTTGCCACAACGACGGCCGTGGTGCACTCCATAGTGGGCATTATTGTGGCCACAGCGGTGATTACCTGCATCGCCAGCGCCCTGAATATTTAACCTTCCAGAGACGTTCATGAATACAGATACGGATGCGGGCACAACGGCAACGACGCGGCGCGGGCTCAGCGTGCGCGGCCTGCAGGTCGGCTTCGGGGACCGCGTGCTCGCGCGGCAGGTTGATTTTGAGGTGCGTCCCGCCGAAATTTTCTGTATACTCGGCGGGTCCGGCTCGGGGAAAAGCACTTTGCTGCGCGTGATCATGGGACTCAAAACGCCCCAGGCGGGACAGGTTTTTTACGGCGAAAAAAACTTCTGGGGCGGGGACGAGGAACTCAGACGGGACATCATGCGCGCAACGGGAGCGCTCTTTCAGAGCGGCGCCCTGTGGAGTTCCATGACTCTGGTGGAAAATGTGGCGCTCATTCTGGAACAGCATACGGACATGGACGAAACGGACATCCGCGACCAGGCCCTGCTTAAGTTGGCCTTGGTAGGTCTGGCCGGTTTCGGAGACTATTACCCTTCGCAGATCAGCGGGGGCATGCGCAAGCGGGCCGGATTGGCCCGCGCCCTGGCCCTGGATCCGGGAATTCTCTTCCTGGATGAGCCTTCAGCCGGGCTTGACCCTGTGAGCAGCCGCATGCTCGACGACCTCATCCTGGAACTGCGGGAGACGCTGGGCGCCACATTCGTGATTGTGTCGCACGAATTGCAGAGCATCTTCACCATTGCCGACAACTGCATCTTTTTGGACGCCGCGAGCCGCCGCGTGACGGCCAGGGGCAAACCCTCCGAAATGGCGCGGGATCGGAACACGGAAATCAATGCCCTGCGCTTCTTGACCAGAGGCGCGGGAGGAGGCGAACGTGAAGTCCCAAAGGCATAAAACTGCTGTCGGGGCCTTCGTGCTGGGCGCCGTCGCTCTTTTGGCGACAGGCATGGTCTTGTTGACCACGAAACGCTTTTTCAGCAACGAGACCGAGTATGTGCTGTACTTCGACGCTTCGGTGAACGGCCTCTCCGTGGGCGCGCCCGTTGTGTTTCGCGGCGTCCCCCTGGGCAGCGTGACCCGGATCAATCTGGTGGCCGACGCGCAGGAAGGCAGCGTGACCATCCCCGTCTTCATCAGCATCAACGCCAAAAACATCATGACCAGCGACGGCAGGGGCGGCGTTTCCGAAGAATTTGAGCAGCGTATGATTCAAAGCATGGTGGACAGCGGCCTGCGGGCGCGTTTGATTCTGCAAAGCTTGGTCACCGGCAGATACGCCGTCGAACTGGATTTTTACCCCAATACCGCGCCCAGCTACCGTTCAACGGAACCGGAGATTGAGATACCCACCATACCCTCGCCCATTGATACCTTTCAGCGCGCCTTTTCCAAAATGCCCATAGAACAGATAGTGCAATCGGTCAACATCATTCTTGAAAGCCTTGTCCAGGCGTTCGCCGGAGGCAAACTCAAGGAAGGCGTTGACGCTTTTGCCGGAACATTCGCGGAGACGGAAAAGGCTCTCAAGAAAAAAAAATTGTTGGAAACAACCTCCGCCGCGCTGGAAAGCCTGAATGAAACCGCGCGTCTGCTGCGGGAGAGAACGCCGGAATCCCTGCAATCATTCCGGGAAGGCATGCAGGCCGTGACGGAAGCGGCGGCGCAACTGCGGCGGGCGGCGAGCGCGACGGAAGATATCGTCAAACCGAATTCTCCCGCCGTGGCGGATCTGCGCGCCCTGTTGCGGGAAGGCGCGGCCGCCGCCCGCGCCTTGCGCGCCCTGGCCGACATGATCGAACGCAACCCTGAATCTCTGTTGCAAGGTAAAAAAGGAGTCCGCTGATGCGCCTTTCGTTCCTTCTGGGCATCCTGTTGCTCGCCGCCTGCGCCAGGAGCGCGCCGACGTCGTACTATCTGCTGGAAAGCGAGGCCAGGCCGGTTGCGGTGGACAGTCTGCCCGCAAAGACATTGGGCCTTGCCCGCCCGGTTCTGCCGGAGTATCTGGATCGTCACGGCATCGTAAGCCGTGTTGACGGGCAAACAAGACTTGTGGTAGGGGAATTCAACGTCTGGGCGGAACCGCTGGGCCAGGGCATACGCCGTGTCATGCGGGAAGAACTCGCCCCCTCCCTACTGGCCTTGGGCGTCACAGTGCGGGACGCCGGCGAAGAAGACGCCGACGTGGCGCTGTTTCTGGATGTGCTCCGCTTTGACGGAGCATTGGGCGGCACGGCGTATCTGCAGGCGCGCTGGACGCTGAAAGACAGACGCGGCAAAATCCTGGCCCAGGGTTTGGAGGCGTCCGAAGAGCCTGTTTTGGGTATGAGTTACACTGATCTGACGCGATCCCAGAGCCGGCTCGTCTGCCGGTTTGCCGCGCGGTTGGCGGGACTTTTGCCGACATTGCTGCAAAAGGAGAAAAAGTGATGAATCAAATTGTTGCCCCGCAAAGACGCATCCGTGTGCTCATCGTGGACGACGCCTCTGAAAATTTGCGCATTCTCGCCGAAATATTGCGCAACACCTATACAATCATGTTCGCCAAAAACGGCCATGATGCCCTGCGCATCGCCAACTGCCCCCCCCAGCCGGACCTTATTCTGCTTGACGTGGTCATGCCGGGCATGAACGGCTACGAAGCCTGCCGCAAACTCAAGGAAAATCCGAAAACATCCGGCATCCCCGTCATCTTCGTCACCGCGCAGGATGAAGGCGTGGATGAGGCCACAGGGCTTTCTCTCGGCGCCCAGGATTACATCAAAAAACCCTTTATCGCCTCCCTGGTGCGCAATCGGGTTGACAGCGCGGTGGAATTGAAGCTCCACCGCGATCACCTCAACGAACTTGTGGAAGAACGTACACGGCAACTGGCTCTCACCCAGGAGGCGACAATCCACGCCATGGCCAACCTTGCCGAATGGCGGGATCCGGAAACCGGCGCCCACATCAAGCGCACCCAGAACTATGTGCGCTCGCTGGCCCAATATATGGCCAAACTGCCCAAATTCACCGCCGTGATGACGCCGGAATTCATTTCCATGCTCTATCTTTCAGCGCCGTTGCACGATGTGGGCAAGGTGGCCATCCCCGACGCCGTGTTGCACAAGCCGGGCCGCCTGACCGAGGAAGAATTTGAAGTCATGAAAGAACACACGACGCGCGGGCGGGACATGCTGACCTCCACAGAAGAATTTCTGGGCGAGGAAAACTCCTTTTTGACCACAGCCCAGGAGATCGCCTATTGCCACCACGAGCGCTGGGACGGCAAGGGATATCCGCGCAAGATACAGGGAGAGGAAATACCCGTTTCCGCGCGTCTGATGAGCGTGGCCGACGTGTACGACGCCCTGCGCAGCAAGCGCGTGTACAAGCCGCCCATGAGCCATGAGGAATCCGCCAAACTTATCCTGGACGGCAGGGCCACGCAGTTCGATCCGGACGTAACCGACGCCTTTGAATATCTGCAGCCGGAATTTCGCGAAATCGAAGAGCGTTACGCGGAGTGAAAACGCGCCGCGAAAGGAGCGCATATGCATCATCATAAAGCCGGACCGCGCAACAGGTCCCGAAAAGAACATGAAGAAACCGAGTTCGTGGATCCTTTCAATCCCTGGGACGACCCTCTCGGCCTCGGCCCGCTTGAAACACGGCACGAATCGGGTGACGAACATTCCCGGGATTCCGACGATCCTGAGCAGAACGCGGAACAACAGACGCGGCCCCCAATGCCCTCTCCCGGTCACGACGAAGAAGCGGCCCGCCTGAAGACTGAAATGGAAGAGTTGCGATTGCGCTCCGCGGCGGAGATGGAAAACTTCAAAAAGCGGCTGCAACGCGAACACGACGAGCAAATGCGCTACGCCTCGGAACGCGTGTTGAGCGACATTCTGCCCTCGCTGGACAATCTGGATCTGGCGCTCCGTTACGGCAGCAAAAACGAGGCCTGCAACGACCTGCTTCAGGGCGTGGCCATGACGAGAAAACTTTTGCTGGACGCCGTGGCCGGGCATGGGCTCACGCCTTTCGGCAAGGCGGGGGACGCCTTCACGCCGGAACGCTATGAGGCCGTGGGCGTGGAAAAACAGGCCGGGCTGGAGGCGGGAACCGTCAGCCGCGTTTTGCAGGCGGGCTATCTGCTCGGGGAGAAAGTACTGCGCCCGGCCAAGGTGATGATACACCAGTGACCGTCCAACGGCCGCCTGAAGCATTTCACATGGGCGCGGAAACGCCCTCGACGGGGATTCGCCGGAATCCGCCGACACGGCGCGGGGAGCGCGCCTTTACTTGTTGACGTTGTCCATGACGACTTCCGCCTCCGGATACGCCTGACGCAAGGCTTCGTGCATGGCGGCGGCGTCGGCGAACACATGGAAGGGGCCGACGCGCTCCCTGGCTTTGTCCGGGCTGAAATGCACGTACCATGCCTTGTCGCCGTTGAGAGGCATGCCGTTTTCATCACTGACGACTTCCAGATTCACCGCGCCCACGCCGCGGGAATTCAGATCAATCTGCCTGGCGGCCGCGTAGGAAAGGTCAATGATGCGTCCGCGCCTGTATGGACCGCGGTCTGTAATGCACACCATCACGCTGCGGCCGTTGAGCTGGTCGGTCACCTTGACGATGGTGCCTATGGGCAGGGTGCGATGGGCGGCGGTAAACGTATACATGTCGTAGTCGATGCCGCTGGCCGTGGCCCCGCCGTGGGCTTTGGCGCCGTACCATGACGCCACGCCGGACGATGCCCCGGACAGCACTTCGCTCTCCCTGGCGCGCTGCATCCATATCCTGCGGCTGTCGTCCCTGTCCGAAACATTCTTGCCCTTGCGCGCCTTTTTGTGCTTCGAACGCTGGGAAGAGGCGGTCTGGCTTTTGGCTTTCGCGGCTTTTACAGTCTTTTTTGAGGCGGATGATTTTGAGGAAACGGATTTGGGCGCAACGGTTTTGTCATTTCTGTTTTTCCCCCTCTGTCCCGGGGGAGCGTCCGCGCAAACCGGAGAGGCGAGCGCGAGGCATAACAACAGGGGCGTCAAAGAAAACAACATTCTCAAGTAGTGCATCCTCATTCTCCGTGTCGTCTGTGCCGTCTCCATTGTCTCCCAACATAGCCTGAAAATTCTCGGAATGTCAAATCCGCTGAAATCACTCCACAACATGCAAAAATTCCCGCTTTGCAGCGGGCCGGCCTTGTTGTATATTGACTGCGGTCATGCAGAAAACATGTGCGCGGCAATGAGATGAAAATGCTTATTCTCGGCAATCAGGCCGGAACTCTCGTCAATTTCTGGAGCGTGCTCGTGCGGAACGCTCTGGAATTTTGCCGCGAGATTGTCTGTGCCGTGCCCGACGCGGACTCCCGGGCTGAAAACAGGCTGACAGGCCTGGGCGTGCGCGTCGTTCACTACAAACTTGACCGCAAAGGCATGAATCCGCTGCGCGACGCGCACACGTTGCTGGATTTGACGCGTCTGCTCAAAAGGGAAAAACCGGATATTCTTTTCGCCTCAACCATCAAACCTGTCATCTACGGATGTCTGGCCGCGCGTTTGGCCTCCGTTCCCCATGTCTTCGCAGCCATCACCGGCCTTGGCTACGCTTTTGAGGCCGACACCCCGCTGAAAAAATGCGTCAACCTGCTTGGAGTCCAACTCTACCGGATTGCCCTGCGGCACGCTGAGGGGATATTTTTCCAGAATCAGGATGATGTGGACGTGTTCCGCCGCAACGGCATTCTGCGCAACAACGTCCGTGCGCGGATAACGCGCGGGGTGGGCGTGGACGTCAGGCGTTTCGGACAAGCCCCGCTTCCGCCGCAGCCCCTGATTTTTCTGCTGGTCGGGAGGCTCCTGGAGGCCAAGGGCCTGCCGGAATATGCCGCCGCCGCGCGCCTGCTGAAAAAGCGCCACCCCGAAGTCCGTTTTCAGGTGCTGGGCCCCCCGGAACAAGGTCCCGGCAGCATACCTCTTGACGCCGTGAAAGCCTGGGAACAGGAAGGCGACATCGAGTACCTGGGCAAGACGGACGACGTGCGGCCCTGTATCGCCGCGGCGCATGTGCTGGTGTTGCCCTCCCGGCGCGAAGGCGCGCCCACGGCCCTCATGGAGGGCATGAGCATGGGCCGCCCGGCTGTGGCGACAAACGCGCCGGGCTGCCGGGAAGTGGTGCGCGACGGCCTGAACGGTTTTCTTGTGCCGGTCAGGGATGCCGCGGCCCTGGCCGAAGCCATGGAAAAATTCATCCTTGATCCGGATTCCGTGGCTGTTATGGGCGCCGCCGCGCGCGCGTTTGCCGAAACGGAATGCGACGCCGAGCATGTTGCCGGACAAATATTGCGCGGCATGAACGTCATTCAGGGAGTCGGGTCATGATAAGCGTGTACAGACGGGCCTTGCTGCAGACGGTGGATATTTTCTGCCTGCTGCTCGCGCTTTGCATAACCGGACTGCTCACCATCGAACCCGGTTTGAGCATATTCCGGGATTATACCGGCGCGACCCTGTTCACTGTGTTTTTCTATATGTTGTTTTTCTATATTTTGGACGCCTACAGCGTGGGCCAGGAGGATTTTCGGGACACCGCCGCGCGCGTTCTGCTGGCCTGCGTGCTGGGCATCATTTCTTCCAGCACGGCTTCCTATGCCTTCGAACACTGGCGCTTCGACCGGGAAACGCTGCTGGCGCTTTTCAGCTTCACGTTCTGTCTCAATCTTGGCTGGCGCTATGGATATTATCGCAACGCCGCCAGGTTTACGCACCCCTTGCGGGTATTGCTGGTGGGCGTGGACAGGACCGGCAAGGTGCACAGTCTGCTGGCTGAGGGAGTGCCCCAGGCGGAAGTCATCGGCTACGTAGGCGAAGCGCATCAACCGCCCCAGGCCGGAATCTGGCTGGGGGCCCCCTTCAAAACGCTGGAAATCGCCGAGGCCAGGAAGGCCACCATGATAGTGCTTTTGCCCAATGCCCCCATTGACGACGATATCGCCCATGACTTGCTGGAAGCCAAGCTGCGCGGCCGCATGGTCGTGGATATCCGCACCTTTTACGAGCATGTGGTTCAACGGCTGCCCCTTTCCCAGATCAACGATGAATGGCTTCTGCAAACAGAGGGATTTTCCCTCAACACGCGCGGCTCGCTCCGGCGTCTCAAAAGAGCGCTGGACGTGATGATTTCACTTGCCCTGCTTGTTCCGGCCGCCCCGGTCATGTTGCTGACGGCGATTATCGTGCGCCTGGAATCGCCGGGGCCGATCATCTACCGCCAGGATCGCGTGGGGCTGCACGAAAAGGAATTCACTGTTTACAAATTCCGTTCCATGCGCGCCGATGCGGAAAAAAACGGGGCCGTCTGGGCGGGCGCCAACGACAGCCGCGTGACCCGTTTCGGCAGGTTCATACGCAAGGTGCGTATAGACGAATTGCCGCAGATATGGAATATCCTCAAAGGCGACATGAGCTTCATCGGCCCCAGGCCGGAACGCATGGCCTTTGTGCAGGGACTCAGACAGAGCATTCCCTACTACAGCCTGAGGCACACGGTGAAGCCCGGCCTCACCGGCTGGGCGCAGGTGTGTTACCCCTACGGCGCTTCGGAGGAGGACGCCCGCCGCAAACTGGAATACGACCTGTATTACATCAAGAATATGTCCATCCTGCTGGACGTGCATATCATCTTCAAGACCATAGGCGTGGTGCTGTTCCCCAAGGGGGCGCGATAGCATAGTGTTTTCGCTCGTAAGCCTCTACAAGCGTTACAGGAACATCAAGACGATCTCCATCGCTCCTGCATTGTTGCCGCGCGGCAACCTTGTCTTGCCCCGCCGCATGGTGTATTGAGGCGGAAAGGAGCGCGTCATGTCCATTGTCTACCCCACCCTGCCCAAATACTTCAATGTCGCCGGTCCGTGCATACCGGACAGGCATTATATGATCCCCGCCCTTGCCCGACTTCCTGAAGCGCAAAAGCTGGCTCAGCAGGGACACTATTTCGTCATCCACGCCGCCCGGCAGTCCGGCAAGACGACGCTGCTGCGCACCTTGACCAATGAAATCAACAAACAGGGGCAATTCTACGCCCTGTATTGCTCGCTGGAAACTTTGCAGGGCATGCCCGACATTGATCGGACATCACATCTGATTGTTGACCTGCTCAATGCCGCCGTCGCCATATCCCCTGGTCTGAAGTCCCTCAATTCCGGCATGTTGCCGGCCGAAAGCCCTGTAACGGCAGTTCGGCTGGCGCTGTCGCAACTGTGCGCTTCCCTGGACAAACCGCTGATCATTTTTTTCGATGAAGCCGACTGCCTTTCCGGTCAGACGCTCATCACTTTTCTGCGCCAGTTGCGCGACGGCTACGTCAATCGCGATGCCGCGCCTTTCCCGTGGTCAATCTCCCTCATTGGCATGCGCGACATCCGGGATTTCAAAGCCCACATCCGTCCGGACAGCGAGACCCTCGGTTCGGCCAGTCCTTTCAATATCGTCACCGAGGCTCTGACCCTCAGCAACTTCACACAGGAGCAGATCGCGGTTCTGTATCAACAGCACACCGAAGCCACAGGGCAGGTCTTTGAGCCGGACGCCGTGGACCAGGCCTTGTACTGGTCCCAGGGCCAGCCCTGGCTGGTCAACGCCCTGGCCCGACTGGTCGTGGAAAAAGATATGGGCGGCGATTATACCAAGCCCGTCACGGCAGCGCATATCGGCAACGCGGCCGAGGCCATCATGCAGCGGCGGGACACGCACATTGACTCCCTGCTGGAACGGCTCAAGGAACCACGCGTGCGCAGGGTCGTTGAACCGGTGCTGGCGGGCTTGAACAATACAGTCCCTCTGCAGGACGACGACACAAAGTTTTGCCTTGACCTGGGCTTGTTGAAAGACGATTTGGAAATGGGATTGTGCCCGGCAAACCCCATTTACCGCGACGTCATCGTCCGCGCGCTCAACTATGACACGCAGTTCGGATTGCCGCGCACGCTCAGCAGTCGCTGGATGGACGGCAAGAATCTGGACATGAGCGCCCTGCTCAGGGAATTTCAGCGGTTCTGGCGGGAGAA
>JAISTW010000072.1 GCA_031272405.1 Desulfovibrio sp. | reverse complement strand
TGGCGCAGCCGGCGGAAAGCAGCAAAAAGCCCAGGCGGCTTCCCAGCATTTCACGTTGTTGGCTCATACGGTTTCCGAAGTGCTTGCCCCGGGCCGGCGTCTGCCGGAATTTTTCCCCGCGCGCGTTGAGGTGGTGTCTCCTTGTCGAGTGCACTTGAGTGCACACTGAATTTTACCCCGCGCGCGTTGAGGTGATCCACAATAAGGAGAAGCAATAGTACCAATGCGGGACTATTGCAAATTTTTTTTTGATAGTACCAATGCGGGACTATTGCAAATTTTTTTTTGAGGGTATAAAAAACAGCGCATATGCGCCTTTTCATTGTCCTCCTGTTCGCCGCGCTCGGGCTGGCCTGCCTGGGCGCGGCGCATATTTCTCCCGTTCCGGCCGCCCAAAGGCCCAGCCGTGAACCGAATCTGCGGGAGAGCGTCGCCTGGGCCATCAAGGACGAGCAGGGGAGACTTCTGACTCCGCAATTCGACCCGGCGGGACATTTTTTTTCAAAAACAACCGTCGTGTCCATAAGTTTGGGTTCTCCCGGCGGACGGATCCACTACACCGTTGACGGGGCCGATCCGACGGAACACAGTCCGTTGTACACGGGGCCTGTCGTCCTTGAGCCGGAAAAAGGGGCCAGATGCGTGGTCATCAGGGCCGTCGCCGTGTCTGGCGGACAAACAGGCCCTGTCGTCACGCACAGTTATTTTCTTGATCCCGATATCCGAACCCGTTTTTCGTCCTATGTTTTTTCCCTTTCCACAAATGAAGACAATCTGTACAGCCGCGAGGACGGCATACTTGTGCCGGGCAAACGGCGGGAACTGTCCGAGGCGCTGCATCCCGACAGGGAGATGCAGGCTCATGACGCCAACTACAAGGGGCGGGGCAGGGACTGGGAGCGTCCTGTCAACGTGGAGGTCTTCAGCCCCAACGGCGAGCGCGTCATCGCCCAGAAGGCCGGGCTTCGCGTTTTCGGCGGCGTGTCACGCCATTATTCGCAAAAGTCGCTCCGTCTCATCGCGCGAAAGGCGTATGAACCCGGGGCGGGAAAGTTCCGTTATCCGTTTTTCCCGGAGCTAGCCGCGGAAAATTTGAAGAACCCGATAGTTGATTACGATGAACTTGTTCTGAGCAACGGCGGCCAGGATCTGACGGACGCGCAGATACGCACTCCCCTGGCCTCGCGCATAGCCGCGGAAGCGGGCTATCCCTGGGTAGCCCCGGTGAATTCGGCGGCGGTGTACATCAACGGCGACTACTACGGGCATGCCTTTTTGACGACGCGGGTGAACGACAGTTTTCTGTCCGACATGTTCGACGCGCCGAGAGACGATTTCATCATCATGAAGGGCGGCGTAAAAGAACTTTTCGGTTCGCCGAAACAGCCGGATATGCTGCGCTGGCGCGACATCCGCGACTTCCGGGAACTGACCCGAAGGTGCGGGCAGGGCGTCGCGGACGAGAAACTGTTCGCCGACATGCGGCGTTTGGTGGATATTGACGGTCTTCTGCTCTATTATGCCCTGGAAATCTATCTGGACAACCGGGACTGGCTCGACGATCAGAACAACACGAAGGTCTGGCGTTATTCGGACGACGCGAGCGATGAGCTTGACGGCCGCTGGCGCTATATACTGTATGATCTGGACGCCACGGCCATGAGCCCCTGGCACGGGGCCAAACCGCCTTCCAATCCCACTCTGGAGCGGGCCCTGAAAGAGAGTCCCCTGTTCGGGGCATTGATGCGGCGCCCGGAATTTGCCGGGAAATTCGCCAATCATGTCTGCGATATGGCCTTCGCGCATTTCACGGAAGCCAACGCGCGCAGAGTCATGGAAGATCTGGACAGGGCAAGCCTGAAGGAGATACGCCACGCCGCCAGGCATGGGGTGTACAGCCCGCCCGATCTGCTGGAAACCATCAGACGGGGCAGAGAAAACACGCTTGCCTTTTTCCGGGAGAGACCGGAGCATGCCCTGCGGCAACTGCGCGAAACCTTCGGCTATACGGGCCTCTTTCAGGTGATTGTGGAAGGCCCGGCCAAACTGAACACCGTCAGCGGCGACAACCCGCAGGGATGGTATTTTTCTGAAAATTCCGTTACGCTTGTCCCCGCGTTCCCGCCGGGCAAAGCCCTGAAAAGATGGGAAGTCAATGGCCGGCCCAGGCAAAACGGCATTCTGGAACTGACGGCGCGTGACGCTGTCGCCGGCGTGATCAGGGTAAAGCTGATCGGCGAGGACAGACCCTCCCCGCTGACGCTGGAGGCGGCCTACGACCACGGCAGACTGTGCGGTTTTGACGTGCGCAACGTGACGGACGGCATCTTGAACGCCGAAGGACTGTATCTGAGCGACAGGGCGGACAAACCGAGAAAATGGCCCATAACGGGCATAACCTTCGCGCCCGGAGAAGTCGCGCATTTTGTGGGCAAGGGGCATCGTCACGCGGACGCCCTGCACAGGCTGAAGGTCAACTTCAACCCCAGGCGCGGGGAAACCGTCTACCTGAGGGACAGGTCGGGAACGATCCTGTCTTCCATTGTGGTTCAATAGGGCATTCCCAAAAGGCACGACATGACCGAAGAACTCCGAAAAATCCTGCTGCTGCTTTCGCAGCAGGAAAATCTGACCATGCTTTCCCTGACCGTGACCATGGGCGTGGCCCTGGGATGCGGCCTGTCCATCTATCTTTTGTACCGTTATTTTTACCGGGGCGTCGTTTACAGTGAAAATTTCGGCGTGCTCATCGTGCTCGTCAGCGGGATAACGGCCTTCATCATCATCACTATCGGAACAAACCTCGTTCTTTCCCTGGGCATGGTGGGCGCTCTTTCCATTGTGCGTTTCCGGGCGCCGGTCAAGGATCCCCTGGATGTGGGCTTTTTGTACTGGAGCATAGCGGCCGGGCTGACGGCGGGGGCAAAGCTCTATCTGGTGGCGGTCTTCGGCACGGCGGCCGTGGGCTTGACGTATATCGCCATGACTTTCATGCGCAAGGACAAGCGGACATTTTTGCTTATACTGCGCTACCTCCCCCAGGCCGAGGATGACGTGGCCGCCCTGTTGAGGAAAACGCGACACAAGCTGAAGAACAGGAGCGTGACCCGCGACGTGACGGAGTTGACCCTGGAAGTGAGACCGGCGCGCGGCGACGCGGGATTCATGGCCCCCTTCACCTCGGCCGGCTTCATCGAAAGCGCGACGCTGGTGGAGTACAACGGCGACTATTCATAGCCGAAACAACGCAATGACCGGCGGGCCATGACGTATTTGGAAAGGGCCAGCTGCGTGAACTGCATGCCTGAAAGCAGCCCGGCCGCCACTGCAGGCAAAAAGCCGTCGTATTTGAGCTCCATGATGATCAGTCCGTCTGTATCCACAGCCACGGAACAAGACGAGCCCGGCGCGGCGGCCCGCAGGCCCGCGTCGAAAGTGATTCTGACGTTGCCCGGCGCGTAGCTGAAAGCCTCCCGGTCATATTCCACAGTGACCACCGGACGCATGACGCCCAGCAGATGCCGCGCGTAAAAAGCCCGCCATACCGGCTCGTTCCCTTCCGCCGCGCAGCTTATGTCCCCGGCGCGCAGCCTCCTGAACTGCGCTTCACTGACGGCGGCGTGTTCCTTGCATGCCAAATCGCCGCGTTTTTGTTTGCGTTCCAGGCGAATGAACCCGAAATTGCCGTTGTACCAGCGCAGCCGCCATTTGTCCCGCATAAAGACGCCGTTCAACTTTTCGTGCAGGGCGGTGTCGTGCGCGTCGTCAAAATAGAGGCTGCTGATGTGGTAGGGGCCGGCCGCGTTGGCGTCCGGCTTCAGCATGCGTACCACCCGTCCCCGGACGACGGCGGCGTCGGCGCGGGTCAGGCAGTATTTGCGCTCGTGACGAAATTTCAGCTTTGTCCGCACGGTTTCCACCGGATTTGAGTTTTTCCCGCTCAGACGCTTTTTTTGCCGGAGACCCTTTCGCGCCGCCGGCTTTCTTCCCGGCCGGCGCGTTCGCTGACCAGATAGCGGGGCCGGCGCTTGGCCTCGTAGAATATCTGTCGGATATACAGGCCAAGCACGCAGATGGCGGCCAAAATGGAAGCGGAGCTTATCAGGATGAGCAGAATCACCGTGGTGAAGCCGGTCATGGCTTCGCCGCGCAGCCATGTGAGCAAGGCCTCGCCGCCGGTCAGGACGGAAAAAAGGCAGAAGAGCAAAAACAGGACGAAAACGATGGAGAGCGGCCTTGCGGAGTAAGCCGTCAGGGAGTCGAGGGCCAGCCTGAGTTTGGCCAGAAAAGACCATTTGCCGACGCCGCTGTTGCGCTCGGGCGGGCAGAAGGGAAGCGCGGCCCGGCGAAAGCCCAGCCATTGCGTCATGCCGCGGAAAAATACCCGCGTCTCTCCAAGTTGTTTCAGCGCGTCCACCGCCTCGCGGTCAATGAGCTTGAAGTCGCTCGCGCCTTCAATGTCTTCCGTGGTCAAAAAGGCGTAGGTTTTGTAAAACAGTCCGGCCAGAATTCTGTTCAGAAGACTTTCTTTCTGGCGCGCGGTCTTGACCGCCTCCACAATATCCGCCTCGTCTCTTTGCCAGATGCGGACCATTGCGGGAATGAGCGAGGGCGGGTGTTGCAGATCGCTGTCCATGCAGATGACGGCCTCGCCCCCGGCCGCGTCAATTCCGGCGGCAAGTGCCGCTTCCTTGCCGAAATTTCTGCTGAACCTGAGGCAGCGCAGGCAGGGCCGCCGTTCCGCCTCCTGCCGCATGAGCCGCCAGGATCCGTCCATGGAGCCGTCGTCTATGAGAATGATTTCATAGCTGAGCCCAAGAGGGCGTATCTGCTCCTCCACAGCGTCGAGAAAGGGGATTATGTTGCCGCTTTCGCAGTGAACGGGGCTGATGACGGAAAGCACGGGCTGTTTCATGATGTTGCGTTGTTTCACAGTTGGGTTCAGGGGAGCGCCGGGAGGGCAGGAACAGGCCTCAAGGCGCGAATCAGGAGCTCGGCCTTTTTTTTCGGTATTTCCTTCAAGGCGAAGCCGTCCGTCCCGGGCAAAAATTCGCCCAGCAAATAGGCCACGCCGTTTTTTTGCATATTGAGAAAAACGCCTCTGCTGGGTATGTACGGCGTGTCATAAAAATGCCTTTCACGCGTGGTTTTGTGAACGAGATACGCATTCACGGGCAGAGCGCCGATTTTCCGTCCATCCTCCAGAATGGCCGCATCCACAAGGGAGGCGAATCGGTTTTTCGTTCTCAGAACATACACGACGGCGGTGTTTTCATCCGGCGCGACAGGCGGCGCCTGGTCGTGATCGCGGGAAACCGGCGCGCAGGCGCACAACATGAGGGCCAGAAAAATCGCAAGGGTTTTTGCCGTTGTTCGGAATGGTCGCTCTGTTTTCATTGCTGATCTTTTCTCACAATTCCGAAATATTCTCAAGGAGGCCAAAGGCCGGAAAACGCAAAAGCCCCCAAAGGGGGGCTTTTGTGCAGTTCGCTTTATTGGCGCATGGGGCTTAATACATGCCGTCCATGCCGCCCATGCCGCCCATGCCGCCGGGCATGGGGGCGTCCTTCTTGGGTTCGGGCTTTTCAGCCACGGCGCTTTCGGTGGTCAGCAGAAGCGCGGCCACGGAAGAGGCGTTTTGCAGCGCCGTGCGGGCAACCTTTTTGGGATCGATAACGCCGGCCTTGATGAGGTCTTCATACTCGCCGGTGGCGGCGTTGAAGCCGAAGCCGTCCTTGCCCTGACGCACTTTTTCCACAACCACGGAACCTTCGAATCCGGCGTTGTGGGCAATCTGGCGCAGAGGCTCTTCAATGGCGCGGCGGATAATGTTCACACCGGCCAGTTCGTCGTCGTCCGCCAGTTTGATGTCGTTGAGATATTTGGCCACGCGGATGAAGGCCGTGCCGCCGCCGGGCACAATGCCCTCTTCCACTGCGGCGCGGGTGGCGTTGAGAGCGTCTTCCACGCGATCTTTCTTTTCTTTCATTTCCACTTCCGTGGCCGCGCCCACATGAACAACGGCAACGCCGCCGACCAGCTTGGCCAGGCGCTCCTGGAGTTTTTCGCGGTCATAGTCGGAGGTGGTCTCGTCGATCTGCACACGGATCTGATTCACGCGGGCCTTGATGTCCGCGCTCTTTCCGGCGCCGTCCACGATGGTGGTGTT
The DNA here is from genome assembly GCA_031272405.1 of Desulfovibrio sp. Classification (GTDB taxonomy): domain Bacteria; phylum Desulfobacterota; class Desulfovibrionia; order Desulfovibrionales; family Desulfovibrionaceae; genus Desulfovibrio. The sequence continues at coordinate 10,774 of JAISTW010000072.1, read as the reverse complement.
TTCCTTGTCCACAACGATGCGCTTGGCGGTGCCGAGATCGCCCAGGGTCATGTTTTCCAGTTTGGAGCCGGTGTCGTCGGAAGCCACCTGCCCGCCGGCGAGCACGGCGATATCCTGCAGCATGGCCTTGCGGCGGTCGCCGAAGCCGGGAGCCTTGACGGCCACAACCTGCAGCGCGCCGCGCAGCTTGTTGACCACAAGAGTGGCCAGGGCTTCGCCTTCCACGTCTTCAGCGATGATCATAAGCGGGCGGTTGACCTTGGCGACCTGCTCCAGAATGGGCAGCATGTCCTTCATGCTGGAAATTTTCTTTTCCGTGCAGAGAATGTAGGGGTTTTCCAGTTCGCAGAGCATCTTCTCGGCATTGGTCACAAAATAGGGGGAGAGATAACCGCGGTCGAAGCGCATGCCTTCCACAACATCCATAGTGGTTTCAAGGCCCTTGGCTTCCTCGACCGTGATCACGCCTTCCTTGCCCACCTTGGCCATGGCCTCGGCGATGATATTGCCGATAGTGGCGTCGGCGTTGGCGGAAATGGTGCCGATCTGGGCGATTTCCTTCTGGTCGCGGGTTGGTTTGGAGAGCCTGGCGAGTTCGCTGACAAGAGTTTCCACAGCCTTGTCAATGCCGCGTTTGATGGCCATGGGATTGCGGCCGGCAGCCACGAGCTTGCTGCCTTCCTTGTATATGGACTGGGCCAGGATGGTGGCCGTGGTTGTGCCGTCGCCGGCGGCGTCGGAAGTTTTGGAGGCCACTTCCTTCACCAGCTGGGCGCCCATATTTTCAAATTTGTCGCTCAGCTCAATTTCCTTGGCCACGGTGACGCCGTCCTTGGTGATGACCGGCGAGCCGAAGGATTTCTCCAGCACCACATTGCGTCCTTTGGGGCCCAGGGTCACCTTGACGGCGTTGGTCAGCTTGTCCACGCCCAGGGAGAGTTTCTCGCGGGCTTTGGCGTCAAAAAGAATTTCTTTGGCAGACATTTATTGTATCCTCCTGAAGTGATGGTTCCGTAAAGGGAATATGTCAATCAATAATGGCGAGTATGTCTTCTTCACGCATGACCAGATGCTCAATGCCGTCCAGCTTGATTTCCGTGCCGGCGTACTTGTTGAAGAGCACCTCGTCACCCTTCTTGACGGCCATCTCGATACGTTTTCCATTTTCAGCCAGTTTGCCCGGACCCACAGCCACGACCTCGCCCTTGGACGGCTTTTCCTTGGCCGTGTCGGGGATATACAACCCGCCGGCTGTTTTTTCTTCAGATTCGAGGCGCTTCACGAGCACGCGGTCATTGAGTGGTTTCAGCTTCATAACGTCATTTCCTCCAAAAAATTTTATTACTGTTAATTATGTGGCGCAGTCCAGACACCCATTGGAGCGAATTCCTCTCGTCCGTCTTCGCGCCGACCGCTGACGACATTCGGCAGCACAGTCCTGCACCGCACGGGGATTAAAATAAGACAGGCTCGCGGCTTGAAAAGGGGGGAAAAGAAAATTTTTTTCATTTTTTTCTGCAAAATCAAGAAAATTGTTTTATTTCGCCATGTTGCCCACAGCACATTTGTCCGGCTCTCCCGACGAAATGCCGTGCGGGGCCCTGGGCGCGTCATTGACGATGCGGCCGAATTCCAGATGAACGACGCGCTGGGCATGGGCCGCCACATCCGGAGCATGCGTGACCATGATGATGGCGCTGCCTTCAGCGTGCAGGCGGTGAAACAAATCCAGAACCGTGTTCTGGTTGTCTTCGTCAAGATTGCCTGTGGGTTCGTCGGCCAAAACAAGCTTGGGGCAATTGATCAGGGCGCGCGCTATGCACAGCCGCTGCTGCTCCCCGCCGGAAAGCTGCCGGGGAAGATGCCTGGCCCTGTGCTGCAAGCCCACCCGCTCCAGCGCCTGCAGGGCTTCCTTCTCGTCGGCCATGCTGTGGTAGTATTGGGCTATCATAATGTTTTCCACAGCCGTCAGGTAGGGAACAAGATGAAACTGCTGGAAGATGAGACCGATTTTGTCCCGCCGGATGGCGGTGAGATCCCTGGCCGCCATGCGCGACAGCTTTTCCCCGTCCAGGATGACGACGCCGTGGCTGGCCCTGTCCATACATCCGATGATGTTCATCAGGGTTGTTTTGCCGGAGCCCGAAGCGCCCATAACGGCGACCCACTCCCCCGGCGACACGGTCAGGCTGACGTTGCGTAGGGCCGCGACCTGGCCGTAGACCATGGAAACATCGTGAAGCTCAAGAATATTCATTACAGACATCCTTCCATATCAATGGCAACCAGACTGTTTTGGAAGCACGGGCGCAGTCACTCTCCCCGCAGGGTCTGGGCGGGATCCACATCCATCGCGCGGAGCACGGGAATGAAGGAGGCGAGAAGCGTCACCAGCAGAGACGTCAACAGCGTCAGGGCGACAAGGAAGAAGGGCAGGCTCACCTCCCGCTCAAAGACGCTCAAACTCACGATCCGGGCGAAGAACCAGCCCGAGACCATGCCCAGAAGCGCGCCCGCGCCGGCAAGAAGGACGCCTTCCCCCAAAAATTCGGCGGCGATATGTTTATTTTCCGCGCCGATGGCCTTCTTCAGTCCGATTTCCCTGCGCCGCTCCATGACCACGGTCATCATGGTGGCGCCCACGCAAATCATGGTCAGGAACAGAACCACGGCGGTCACAAGATAGACGAGCGCCCGCAACCTGGCGAGCACCGTGGTTTCCGAATCGGCGATGCGTTTGACAAGCCTGGGGGCGATGCCGGGGACTCCGGCCCGGATGCTTTCGGCCAGAACCGCGAGTTCTTCGCCCGGCACGGCGATTGAAGCCTCAACGACGCTGGCTGTGCCGGCCTCGCCCATCAGGGCTTCCAGCCCGCTCAGGGGCATGAGGATGAAACCGTCTTCCGCCCCGCCGGAACGCAAAATGCCGCTGACTGTCAGCGTCTTGACAAATTTCTCTCCCGTCCTGGGGACAACTTCAAGGGAGAGGGAAGCGCCTGCGTAAAGCTGCGTTTGTTCGGCCACGTCCATGCCGAGAAGAATTTCCGCGTCTTTCTCCGGCCAGCGACCCTGCACCCGCCAATAGGGACTTGTCTTGCGGGCGGATGCCATGTCCGTGCCGACCACTGTGACCCCGCGCAGAGTGTAATACATGGTTTCGTAACGGAAAGGAGTGAGCCCGATCACCTTGTCCGCCGGCAGCAACGACGCGGCTTTTTCGACCTGCGTGAGATTGAGGGTCAAGGCGTGACCAGACGCGACGAATATCAGGTTGGATCCGTAAGAACGGAATTCACGCCCCATCTGGCGGGGAATATCATAGTACACGGCCCCCATGCCCAGAAACACCGTGCCTCCGAGGGCGACGGCGAGAAGCGCCGCCAGCATTCTTGAGCGGCGTCGGAGCAAGGAGCAGAAAACAATGCGAAAAAACATATTGTGATTTTTCATGATATTCCCCCAAGCGCAGTTGTTTCGGAGTCTCATCTGCCGTGCAGCACTTCCGCCGGGCGCAGGCGCGCGAGCATCCGCATGGCCGGCAGACTCCCGCCTATGGTCACCAGAAGCGCCAGGACGACTATGAGCGGAATGACCAGTCCCTTTGCGGCGACATTCGAGCCGAAAACCGCCTGCCCGATAATGGAGGCGAAGCCGAGCCCCACGACATAGCCCGCCACGCCGCCAAGAGCTGTGGCGACAAACGCTTCGGCGAGAATCAGCAGGTAAATCTGCCCGTCTGTGGCTCCGAGAGCCTTCAAAAGGCCGATCTGCGCGCTACGCTCCATGACGCTGGCCGTAACCAGATTGGAAATGGCCAACGCCGTGCAGGCCAGGCTTAAAATCGTCAGAAGCAGCATAAGCAGTCGGGTTTTTCGCAGGATGATTCCTTCAGACTCCGCCACCTGGAGAACCGGCTTTGCGCGTGAATTTGTCAGCACTTCTTCAATCTGGTAGGCGATGGCGCTGACATACGCCGTGCAGTACCAAACCTCCCAGTCCTGTCGGGAAAGCGTGTAAGGATTCTGAGCCGCGCGGCGCGCCAAATCGTTTTCCGGAGTGGTCAGGGCGCTCACTTCCACGCGACGCACCTTGCCCTCAAGGCCGGCCAGTTTTTGCACGGCCGCCAGTGTGGCGACAAGCTCTTCGTCTTCCCTGTCCCCGGAATGAAACACGGCCCGCACAGTCATCCGCTCCACCCATTCCGCTCCATCCGCGTCCCGGAAACGGACAGGAAGCGTCCCGCCCACTTTGATGCCGCGTTTCGCGGCCAGGGCCGAGCCCACCATGACGCCGGAAATGTCGCTGTCGTCCAGCCATGCACCGCGCACGTCCCACCAGGATTTCAGATTGACGGCGCCCGTGTCCACGCTTTCACCCGTGGGCAGGTCGAGGTGTTTGGAGAACCAGGCGCCGGCAAGACGCACCGGCGCGGAATCCTCGTCCAATCTGACCATGATGTCGAGCCAGGGCGTGAAGTCCACAATATTGAAAGCCCAGAAAATGGTTTTTATCCTGGGCAGCTCGGCTTCCGCCAGATACTTGTCGGCGACGCCGACGCCCTCCTCGACGCCGTAAATATCCCCCAAAAAAGACGCCCCTCGCGGGGAAACCACAATATTCGCTCCGTAGGCCCTGAGTTCCTGATTCACCTTGTCGCCCACGTCGAACATGACATTGAGCATGGCGGTCGCCAAGGATATGCCCAAGGTCATGGCGCAGGCCATCACAAGGAGCTTGCGCTTCTGGCGCGTGACAGCGCCGCGGACAATTTCGAAAAACATGGCTTCTCCTGATGCGATGCGCACAATTTTTATCACATGAAACGGGGCGCCTCGGCCTCCAGAATCGCGGCGTCAATGACGATGGCGCCGTCCCTGACGGCAAATTTCACCGGCACCGGATTGCAGCCGCCGGCAAATCCGATGGTGGCCCTGTTCATGACTACGTCGCACAGAATGCACACCACCTGCCCCTTGCGTTCAAAGTAGCCGGAAGGGCCGCAGATGTCGCAGGCGTCCAATCCCACCCCGTAGGCTGTCTCGCTTTTTTTGATGACGATGTAGCGAACGGCGACGCCGTTTTGCGCCGCATACACAAAGCGGTGGAGTTTGCCGTCTCCCACAAGAGCAAGAGGGATATGAACAGCTCCGTCGGATACAGGCATGGGCACAGGCGGAACAAGTTCAGCCTTCTTTGCGTCGAATCGCATGCCGACAGTCAGCACGAGGATGCCGGAACAAAGCATGACGATCGCCGCCGCGCTCCACTTCGCCCGCGCGCGGGCCAAGCTGCGCGCTCGGCGAAGGACGGCGGGATTTTCTCCTTCCATTTTTTCGTTCACGGCGCGCCGCAGCAGGGTCAGCGCGACAAGTCCCGAAGCGCCGGCAACGCCGCACAGGAAAAGATCCGTGTAGTTCAGGAGCAGAATAACGGCGTCAACGGCGAAGTCCGCGCGCGGCACAAGTCCTCTGCCGAGCAGTATCTGGGCTGTCGTGAGCATCAGGCTCAGGAGAAAGACGGCAAGGGCGACAAGGAGAAACGGCGTCAGGACGGCCGTGGGCAGCGCGGCCGCGACGCGGTGCACGGCGTAGCCGACGAGCAGGCAAAGCGCGAGACCCAGGCAGTATCCGGCGACGATGAAGATGAACTCGCTGCTGACCACATTCACGACGCCGACGGCGAAGTGGGACGGGTAGATGAAAATGTCCGGCAGGCAGAAAGCGCCTAGGGCGGCGGCGAAAATGAAAGATATGCCCCGGAAGGAGAAAGTGGCCGCCTGCTCCGGGGAAAGGGCGCGGTCTGCAGCGATGTGGACGAACAGACAGAGTTCCGCGAAAATGAGGGTCAGGAGCGCGCCAAGGTCATAGTATTCGCGCACCACCCAGCCCGTGGCCAGCTCAAGCAGCGCCAACGCCGCCGCGACGGCAAGGCCGGACAAGCATCCGGCCCGCAGCCACGGCCTGATCTCGAAAAGATTTCCGGCGCGGACGTAACCGGAGAAAAGGCCGAAAACAAGCGCGGCCATGAACAGGGTGCTTGTCGTCAGTCCCAGAAAGTGCAGCATTGCTCCCCCTGATGCGGGATTTCGCCCGGGTGCCGTCGCAAGCGACTGCGCGGTCGGCTAGCGTCGGCCGCGCAGTCTCCTGTTGAAAAAGAAATTGAAATCCAATATCAAAAAATGACGACGACAAACCTCAAGCGCGCCTCAGATCACCATTTGCGGGGAATCCACTTAAAATCCCAACTGACCTGAATCGGTTCTTTCCAGAAACGACCCGACACTCCGGTTTTTTTGTCCACATGCAGCAGATACCCCTGCTTTTCCGGGTTGTCGATAATGAAGGTCACCTTGTAGTCGCCGGGACCGTCAAGTTTGACGTTATTGCCGTAGTGCGGGCCGTCGCTCGCGCTCATGGGCATGAAATTGCCTTCGATGGTCTTGTCGCTGCCTTTTTTCCTGATAACATATTTCACGGTGAGGTTCGGCACGAAACTGCCTGCGCCGTAGCCGAGGGTGTTGCCCTCGACCGCCTTGATGTCGGCCTCGAGATGCATGTCCGCTTTGGACGCGGCCAAGCCGCCAAGGCTGGCGGGCTCCATATCCACGGGTTGAAAGTAGACGCCCGCTATCTGCAGGGGCCCCACGACCTGCTCGTCGCCGAGGGGGAATTCCTGGAAGCCGGCTTCCGTGCCCGGCGCGGGCGCGGCGGCGTCGGCGACGCCCGGCAAACCGGACAAGACCACCGTCAACGCGGTGACGGCCAAAAATGTGTGCATTGATGTGAAGCGCATACTGAGCCTCCAATGGTTTATTGGTGAAAAACATGCTCACGCGGCGGCGTGAGTTTTCCTCGTGTAGTAAAAAAATGAGACTGCCGCCAGCAGGAGCAGCGCGGCCTGGGGCAGCAGCGTCTCCACGGTCGGGTAAATGCCGAGGATGTCCACGGAACCGATGAAGGACACCGGAGTCACGGCGATGACGTCGGCCTCCTGCAGTTCCTTGACGCCGCCGCCGGCGAAACTGACGGCCATGAGGTACATCAGGACGCTGGTGCCGATGAAGAAGGGCCGCAGGGGGATACGCAGACTCCCGAAGCGGATGACGGCGAAAATCGCCACAAGCCCCAGAGACGCGGCCGCAATGCCGCCCCAGACCACATCCATGTGATCTTTCGCATCCGCGATAAGGGCCTGATAGAAAAGAATCGTTTCCGCCCCTTCACGAAATACGGCCAGAAAGGCGGCCGAGGCGAGGGCAAAGGAATTACCCGCGGTTATCGCGCTGGCGACTTTGCCCTCAATATACGTTTTCCATGCCCTGCTCTCGGCCTTGGAAATCATCCAGTTGCTGACGAAAAAAAGCACCGCCACGGCGAGGAGCATTGTCACGCCTTCCAATATTTCCTGATTGGCCCCGCTGATGGTGAAGAATTTTTGCAGGGCCAGGGCCAGCCCCATGCTGACCAGGACAGCCGCTGCCGCGCTGGCGTAAACCACTCTGCTCATGCGTCCGTTGCCAGAGCGGACGAGATAGGCGACAATGGCCGCAACAACAAGAATGGCTTCAAAACCTTCGCGTAAAAGAATGAGCAGCGAGGCGACAAAATAGCTCCAGCCGCTTTCCTGCTTGCCATCCAAGGCCAGGCCGTCTTCCTTGAGCATTTTTATGAGGCCGTCCAGGCAGGCGCGCACTTCCTTGTTCGGGGCATTGTCCGTCATCAGGCGTTTCACGGCGGCGAACTGATACTCCACGGTGGAAGCCCGTTTGCCGGAAACGTAGGACATGACGGCCCGCTCCACGCCAAGTTTTTCATAGAATTCAAAATAGGCCTTGTTGACCAGCTCCTTGGCCGCCGCCGCATCCTTGGTGCTGAAGTACACATCGTAGGATGCGTTCAAGACGACGGCCATTTCATCCGATATTTCCGTCCATGTGGCGTAGGTGGAAGCCGCGCGCGCCGGGAAAAACAGCACGCAGAGCAGGATCAGGAGAGATAGGGCTGTGTTCTTCATTGTTCCGTCCCCACTGCCGACAACGCGACGGTGTCTCGAAAATTTTCACTGGACATGGGATACGTCTTGCAGGTTATGGCTTATGAAAATGAAAGTCAATATCATTTTCAAGAAAAATTTTTATGGGCGGGTCAGGTCTTGCGCTTGAACGTCCACACAGCCAGTACGACGCTCACGCAGCTTATCAAAAATATCTTGCCCAGGTTGAGCGCCGCCGCTGCCGGGGTGATGTCCTTGAGAAAAAGGCCCTGGCAGAGGGCGATGAAATGCCGGAGCGGGTTCAATTCACTGGCCTGCTGGAGAAAAACGGGCATGTTGAGGATGGGCGTCACCGCGCCGGAAATCAGAATGCAGGGCACTCCCACGGTGAAGGCCCCCAGGAAGGCCTGTTGCTGCGTGGAGGCAAGAGATGAGACCATCAGGCCGACGCCGCCGGCTGCCGCCGAAAAAACCAGCATGGACAGGTACAGCAGGGCCACGGAGCCTGTGAAGGGCACCCCGAAGCCGAAAACGGCAATGAGCAGAAAAATGCTGCCGTGGGCAAGGCTGATCAGGCAGCCCGGGGCCAGTTTGGCCAGAGCTATTTCGGCGGCCGTGGCCGGGGAAACCAGCAGCTGATCGAATGTGCCCACTTCCCGTTCCCTGGCTACGGTCAGACCTGTGACCACAAGCCCTATCATAAAGCTGAGCATGCCTATGAGATTGGGCAGAAAATACCAGCGGAATTCCAGATTGGGGTTGAACCAGCAACGCGCGCGCACGTCAAGCCGGGGCGCGGCCGTATTGCCCGCAGCCATGCGGGGCGTGCTTTGGGCGACGTCGTCCAGAATCGCGTCGAGGTAATAGGCGGCGATCTGGGCCGCGTTGGAGCGTCTGCCGTCCAGGATGACCTGCAGATCGGCTTCTTCCCCGGCCTCGATCCTGCGGGAAAAGCGCGCGTCGAAAACAAGGCACAAAAGCGCCTCCTGTCTTTCCATGACAGAACGCAGGGCGTGCTCGCCGGGCAGCGCGCGCACGTTTTTGAAGGTGGGCGCTCCCCGGAGTCTGTGGATGATTTCGCGGCTCCAGCGTCCGCTGTCGTGATTGAGCACGGCCACGTCCACATTGCGCACTTCCATGGTGGCCGCCCAGCCGAAAATGATGATCTGGGCAAGGGGGGGCACGATAATCAGGATGCGGGCGACGCGGTTGCACAAAAGCACCAGCAGTTCCTTGCGCGCTATGGCCAGCATGCGTCGGCAGGCGCGGAAGGCCGCGCCTGTGCCCAGGGGCCCGTTCATGTGTCCAGACGCCTGACGAGTTTTTTGTAGGCCAGCAGCAAGAGCACGGCCGCCAGCAGGCCCATTGCCAGCAGACAGGGCGTGAAGACCGCCCAGACATCGCCTGTCAGGAATATCGTGCGCAAACAGGTGTTGAAGTAGCGGGCCGGCAGAAGCAGGGTGACGGCTTGCAGAGCAAGGGGCATGCTGTTGATCTCGAAAACAAAGCCGGAGAGCAGCAGGGCCGGCAAAAAGCCGGAGAACAGGCCGGCCTCGGCGGCGGTGAGCTGGCTGCGCAGGAGTATGGAGATGAGCAGACCCTGTCCCAGAGCGCTCAGCATGAAAACCGAGGAAACAAGCGCCAGCGCCCAGACCGATCCGCGGAAGGGCACGCCGAAAAGGAGCACGGCGGAAACGGCGCACAAGGACATGCTGAACATGCCCATGCAGAAATAGGGCGTCAGCTTGGCGAGCAGCAACTGCATGCGGGTGATCGGCGTGGACATGAGCGCCTCCATTGTGCCGCGCTCCCATTCACGGGCGATGACCAGCGAAGTCAGCAGGGTGCCTATGAGGGTCATGATGACGGTGATGGAACCGGGCACGAGAAACTGTGTGCTCTTGGCCATGGGATTGTACCAGTAGCGCTGCCGCGCCGCAATCGGCGCGTCGGCCGAACGGCCGGAAGGCAGGCTCGTCGCCTGCCAGCGCCCGATCAACCCCTGGCTGTAGCTCTGGATGAAACGGGCCGTGTTCGGTTCTGCTCCGTCCATCAGTATCTGCAACTGCCCTTGCCCGCGCCGGGCAAGGTTCTGGTCAAAATTTTCATGAATGACCAGCACGCCCTGCGCTTCGGAGTCACGCATCATTTCGGCGGCTTCCTGCATGCCGCGCGCCGGGATGACGGCAAAGGAACGCGAATGGGCAAAGGCGGAGGCAAGGGACAGGGCATGTTTGCCGCCGCTTTGGTCATACACGGCCAGGCGCAGAACGCCCGCGTCCAGCGTGATGCCGTAGCCGAAAAGCAACAGAAAGAGCAGGGGCAGCACGCCGGCCACCAGCCAGGATGACGGATCCCGCACGATCTGCTTGAATTCCTTACCTATCAGGGCCAAAACCTGGGCAAGCCACATTCTGTTCACATTTTTCATCCCGGCGGCGGGAAAGTCGCGAAGTCCGCCGCCCGGAGATTCTTATACCGTCTTCGCCGCCCCGATTCAAGGGACATTCGGCCTGGATGGTCGTACTCCCGCCAGTCCGCGGAGGACGCGGAGCAGGCGCCGGGGGCTTTCGCCTGTTTTCCCCGGCAAATTTTGGATTGAGATTCATTTGATTTTAGCAGTTGACAGGGCGCGTGGAGCGGGGTAAAAGAGTTGTCCCCGCGCCGAGGAACGAGCTTCCGAGAGGGGAGAAATTTTCCCTGAGGGGAAAAAAGAGATTGACAAGGCGTGGGATATTTGGCTATAGTGCCAGATTGCGTCACGGGAAAGCCTGCCTGTTTG
>JAISTW010000027.1 GCA_031272405.1 Desulfovibrio sp. | reverse complement strand
ATTTTGGCAGCCATAGAGAAGAGGGTACACCCGACCCCATTCCGAACTCGGCAGTTAAGCTCTTCATCGCCGATGATACTGCAAATTCTCTTGTGGGAAAGTAGGCCGCTGCCAAAGCTCACAAAGCCCCCCTTCAACCCGGGGGCTTTTTTTTCGGCGATGCCTTTTTCCAGGGCTTCATATGTTCGCGTCGCCATGCCGCGTAATAATTGCTTGACCTTGCTCCACATATTTTCGATAGGGTTCAAATCCGGGCTATACGCAGGCAAATACAGAAGTTCAGCCCCACGCTTTTTGATATGCTCAGCCACTTCACGATTTTTATGCGCCGATAAATTGTCCATAATCACAATATCGTTCGGACGTAAAGCCGGATACAGTATTTGGCCTACATACTCTGAAAACATGGCACTATCCCATGTGCCCTCGAACTTTTGGCATAATCTTTCCATCTTTTCTGTATTCACGAACCCAGCGCACAATAGCCGTTCTGTGGAATCCCAAAATATCAGCAAGTTGTTGTTGCGTTGCCTTACCCAGATTGCCAGTGCCTGAGACACCGAAAAAAGCGGCCCTGAAAAATTTCATTGTGCTTGAAAAATCAAACTGATAAAAGAAGTCGCGTATCGCGTCGTCAACTGACCCGCAAAAACAAACATAAGCAGGACCAACCATCATGCCGTATTTTTCCCTTTCGCAAAACGTCTCCTTGCGCCGTCTGCTGGATGAGCATCTGCCCGCGCTGGCCCGGGAGGAACATCTTGAGCCGTCCGTCATCCGGGAAAGCATCGAGGCCGGCCGCATGGTACTTCTGGGCAATCCCGAACACCACGGCCTGACGCCCGGCCTTGTGGGTCAGCCCGCCCGGGTGAAAATCAACGCCAATATCGGCACATCCCCCCTGTGCAACGACCCGGCCACGGAAACACGCAAACTGGAGACAGCCATCCGCGCCGGGGCCGATGCGGTGATGGACCTCTCGGTGGCCGGCGATCTCGACGCCATCCGTGTTTCCCTGCTCGCATCCTGTCCCAAACCCCTCGGCACGGTACCCATGTATGCTGTAGGGCAACAAATTCTTGATGCGGGACGCGATATTTCAGATATGCGGCCTGACGAGCTCTTTGCCGAAATTGAAAAGCAAGCCGCGCAAGGCGTGGATTTCATGACCGTGCATTGCGGGCTTTCGTTGCGCGGCGCAGAGATGGCCGTCGGCGGAAAGCGCGCCATGGGAATCGTCTCGCGCGGCGGCTCCATGCTGGCCCGCTGGATGCTCGAAAACGGACGCGAAAATCCCCTGCTGTCATATTTTGAACGCCTCATCGCCATCTGTCTGCCCCACAACGTCGCCTTGTCCCTCGGAGACGGCCTGCGCCCCGGCGCGGGCGCGGACGCGGGCGACGCGGCCCAGTGGGAGGAAGTCATCAACCTCGGACGTCTGGCGGCTTTCGCGAACGAGCGCGGCGTGCAGTGCATGATTGAAGGCCCCGGCCACGTGCCGCTGCATCTGGTGCGCGGTCAGATACAGGGCATAAAACGGCTCACGGGCAATGCCCCCCTCTATGTGCTTGGCCCCCTGTGTTGCGACAGCGCGCCGGGCTACGACCATATCGCGGGCGCCATCGGGGGCGCGGTTGGAGTGGAAGCAGGCGTGGATTTTCTGTGCTATCTGACCCCGGCCGAACACCTGACCCTGCCCGACGAAGAGGATGTGCGCGCCGGGGTGATGGCCAGCCGCGTCGCGGCCCATGTGGGCGAGGTGGCCTTGGGAAGGCCGGCTGCCCTCGCCCGTGAGGCGGCCATGAACGCGGCCCGCAAATCTCTTGACTGGAAAAACATGGCCGCGGCCGCCCTTGATCCCGCGCAGGTATGCAAACGCCGTGCGAAACACGAAGGAGAGGAAGTCTGCGCCATGTGCGGCAAATTCTGCGCGGTGAAAATGCTGGAGGGAAAGTAGAAAAACCGCGGCTAGGAACGATAATCCGCGTTCAGACTGACATATTCATGCCCGAGATCCGAGGCGAGGAAAACATACTGCCCGGGGCCGTCGCCGAGACTGATGGCGACGTGTATGTCTTTTTCCCTGAGAAGGAGCGCCAGAACCTCTTCCTTGTCTTCATTGACGGGTTGCCCGCAGGAAAAACACTCCACGCCGCACAAGGTCAGGCTGACCCGCCCCGGTTCAAAATCGGCGCCGCTGTACCCGACCGCCGTGATGATCCGCCCCCAGTTGGCGTCCCCGCCGTAAACGGCTGTCTTAACCAGCTGGGAATGCCCGACGCTGCGCGCCGCCCTTTCCGCATCCGCGTCATCACGCGCGCCGCTGACGGTTATATGAATGACCTTGCTTGCCCCCTCGCCGTCCTGTACAAGCATATAGGCGACTTTCCCCAGGATATCCGTGAGCGCGTTTTCAAAAAGTTCGTGGTCGGGCCCGGAGGCCACGGACACGCCGGCGACTCCGTTGGCAAGACCGAGAATGGTGTCATTGGTGGAGGTATCGCCGTCCACGCTGACCCTGTTGAACGTCTTGCCGGCCGCGGCCCTGAACATGGCCTGCCAGCATTGCCGCTCGACAAGCGCGTCCGTCAGGGCGACGCAGAGCATGGTGGCCATGTTGGGACATATCATGCCGGCCCCTTTGGCCATGACGGTCAAGCGCACGCGCCCGGCGGACAGTTCCAGATCGCGCGACGCGAATTTGGGGAAAGCGTCCGTCGTCATAATGGCGCGGGTAAAGGCTTCGGCGTCGCGGGCGCCGAGACTGCGCACCAGCGCCGGCACAGCCGCCGCCCAACGCTCCATAAGCAAATGCCGGCCTATGACGCCGGTTGAAATCGGCAGAATTTCATCAGGTGAAAGGCCGGTGTTTGCCGAGAGCATCGCCTGCGTTTCACGGCAGTTTTCAAGCCCCTTGTCGCCGGTGCAGGCGTTGGCCTGGCCTGAATTGGCCAGGACGGCGCGCACGGGTTTTCCCCTGCGCGCTATTTCCTGGCAAATCACGACCGGGGCCGCCTTGAACGCGTTCTGGGTGAAAAGACCCGAAAGGACGCACGGGGAATCGGACACGAGAAGGCCAAGGTCGTCCCTGCCGGCCTTTTTGAAATTCGCCTGCGCCGTTCCGGCCCTGAAGCCCTTCGGCAGGTCGTCGTTCATTGCGCTATTTCCTGCTCTTCTGGATTTCTTCGGCCAGGGCCGCAGGAACGCGCTCATAGTGGTCAAACTGCATGGTAAAGGTGGCCCGCCCCTGGGTGCGGGAACGCAAATCCGTCGCGTAGCCGAACATTGCGGCCAAAGGCACCTGGGCGCGTATGCTCTGCGCTCCGCCGGCGCGCGCCTCCATGCTTTGCACGCGCCCCCGCCTTCCGTTCAAATCGCCCATAACGTCGCCAAGGTATTCTTCCGGCGTGACGACTTCCACATCCATAATCGGCTCCAGCAGCACCGGGGCGGCTTTCTGCATCGCGTCCTTGATGGCCATGGAACCGGCGACGTAAAACGCCTGTTCTGAAGAGTCCACCTCGTGGTAGGAGCCGAAAACCAGGTTCACCTTGACGTCCACACAGGGAAAGCCGGCCAGCACGCCGGACTTCATGGCGTCCTGTATTCCCTTGTCTATGGCCGGAATGTACTCTTTGGGTATCACGCCGCCGGTGATTGAATTGACGAACTCGTAGCCGTTGCCGGAATTGGGCTCCACTTCGATGACGCAGTGCCCGTACTGCCCGCGGCCGCCGGACTGCTTGACGTGTTTCATGTCCGACTTGGCTGGTTTCGAGATGGTTTCCCTGTAAGCGACCTGCGGTTTGCCCACATTGGCGTTGACGTTGAATTCCCGGGTAAGGCGATCCACGATGATTTCCAGATGCAGTTCCCCCATGCCGGCGATGAGCGTCTGATTGGTTTCTTCATCCCCCTTGACGCGGAAAGAGGGGTCTTCCTTGGCCAGCTTGTTCAGGGCGGCGGAAAGGGCGTCTCTGTCGGCCTTGGTTTTGGGCTCGATGGCGACTTCAATGACGGGCTCGGGAATGTTGAGCGATTCCAGTATGACCGGGCGTTTCTCATCGCACAGGGTGTCGCCGGTGGAAGCGTTTTTCAGGCCGACCAGGGCCACGATGTCGCCGGCGCCGGCCCATTTTATATCCTCGCGCTTGTTGGCGTGCATTTTGAGGATGCGCCCGATGCGTTCCTTTTTGCCGGTGTTGGCGTTGATGACGCCGGAGCCCGATTCAAGACAGCCGGAATAGATCCGGAAGAAAGAAAGATGCCCGATGAAGGGATCGGAAAAAAGCTTGAAGACCAGCCCGGCCAGAGGTTCCTTGTCGTCGCAGCGGCATTCGACAAGCTTTTCCTCCTTGTGGGGATCATGGCCCATCATGGCGGGAATGTCCACGGGCGAGGGCAGATAGTCAACCACCGCGTCCAGCAGGGGCTGCACGCCCATATTGCGGAACGCCGAGCCGCAGAACACCGGCACGATGCTGCGCGCGATCGTGGCTTTTCGCACGCAGGCGATGATGTCCTCTTCGGACAGACTTTCTCCGCCAAGGTATTTTTCCAGCAGAACCTCGTCTTCCTCCGCCACGGCCTCCAGGAGTTCATGGCGTTTTTCTTCCGCCAGGCGGAGCATGTCCGCGGGCACGTCCTCGACGATGAATTCGGCGCCCTTGGTGCTCTTGTCGAAGCGAACGGCTTTCATGCGCACAAGGTCGACGACGCCTTCAAACTTGTCTTCGGCGCCCACGGGCAGTTGCAGGGAAACGGCCTTGGCCCCGAGACGGTCGTGAATCATTTCCAGGCAACGAAAGTAGTTCGCCCCTATGCGGTCCATCTTGTTGACGAAACAAATGCGCGGCACATTATAGCGGTCGGCCTGACGCCACACGGTTTCCGACTGCGGCTCCACCCCGGCCACAGCGTCGAACACGCAGACCGCCCCGTCCAGCACGCGCAGGGAGCGCTCCACTTCAATGGTGAAATCGACATGCCCGGGGGTGTCTATGATATTGATGCGGCAGTCTTTCCAAAAACAGGTCGTCGCCGCCGAGGTGATGGTTATGCCGCGCTCCTGCTCCTGTTCCATCCAGTCCATAGTGGCGGCGCCGTCGTGCACCTCGCCGAGCTTGTGAGAAACACCGGTATAAAAAAGGATCCGTTCGGTCGTCGTCGTCTTGCCGGCGTCAATATGAGCCATAATGCCGATATTGCGCTGCTTGTCCAAGGGAACAGTGCGGGACACAGCTTCCTCCTGCGCACTTGCGCGGAGCGCCTGCCAGAGACGCCCGCTGATTCATGTCGGGTTTTTACCAACGATAATGGGAAAACGCCTTGTTCGCTTCCGCCATACGGTGCGTGTCTTCCCGTTTTTTTACCGCGCCGCCGCGGGCATTGTAGGCGTCAAGAAACTCGGCGGAGAGTTTGGCTATCATCCCTTTTTCCCCGCGGGCGCGGGCGTAATTGATGAGCCAGCGTATGGAAAGGGAAATCTGACGGTCCGAGCGGACTTCCATCGGCACCTGATATGTGGCGCCGCCGACGCGGCGGGCCTTGACTTCCATATGGGGCTTGACGTTTTCAAGGGCCTTTTCAAAAGCCCGCATCGGCTCTTCGCCGGTCTTTTCGGCCAGATTGTCCAGGGATCTGTAAAAGATTTTCTCGGCGGCGCCCTTTTTGCCGTTGTACATGAGGCGGTTGACGAATTTTGTGGCCAACCGGCTGGAATACAGAGGATCGGGTAAAATTTCTCTTTTGGGGACAGAACCTTTACGGGGCATGCTTCACTCCTGAATAATGGTGTTTGCGGCGTCGCCGGCCCCGTATCGCGCATGCCGGGACAATCCCGGCGGCGATACATGACGAATGCCGCGCCAAAAAATCACTTCGGCCTTTTCGCGCCGTATTTGGAACGGCTTTTGCGACGATCCGCCACGCCGGAAGCATCCAGCGTGCCGCGAACAATGTGATAGCGCACGCCGGGCAAATCCTTCACACGACCGCCGCGGATGACCACCACCGAGTGCTCCTGCAGGTTGTGCCCTTCGCCGGGAATGTAGGCCGTCACTTCAATGCCGTTGGTCAGACGCACGCGGGCGACCTTGCGCAAGGCGGAATTGGGTTTTTTCGGCGTGGTCGTGTACACACGGGTGCATACGCCGCGCCGTTGCGGACAGGCCTGCAGGGCCGGGGTCTTTTTACGTTTGACGACGGCTTTCCGCTCAATGCGGATAAGCTGACTGATAGTAGGCATGGATTCCTCCCAGAAAAAAGCAGAGAACCATTCAGAAACACAAGAGGAGTTATCTAACCTCGTCGTCTGTTTTTGTCAAGTCCCGCGAACGCAAAAGCATTTCACCCCGCGCAACGCTCTTTTCTATTGTTCGTCGCTCAGGCGGCGAAAGGCCTTTTTGCCCGCGCCGCAAACCGGGCAGCGCCAATCGTCCGGCAGATCCTCAAATTTTGTTCCGGCCGGGATTTTGTGCCGCCTGTCCCCGCGGTCGGGGTCATACATGTAGCCGCAGTTCACTGTCTGGCAGCGCCAGATATCCTGGGTATCAGCCATGCCTCCTCCTTGAAGCCTGTTTTGGGGTTCACGGACGGCGCACTGCCGACACACGCCGTCAAAAACGACCCGCGCGCCGACGATGAAGGCAAAGCTGTCCACACTGTCGTCTCCGGGCCCGGGAATGGATACAGGCGCAATATCGGCGATGCGCCCGCAAAAAACGCAACGAACGTGCTGGTGCGAGGAGACGTCTCCGTCAAAACGCATCGATCCCGAAGATTCCAGACGGGAAATCGAGCCCGCCGCGAGCAGATATTCCAGATTGCGGTATACCGTGCCCAGGCTGATGCGCGGCAAACGCCGCCGCACAATGGCGTGCAGCTCGTCCGCCGTGGGGTGGCTTTTGACCTTGCGCAACTCCTCCAGCACGACGGAGCGTTGCCGCGTCATTCTTTTTTCCCGCGTCTTCATCGGCGTCGCGGGTCAAACGTCAAGCTGACGCGCCTTTTCCAGCGCCGCCTGCTGCTCTTCAAAACTCTCGAAACCGGACTGACGCAAGGCGTCCAGCACCGTGCCTTTCCAATCCCAGGTGGCGTAAATCACCGGTTTGTGGAAAGCCGTGCGGAAACTCTGCAATTCGGCCCTGTAGAAATCTTCCTTGGGAGTGTCCAGATGTTCCCGCAACTGTTCGTGCCTTCGCAGCATTTCCCCTTCGTACCACTCGCGTATGTCGTTGGGGGCCGTGTATTTTTTCAGAATGTGTCCATAGCCTGCCTTCTCCATAAGCGAGGACAGATTTTTGTGGTGCTGCTCCACCAGCCATTCGCCGAGACGGGCGACGGGTATGTTCTCCTTTTCCACGGCCGCGATGTCGAAAACAGTCTGGTAGTAGGTATCCGGCACCACTGACGCCGAGGTGATGCCGGCTATGGCCACCAGACCGCGGATCACCAGGCTGTTGGAAACTCCCTGGCCGCAAAAACCGACTTTCTTGCAGAATTTCTGCCCGGTGAAGATGCTCACCAGAATGGCCCAGACCACGGCGGGGTCTTCTTCGTCATAGATGTGCGCAAGCCTCGCGTTGTCCCGGTCCGTGGCCAGGACCATCTGCGTCATGTCGTTGGAGCCGATGGAGAACCCGTCGAATTCCGTGATGAATTGTCTGGCGAGGATGGCGTTGGACGGCAACTCCGACATGAGAATGATCTTCAACCCATCCTGCCCGCTCTTGAGTTTGTGCACCTGTTCAAGATAGGTGCGCATGGAGCGGGCCTCTTCCAGCGTGCGCACAAAGGGCAGCATCATGCGCAGATTGGAGCCGCCGTACATGCCGCGGGCCAGTTTGAAGGCCTCAATTTCCCAGTCGTGGATGTTTCTGGAAACGCCGCGGTACCCCAGCATGGGGTTGGCCTCGTTTTGTTCAAAAAGGTTGCCCCCAAGCAGGTTTTTGTACTCGTTGCTTTTGAAGTCCGTGGTGCGGTAGGTTATGGGCTTGCCGTAAAAAGCCATGGAAAAAAGCGCCAGATTTTGAGCCAGCGTCTGCACATAGTGTTCCTTGCCGGTGCGGAAACCGCGCGACTTGATGATGGCGCGGATTTTTTCGGGCAGGTTGCGCACGTCGTCCATCTCTTTCTTCAGCCCGGCGCGCAGACTCACTTCTTCACGCAGGCGGCGGATGTTGTCCAGCAGGGACACCACCACAGGCAGATCTTTCACCTTCTGCACGTGCTCGGCCGTCTGGCTTTCCACTTCGGCGGCCCTCTTGGCCGATTCCGGATCGGCATGGGAAAGCAGGGCGAGTTCGTCGTCAAAGCCCATGATGATGCGGATATGTTCGTCAAGGTTCGGCGATGTCTTGAGCACTTCGATCCTGCGCGAGGCGGCTTCCAGGTGCTGGTCCAGCCTGTGGTCGAGTTCGCGCATCTTTCTGTGCCGCAGGAGCGATTCCTCCGCGCCCATATCCTTGTCCGCGTCTGCCAGGGCCGCTATTTCGGAGGCAAGACCCGTGATCTCGGCGACATATCCACGCAAATCAAAATTGAAGACGATAAGCCCGACAGCCATCTGCTCCCGCATGATTTTGGAAAGATGATTTTCCAGCTGCCTGATCTTGACCTGCACGACGCCGTCCAGCTCCCCATTGTCGAAGGCCTCCAGGGCCTGGGGATGAACGCCTATGTTCCCCAGCATGAATTCCGCGCGCAGCAGGCCGACTTCAAACTGCGCATAATTGCGCAGCCTGGAAAGGAACAGGGCCTGGCCCACATCCGCGAGCACAAGGCCCACCTTGGTTTTGGTGCTGGGAAATTCGGCGATATTGATTTCGCCGCCCACGTGGTGAAGGGGCAGAAGACCGCGATACACCCTGCCGCGGGTGCCGTCCACAGTGACGTCCACGCCGTCCAGGGCGCGCAGCGCCTCCAGGCGCTGTATGCCGATGACGGCCGCAATGCCGAGCTCGCGGGAGGTAATGGCGGCATGGCTCGTGTCTCCCCCCACATCGGCCATGATGGCCGAAGCCACGCGCATGCCGGGCACCATGTCGGGGTCGGTGCGCTCGGCCGCCAGCACATCGCCCTTCGAAATCTTGTTGAGTTCCAGGGCGGAGCGCAAAAAGCGCACCGTCCCCTGCCCGGCCCCGCGTGAGGCGCCGTTTCCTTCCACCAGAACCTCGGCCTCTTCCGCCGCTTTGGGGTCCACTTCGCAACGGCGCATGAAGATGGTGGACGGGTGCAGCTCAAACTCCTCGTTCCAGCGGGTTTCGGGACGCGCCTGGACAAACCACAGCTTGTCGTTGGCATCTATGCAGAACTCCGTATCCATGATCATGCCGCCGTATGCCCTGCTCACGGCGCGCACCCCACGGGCCACGGACTCCGCCTGACTCAGGGAAAGCGCCCAGCGCAAAGCCTCCAGCTCGGGCACGGCTTCCTCGCGGGTTCCCCCCCGTTCGTCATAGACGATCCTTATGTCTTTGCAGCCCAACTGGCGGACAATCACTTCGTTGCCGTCATCGCGCTGAAAGACGTACATCTTGTCCGGAGTCACCTTGCCGCCGACCACCGCTTCGCCCAGTCCGTAGCTGGCGTCTATGCTGACCAGATCATTGCGGTCCGTCCCGCGGCAACCGGTGGCCGTATCCGCGGAAAAGGCCGTTCCGGAGACGACCGGATTTATCATCTGCATCATGCATACCGAAAGGGAGGTATTTTCAATGGCCCATTCTTTCTTGGCCGACTCGGCGACGCTCTCGTCTCCGCACTCTTCCGCCCTGGCCAGAGCGTCCAGAATGGCTTCGCGCCGGTAGGTCATCGAGCGCAGATTGTAGGCCGAAGCGCAGTCCCAGTGGTAAGCGCCGACCACCCTGTCGGCCCCGACCATATTGAGATAGGTGTCCTGCAAACCGGCGAAGGCCTTCTTGCGCGAATCCTCCCCGGCCGCCGAAGAGCGCACGGCCACGGGAGTCATGTCGTCGCCGTTCTCGGCGCATATCTGCCGGTACGCGTCGCGAACGGCCTCGTCCACGGCATCCGGCAATTTGACGGACAGAATGGCCGACTGCACCATGACGGAACGTTTGCGCAACTGGTCAATGCCCTCGGGCGACGTCGCGAAGCCGTCCACGATATTGTTGATGAACGTCCGCAGCTTGGTGTTGGGCTGATCGGCTTCGGCCCTGGCGGCCTCCTGAATCAGCACGCCGAGCTGCCTGACGAACTTTTGCAGAAAGTCGGGGTCCTGATTGATCTCCGCGTCGTTCCAGTCAATACGGCTGTACTGCTTGTCGACGACGGCCCGAACAAGCCTGCCGTTGACTTTCGTCTCATCCAGCAGGCAATGAAAGGCCTGCGAGGAAACGGCCCGGAAATACGGCGCCTGGATGCCTTCAATCTGACTGATGAGAGCGGTGTTGTAATTTTTGCCGCCGACGAGAAGTTCCGCGTCGACGCCCAGATTGATTATGTCCGCCCCGGTCAGGACAAATCTTTTCTGAACCTGCTCAGAAGAAGTACCTTTTGATTTTGTCTTCGAAGGTTTGGCATCGCTCTTGGACATAACTCCCTCCGCTTGGCGAATGGCTCTCTGTTTTGCTTTAAGACGTTGTCCGAAAACACGGGCCTCTTGACTCGGGCGAAATCATTCAAAACGCGTTCCGCAATAGGGGCAGAACGCGGCATTGTCCAGGTTAACGGGTTGAGCGCAGGAAGGATTGCCGCACATGCGGGGCACGGGCCCGAGCTCCACGATCAGCTCTCCTTCGCGCACGGAGACCATCTGCTTGTTTTCCTTGAAATCTGCCGTCTTCAGGACACGTTTGACCATGCCTTCCACCGGGGCGAGCACCGCCTTTTCCTGCTTCATGATGGATATGTTGAACACTTCTTCGCCGGCTTTGACGACATCCCCCGGGTGCACATACATGACCCACAGATCCCCGTTGCTCGGCGCGGCGATATGGTACGGGTTGCCCGGCTCCGCCAGGGCGACGTCCCTGCCGCGGCCGGCGACGGGCTGGGCCACCTTGACCTCGTGACTCATGATCTCCGAATCAAGCACATACCTGCACACGGAAACGCCCATATCGGACGGTCTTGAAACGCTCAGCAGGACAAGATGGTGCGGCTTTCCGTTGCTCTCGTTGAAATACAGATCCTGCCCGACCTTCAGGCCTTCAAACCAGACATGCAGGGGGAGGTTGTTGGGATCGCCGTACTGCGCCTTGAACTGTATGGTCTTCAACGCATCCGCCGGGTGATTCAGATACAGAACAAATTCTTCCGCATTGGGTTTGCGTTTGAGGATGTCCGTGCACGCCTTTTCTTCCGCCGCCAGATCAACGTCAGCCAGAGTTTCAAGGGGGGAGGCCTCCGTGCGCCGGGCGACGGCGTTTTTCCAGTCGGCGCCGAAAGCGCTCTGGTACACCCAGTCCTCCGGAAATCCCAGGGGCAGTCTGCCGAACTTGCCCAGCAGGAGGTTGCGAAAGGCGTCGTTGCAGTCCTGATAGACGGCGAGGCGCGCCTTGAGCATTTCCGGCGGGAGATCCCCGGACGGGGAGTGCGTCGCTTCATTGAGCACTTCAAGGAGATAGCGGACCTCCTCTTCGCCCCCGCGCTTCCAGGCGCCGGTGACGGCCAGAAAGGCCGTGTTCCACGTTATCTGGGAACCCGGCGTCACGTCGTGGTAGCGCACGATGCGGCGGGTACCCTCCAAAAACTTGAGCATGTACGGCAGAAGATGGATATAGCCCTGCTTCATCGCCCCTTCCTGGGAGGACGACGTCGCGCCGCCGGGCATGCCGTGCCGCGTGACGTCATAGTCCAACCCCTGGAAATACGGCGCGCAGTAGCGGTCATAATAGGGCATGATCTGCTTGCAGACGAAATTCGCGTCGCGTATGGCATCTTTGTTCAGGGAGCAGCGCAGGCCCGCTTCCTCAAGACAGGCCATCATGGAAAGCACATCGCCCTGTCCGTACGGGCGCACGGCGGCCCCAAGGCCCACATCCAGCACGTGGGCCCCGGCTTTGGCCGCCGCGCCGCAGGCGGGAACAAACAGGCCGTCCGTATAGTGGCGGTGGTAGTGCAGCACGAGTTCCGGCCAACGCTTGCGCAGCCCCCGGACAAGCTCAGTCATGAAACGCGGCGGGCAGGCCCCGGCCATGTCCTTGAGGCCGAGCATGATGTGGCGCGAGGCCTTTTTGGGATCCACTCCCATGATGCCGGCGGTCATGCGGACAACGGCTTCGGCGACGTCCAGATAGTGCCCGACGCTGAAGCTTTCGGCGTAGGACAGGGAAATGGCTGGCTGAAAAATGACGTCGCGCCGGGAGAGGACGACTTCCGCGATGGGAAGCATGTTCTCCATGTGGTTGAGAAAGTCGAAGCAGCGCACGACATGGTAACAATCGCAGATCATCTCGCCTGTCACGCGCATGAGATTTCTGGGTTGCGGGGTGTAGCCGAGCACGTTGGTGGAGCGGACAAGCAGCTGCTTGAGCGTTTTGGGGGCGAAGCTGTTCCACTCCCTCGCTTCGCTGAACGGGTATGTCATGTTGGCCATCATGGCCACGTGAAAATGCGCGCCGCCGCCGTTTTCAATGGAAAAATAGCCCACATTGTCAAGATAGGGGCCTATGAGCCTGTCTTCGGCCAATCTGAAGCGGTTGCCGGAATTGGACTGGGTGAAATCCCTCGGGGTCGTGTCGCAGAAATGCACATGGCCGGAATCGCGGATATAATCCATCGTCGCCAGCCGGTCTCCCCGTGGATACGGCGAGGGCGCGCGGCGCGCCGCCTGGGATATGGGGGGCAGGACAGGCTCGAACGGTCCCAGCGAGGGGGTTGTGGCCGAACGGTACTCGCCCAGCTGCACATAGGGGTTGAAGCCCTTGGCCGAAATTTCCGCCACCAGCCGCGCCAGCCGCTCGCCTTCGGGCGCGAGGTCCGTGTAGAGCATGAGTTCCGGATGGCTGGCGATAAAACAGGTGTCGAAGTCCCCCTTGCGGAAGCGGGCGTTTTTCAGAACCTGCCGGAAAAACGGCACGGTGGTCTTGACACCGCCTATGATGTATTCCCCAAGGGCGCGTTCCATAATGCCCAGGGTCTTCCCCCAGTCATGGGCGTAGGTGATGAGCAGGGCCCCGGCGGAATCGTAGTTCGGCGGGAATTCATACCCGGCCGAGATGTTGGAATCCAGGCGCACGCCGAAGCCGCCGGGGGAGACATAGCGGGTCACCAGGCCCGCGTTGGGGGCGAAGTTGTTCTGCGGATCCTCAAAATTGATTCTCACCTGCATGGAACAGTACGAAGGACGCAGCGTTTCTTCCCTGTAACGCAACTCCGCGCCGAAGGCCACGGCGATCTGCTCCTCGACGAGGTCAATGCCGTAGCGGCATTCCGTGATGCCGTGCTCCACCTGAAGGCGCGTGTTGACCTCGATCATGTAGGGAGAACCGTCGGGGGCGATCAAAAACTCCACCGTGGCCAGGGAGTGATAGCCCACGGCGCGCACGAGACGCCGGGCGTAGTCTTTCAACCGCTCCCGGAGATTGCGCGTCATGCCGCTCCAGGGCGTCGGCGTGATTTCGATCAGCTTCTGGTGATTGCGCTGTACCGTGCAGTCCCGCTCGTCAAAGGCGAAAACGTTCCCGTACATGTCCGCAATGACCTGTATTTCAATATGACGCACTCCCTCAAGAAATTTTTCCACAAAAAGGCGCGGGTTGCCGAAAGAGGCCTGGGCCATGGCCGAGGCCTTGAAAAACGCGTCTTCCAGCTCGGCCTCGGTATGGATGGCGAATATGCCCCGCCCGCCCCCGCCGCCTTCGGCCTTGAGCATGATGGGAAGCCCGAGCTCGGCGATGATCTTCCGGGCCTCGGCGATGTCCACAGCGCCGTCGGAACCGGGGACGACGGGAATTCCCAGACGGCGCGCCACCTGCCTGGCCTGAACCTTGTTGCCCAAAAGGTTCATGGCTTCGGCTGTGGCCCCGATGAAGACAATGCCCTCATCCCTGCACCGCTGCGGAAAACGCGTGTCTTCCGAGGCAAAGCCCCAGCCGGGATGGATGCCGACCACCCCGCGCTGTTTGGCCCTGGCTATGATTTTGTCGATATCCAGATACGAACGCGGCTCCGGGCCGAGCAGAAGCAGTTCCTGGGCGGTGGAGGCGGCCGGGGCCGTCTTGTCCACGTCCACGGCCGTCATGGCGGGCACGGCCTCAAAACGCTCCCGTATGGAACGGCAGATGCGCCGCGCCGGAATGCCGCGATTGGCCACCAGGATGATTTTGCCTTCCAGAAATTTTTGCACTTCAGCAAAGGTCTTGTTGCCCACTGCCAGCCTCTTTCACAAGCATGCCCTCAAAATGCCGTCCAGCCCGAACAGGCCGGGGACATCGAACCCGTCCAGAATTCTTTCGTCTCTCCGCAAAGGCGCAGACAAGCCGCCCCGGAAGGCGCCAGGCCCTGCAGCACGCCGCGCGCCGTTCCCTTTTCATCCGTGAGCGCGACCATTTCGCCGCGCCACAACAAAAGACGCTCCACCTGCTCTCTCCATCGCCCGCAATAATTATCTTCTTCGGTATATACCGAATACGCATGTTTTACAAGCCGCCGCCACAAGGTTTCCACACCGGGGGGCGAATCCGTCAGACCGGCGAGGCTTGCCGCCGGCATGGCCGCGTCCC
Source organism: Desulfovibrio sp. (assembly GCA_031272405.1). GTDB lineage: Bacteria > Desulfobacterota > Desulfovibrionia > Desulfovibrionales > Desulfovibrionaceae > Desulfovibrio. Next base: position 81,327 of record JAISTW010000027.1, on the reverse strand, counting down.
GCCGCAACATGTCCGCTTCCGGCGCGCTTGTCACGTTGAGGCCGACCCCGGCCAGCAACACGCCCCGGCGCTCTTCGAGCAGTATCCCCCCCAGTTTGCGCGGCCTCGCCTTTATGACCGCCACAATGTCGTTGGGCCATTTGAGTTGAACCGGCCAGCCCATCTTTTCCAGGGCCCCGACCAGAAGCCCGCCGACAGCCACGGAGGCCGCCGTGGAGGAGAACGGCGCCGACAGGGGCAGGCGAAGGGCGGCGTAGAGGTTGCCCGGAGGCGAAATCCACTGCCTGCGCAGTTGACCGCGGCCCGCGGTCTGCCGTGCCGCGAGCAGACTGTCCCAGACCCCCAGGCTGCCCTTTTCCGCCAGCTCCAGGGCGGCGTCGAGGCTGGAGGAGGCTTCTTCCACCCTGAAGACACGCGGCCCGTCCGCAAGGGAAGAGCAGTCAGGGCAAGGCATTTTCGGCAGCCTCAACGCAGGCCTCGCACATGCGGCTCATGTCCGTTCCGTGCCCCAGACCGGCGAGATGGGCAAGGCCGTGGGCCAGCAGGGACAGCATGTATCCTCTCGCCGGCTGGCCGTAGAGCAGGCATTCCCGGCGCAGCGTCCCCGAAGAGACGAGGATGAGGCCCGGCATGTCCCCGCCGCCGGGAAAAGAGAGCACGTTCGTCGGCCCGTCGCAGGACAGGAAGCGCCTGTTCACGTCACGCATCGTTCTGTCGTCCACAAGATGCGCCTCCACCCGGCGCGGGTCCGGCAGGCCGTTTTTTTTCAGCGCCGAGAGCATGGCCCGCAGGGCGGTCAGGATATCCCGCCTGTCAAGGGCGCTCGTCCAGGCATGTTCCCGGCAGCGGACGGTCAGGACGACGGAGGACATGTCAGCGGCTTGCCTTGCGCGCCGCGACGGGCTGGGCGGGCGTTTCTTCCGCTCCTCCCGGGGGCGGAAAGGCATGGATTTTGTTTCGCTCCCTCTGCCCCCCCGCGTCGGCCTGGGGCGCGGGCGGAATTTTGGCTTCGGGGTAGGCGATGCGCTGGTGGAAGATGCCCGTGAGTATGCGCTGAAAATTCTCGCTCAGAAAATGCAGATCCTTGAAGGTCAGTTCCGACTCGTCCAGCTGCCCTTCGGAAAAAATTCCCTTGACGATGGTTTCAATGTGATTTTTGACGCGCGCCGGGGTGGGATCGGCCAGAGTTCTGCTTGAGGCCTCCACGGAGTCGGCGAGCATCAATATGGCCGCTTCCCTTGTTTGCGGCCGCGGCCCGGGATAGCGGTAGGCCGACTCGCCGGCGTTTTCCCCCAGACTTTGCGCCTTCTGGTAAAAATACTGTATCAGCCGCGTCCCGTGGTGCTGCTGGATGATGTCGGCGATCTCCTTTCCGAGCTTGTATTTTTCGGCCAGTTCAACGCCCTTTTTGACATGGGAAAGGAGAATGAGCACGCTCAGGGACGGGGCCAGCTTGTCGTGTTTGTTGGGCGCGCCGTACTGATTTTCTATATAGTAGTCGGGATAGCTCAATTTGCCGACATCGTGGTACAGGGCGGCCACCTTGCAGAGCATGCTGTTGGCCCCTATGGCCTTGCAGCCCGCTTCCACCATGTTGGCCACCACCAGGGAATGGTGGTATGTGCCGGGTATGGTCATCATCAGTTCCTGCATGAGGGGATGTTCCAGGCTCATCAGTTCCATCAGCCTGAAGCGCGTGCAGTAGCCGAAGAGCATCTCCACCACCGGCGTCAGGGTAAAGAGCAGCACAAGGGAAAAAACGCTGTGCAGCACGATGCCGGCGAGGTGATAGGAAATATCCGTCGGGGATATGTTGGAGAGCAGGGCGACGCCGACCCAGATGAGACAGAGCCCCAGGGCGAGCGGGATGACGCTCCAGACGACGTCCTGCCTGTTCTGGGTGCGCGTCATGAGCCAGGTGCCCACCATGCCGCCGAGAAAATAGTAGATGAAGAGGGTGTAGTCGCCCTGAAACATCAGGGTGCTGAAAAAGGCCAGAAGGAGGCCCATGGTGCAATAGCGCCGCGCCGCGAAAACGGTGGCGACCAGCCCCGCCACGCCCGCGACGGGAAAGGCTGTGGCGAAGGCGGCCTGCAGGGGAAAGCTGTCCATGCGCAGTCCGAACACATAGACGGCCTTGGCCCCCACGCCGGTGAGCAGCAGCAGAAAGGAAATCATGAGCACATCCTTGAAATGCAGGGCTGTGCCCGGTTTGCCGCTGGGCGAGACGAAGAAGCCGACGGAAAAAAGCAGCGCGCAGAGAAAACTGCCGCCCATGACGCTCCAGCGCACCGGCCCGGCGACGTTCTTGTGGATGGCCTGCAGCTTTATCTGCTGCTCCCGGCTCACGCGCTCGCCCTTGCGGACGATCATTTCTCCTTTCTGTATCTGGTAGTAGACCGGCTTGACGCTTTCGACCACGCTTTCGGCCCGTTTTTGCGTGGCTTCGCGGTTCATGGTCAGCGAGGCCGGCATGGAGGCGGCCAGCACGATGTTGAGGGCGCGCCGCGACTGGGGCGTCAGGGCGGCGTTTTGCCTGTTTCTGGAAGCCAGCTCGGCCAGAAAGGACTGCACGTCCCTCAGCGTGGCGACATCCGGCCGCAGGGTCTCCACGCCCGTGTCCAGATTGCGGATGATCACGCCCGCCCTGCCGACGCGCCCGGAGCGCAGATCCGCGACAAGGCCTTCGGCAAGATTTTCCTGGATCAGGGGGAGCAGTTCCTTGACCAGATACTCCTGCACGACGGGATTGGCGATTTCCGACAAAATTTCTTCCGCCACGTCCGGAGTCAGGTCTTCCAGCAAACGGGACAGGGCTTCCGCGGGGCGCCCCGCGGGGTCGGCCTCGCCGGCCACGCGCAGAATCATCATGATTTTGTTGCGGAAGGCGGCAAAGGGCTCCATGCTCAAATCGTACACGGGCGGCTGCAAAAGAAGGATCTGTTTGCGCCGCGCTTCTGTGGCGCGGCTGTCTTCCACCATGATGTCGTGTTCGGCTATGACGTCGCCTTCGGCCACCTGCCCGGACACGTACACGCGCGGCGTCAGGTTGAAGCTGGCCCCGGCGAGGACGGACAGAAACAGCAGCGTCGCGACCAAAACGCACAGGCTCCATCCGCAACGGTGGTGCGCCCTGAGATTGCGCGCGAGCAGACAGATGCCGGAGAAATTATCCGTTTTTTTCCGCAGTATCATAGGCGTTCGCGATGGCTCCTACCAGGGGATGGCGAACTATGTCGCCCTCGCTGAAACGGTGAACGGCAAGGCCGGGTATGCCGTGCAGGATGTCAAGGGCCCCTACCAGACCGGATCGGACTCCCCGGCTGCCGGGCAGGGGGGGCAGGTCTATCTGCGTTATGTCCCCGGTGACCACCATGCGGGCCCCGAAGCCCATCCGGGTCAGAAACATCTTCATCTGTTCCTGGGTCGTGTTCTGGGCCTCGTCCAGAATGACAAAGGCGTTGTTGAGGGTGCGCCCGCGCATGAAGGCCAGGGGGGCCACCTCGATGGTTCCTTCCTCCAGCATGGCGGCGACCTTTTGCTGGGGCATCATGTCGTGCAGGGCGTCGTAGAGCGGACGCAGGTACGGGTTGACCTTTTCCGCCAGATCCCCGGGCAGAAAACCGAGGCGCTCCCCGGCCTCGACGGCCGGGCGCGTGAGCACGATGCGTTTGACGCGGTGCTGCTGCAGCATGGTCAGGGCCATGGCCACGGCGAGGTATGTTTTCCCCGTGCCCGCCGGCCCCACGGCAAAGACAAGCTCATAGCGCTCCAGCAATTCAAGATAGGTTTTCTGGGCCACATTGCGGGCCGTCACGGTTTTGCGCGCCGTCCGCACAAATACCGCGTCGCGGAACACGTCGGCGATGTTCAGGAAGGGATCGGCCTTCAGCATTTCGTAACAGCGCGCGATGTCCTGCCTGTCCAGCTCCACCCCGCCGCGCAGCAGGTCGTACAGCTGGATGAAGACGCCGCACAGCGTGCGTCTGACATCGGGATTCTCGCTTTCGACAAAAACGCTGGTTCCCCGGCTGCCGATTTTCGCGCCGCTCACCGCGGCCAGAATGTCCAGATTTGCGTTGTGGGGGCCGAAAAGATGATTGGCAAGCGAGGGGTTGTCAAACTCAACCGTCTCCTGTGGGGAAAAACGCTTTGCCATGCACAGCCTGTAAACTATTTCAGGCTTTCTGTCCAGTGGCGGACAAGCCCCCGGAAATGCGCGCGTTTTTGTCTTCAAGGCCTCACGGCGATTTGCCGTTGAAAATCGCTCCAAAAAATTGCTCTACAACGCAATGGCCTGATATTTGCATGTTTTTGTGTGCAAACCAGGGGAGGCACGTTATGAGCGTTTCAGAAATAAGCACTTCTTCCAGCGTGTTGCTGCAGTGGCAAAACGGCCAGCTTTCCGGCAGTGGGGAGCAGGGAACAAAAAGCGCGGCCGCCGCGGCCCAGAGCGTTTACGCCAACGGCACCAGCATGACGGACCAGGTCGCCGGCATGGTGGAGCTGACCAAATACGCCATGGAGGCCATGGGGCTTGCCTCGGACAGCAGGGTCACGTTCAGCCAGATCACCAAATACCGGGACACCCTGCTTTCCGAATTCAACCAGAGCGTCAAGGACGGTTTGACGGCCCTGGGCGTCAGCGATGCGCAGTCCCTGAAGTTCACCCTGCAGGCCAACGACGACGGCACATTGACCGTTGCCGGCGACTGCGGGGACCTGGAAAAAATCCAGAATTTTTTCGACAACAACCCGGAGCTGGTCAAAAAATTTCAGCAGATCGAAGCGCTGAACGGCATTGACGCGGCCCGCGAGGCGCTGTCGCTCTCCCCGTCCGAAATGCGCAGGCGCATTGAAATTGAAAGCCTGTCGGCCTGGTGGGCCGGCCTGGAGGAGAGCAGCTCGACCTTCGGCACGTATTCGGACCAGGGGCTTTCTCTGCTGTCCGGCATCAATTTGACGGTTTGAGCCGCTGTACGGCCGCATAAAAACAGGGCCCGCGCCCCCGGCATTGACGCCGGAGAGCGCGGGCCTTTTTTTGGGAACAACGGGTGTTATCCGTTGCTTGTTTTGATCACGATCTCCTGACTGGCGAGGGTCGCCTCGTCAACTTCCGCGCCGCCGCTCAGGTTGACGGTCAAGCTGTTGTCTTCGTTGTGGAAGGTCTTGCCGCCATCGTCCGAGGACCATTTGTTCTGCTCAGAGCTGGTCAGGACGAGTTTGCCGTTGCCGTCAAAGCTGATGCCCTTTTCCGCAAGCGCGTCCATGTTGGTCAGGCTTGAGACGGCGTCTCCGCTGATGACCACTTCCACAGAGCTCGTGTTGCTGAGCAGTTCGTCCATGCTGCCGAGTTCCGTCGTCAGGAGCACGTCCAGTCCGTCCCCGCCGTTGATTTCGTCCCCGGCGTGGAACACGAAGACGTTGTTGCCCTCTCCGCCGTAGAGCCGGTTGCCGCCCTCGGGGTTGGTCACGGCGTCGTAGCTGCTGCCGCCTCCGTCCAGGAAGTCGTTGCCCGCCCCGCCGTAGAGGACGTCGTCGCCCGCCCCGCCGAGGATGGTGTCGTTGCCGTCCCCGCCAAGGTACAGGTTGCCGCCCTCGGTATCCAGGACAATTTTGAGGACATCGCCCTCGTCCGCTTCCGCCTTGACGGTTATGTCGAGCTTGCCGGTCTGGTCGGGGTCGAGCGGGCCGGCCTCCTTGCCGTCGGTCACCGTGAAGTTGAAGGAATCGGTTATGCTGTCGTTGCCGGAATCCCTGAGCAGTTCGTTCAGTTCCGCCAGATGCGCCTCGGATGTGTCCAGGGCATAGGTGTATTCGCCCGTGCTCCCGTCAACCTGCAGCGTGCCGTGCTGGCCCTCGGAATTGACCACTTCGTAGTGCGCCGTGTCTCCCGCGTCCAGACCGGATGTCGCGGACAGATGGCCCCACATTTCCGCATCGGACACGTCGCCGGCCACGGGCGCCGCGTTGTTGCCGATGACCGTCACCTGGAAACCGCTCTCCACCACCGCATGACCGTCGCTGACGCGAAGGCCGAGGTCAAAGATGTTTTCGCTGCCTGCCCGGTAAAGGTCGGCGGCAGGGGTGAACACATACTCCCAGCCCGTCTGCGTCTGCGTGAAGTTGAAGGTTCCGACGCCGGGCACAGCGCAGGAGTTGTTCTCAACAGCGTATTGGATTCCGTTGAGCACAATCCCGGTCAGGGCGTGACTGTCCTGCGCGTCGGCGTCCGTCACGGTGACTGAACCGGTATCCTTGTCAATCGTCACCACCGGCTTGTCGTTTGCGTTCGTCACGTTGACGGTGACGGTTTGGGTTGTGGTCGCGCCGTGTTCATCCTTGACGGCTATGGTGAAGGTTTCCTGAACCTGCCCGTCCACCGGCAGCGCGTTGACGGCGTCGGGGTTCGGCGTGAACGTCCAGGTCAGCGTTCCATCGGGGTTATAACTCAGGGACAGACTGCCGTAGCCGTTTGTTCCCTGAACCGGGTCAGGGTCACTGAAGTCGCCTGCGGCAAAGTCTTGACCGTCCACGCTTCCCGGCTTGGCCGCGAAGGTCAGTTGGGCGTTGTTGTCCACATCCTTCACGGTGAGCGTGCCGGATGCCGCGGCGTCCTCTGTGGCGCTGATTGCGGTTTCGTCGTTCTTGCCGACCGTGATTTCCGGCGCGTCGTTGGTGCCCACGATGTCTATGTGGAGGGGAACCTCCCTTTCCGCGCCGTACTGGTCGCGCACGACGACCATGAACGTGTCCTTGTCCGCCTCGCCTTCGGCAAGGTGCTTCACCTTGGTGGTGTGCGTCAGCTTGTAGGTGTAGGTTCCGTCGCTGTTGAGCGTCAGGGAGCCGTACTCTCCGTCAAGGGTCGTCACGTATTCGCCGCCGGCGGACTTGATGTAGACGTTCACGGCGTCGCCGTCCGCGTCACTGGCCACGAAGCTGCCGGTCAGCGTGTAGTTGCCGCCTTGCACAATGTCATAATCCGGAGGCGTCTTGTCGTCCGTAAAGGCAATGGTCGGCGTGGTGTTGGTGCCCATGATGTTCACGGAAACCGTAGCGCTGTCGCTGTTGCCGTGCATGTCTGTCACAACGATTTCCGCGCTCACGGTCACCTTTTCGCCGGCGGCCAGCCTAGCCACGCTGTCCGGGTCGGCCACGAACTTGTACTCGCCGCTGCGCGTGTCTATCTCGAAGGTGCCCAGCTTCACGGCGTTTGGCGTGCCGGCGGAAACCATTTCCCATTTGTCGCCGTTTTTCACGGCATACACGTCCTGGGAGTAGGACACCGGGACACCTGAAATGGTCGTCGTGTCGCCGTTGACAGTGCCCCCCGCCGGCGGCGTGTAAGCGGGATTGCTTTCGATGGGATCACTCCCATACGTGGGTATCGTGTATTTGATCTCGCAGGTTTCTGACGAACCCACACCGCCGGCAAGAGAAAAGCGCAGATTGCCCTGGTCCATGCCGTCCTCGTCATAGGCCGCTGCTTGGCCGCTGACCGTGTATCCGGCGTACCCGGCCCCCGCGCCGTCCTTTTCAGCGATGTAGAGCGCCTCTCCGGCCCCGGCTTGGCCGCCCGCGTGGTCGTACAGGCTGATGACCGGCTTGCCGTCCGCGCCGTCGACGTATATCGTCAGCTCCTGTGTGGCTTTGCCGCCGTGTCCGTCGCTGACCGTGACTGTGTAGGTCTCCTTGAGACGCTGACCGGCCGCCAGATCCTGCACAAGCGGGTTGTAGTTGTCCAGAGTGTAGGTGTATGAGCCGTCGGGGGACATGGTCAACGTGCCGTACGCGCCGCCGCCGGAGACTGTGTATGTCAACGTGTCATGCTCGTTTGTGGTGCCGAAATGGATGTCGCTGTCCTCGGCTGTGCCAGCTACCGTGCCGCGCACCGTCAGCACCGTGTTCGGGTCATTGTCGGCTTTGGCGTCTTCCGTGACTACCTCGGAGGCAAAAGATGTCGTGAACTTTGGATCCGTGTTGTCCGCGGTCAGTTCCACGCTGATATCTTGCTTGTAGCTGCCGCCGTGGCCGTCGCTGACATAGACGCTGATCGTGTCGTTATAGTCGTCGTTGAAGTCGGGAAGATTAGCTGGATTATCCAGCACATACGTCCAGGTGAACTCCGTTTGGCCGTCATTGTCGGATTCCCTGGTGATAGTGTAGGTTCCGTACTCGCCATGCAACACCCAATAGGTATTGCCGTCTGAATCCACCCCTGCAGGCGGCAACTCATTGCCCTTGTCGTCGGCCAGGGTCAAACGGTCATCCTCGCCGCGCTTTTCCGTGTCTTTCCCAAAGGTTCCGTCTATGTCGCTGCCCTTGAAACTGCCGGAGGTTGACGTTGAATTCCAGGAAACGGTGCTTGGATCGTCGGGATCTGACGGATTGTTCTGGTGTAACGTCTCCTGGCCGGACGACTTGCTGCCGGTGAGGGAGTATGGAGCATCGTTCGTGCCCGTGATGGTGATGACGAGTTTTTTTCCATCGGTTTCGCCATTGGTGACCGTATAGGTCCGCGTGACCGTTTCTCCTTCCTTGAGGGTCTGCACATAGGGGTTGTCGTTGTTCAGGGTATAGGTATAGGTGCCGTCGGGCAACAGGGTTACTGTGCCGTACTCGTCACGTATGGCCGTCGTTTCTTCGCCGGACTCCGTCTTCAGGTACATTCCCGGATCATTGGCACCGGACGGATTTTTCGCAATGCTCCCTGTGGCGAACTGCTTGCCGTCTTCCACCACAGCGTTTTTGGTAAATTTATTGATATCGACATTGACGGCTCCACTGCCGCCGCCGCTGCCGCCGCCATCGGGCTGGACTACATCGAAGGCCAGATGAATCGGCTTGTCGGCCACGGCGTTGTGCTCGTCACGCACATAGACGTCAAAGACATCCTTCATGTCGGTGGCCCCACTAGCCAGAAACTCTTTGTAGGCTGCTCCGTCCCTGTCCAGAACATACTGATAGGTACCGTCTGGCTGAAGGACCAGAGTGCCGTATTTGCCCTCTATGCTGCGCACCAGGTAGCCGCTGGTTTTATCATCGGCACTGTTTTCGTCATCGACAAGGAAGAAACTCAGTTTCGCGCCGTGGTCCGCATCGTTGACGATAGCCTTGTCGTTGAGGTTGCCGGTGGCCGCCACCTTGCCTTCTCCGGTCGCCGCGTTCCAGCTCAGCTTGTCGTCGCTGTCGATGACCAGCAGCCGCCCTTTGTCGTCTGCGTTTTCAAATTCATACTTAATGTCGAACTCCGCTCTTTTGTCTTCGGGAGCATCAGCATCCTTCACGTAATATTTGTCCGTATAGCTGACGCTCATGCCGTCGTCGCCTGTTGCCTCCGCTGTTATAATGGGCGCGTCGTTCGTGCCTTGTATGGTTATCTCCAGGAAGCCTTCCTCGGACTCCTCGCCTTCATGCTTGGCGCCGTGTCCGGTGGCGATCACGGGAACCTTGATTGTCACGGACTCGCCCTGGGCGAGATTGTTGATGGCGTCGGACAAGCTGTCGTCGGCCTTGGTTTCCGGGGTAAACGTATAGTGTCCGTTTTTGTCCATCTCAATTGTTCCGTAGCCGGAAACAACGACCGTGCCCTTTACAAAATTATTTTCGGCATCATATTCACGTTCATAGGTGATCTCGCCAGCTCCTTCTTCCTTGGCTGCTGCCGGCTCGATTACCAACGTGACTGAGTCCTTGTTCTCGCCGCTGAACCTGAACGTGTCATCCTGAATCTGAATGGGGCTGTCGGGATCCTTGGTGTCGGACGTGTCAATGTCTTTTACGCTGAGTTGACCCGTCAGTTTGCCCCCATTCTCCAAATCAAGAGGATGGTTATGTCCGTCTTTTTCATCATCGGCAAGATTGACATGCCCATCAGAGGACTTCCCGTCATAGTAGAGGAAGCGGTGCGTTCCTTCACCCGACTCATCGGTGACGCCGTTTTCAATCAGGGTTGCTTTACCGCCGTGTATCGTGCCCGGGTCGTCCTTGCCTGTGATGGTGATGACGATGGGCTTGATTTCGGAATACGCGCCGTCCTTGTCCTGCACACGGACGTAGAAGACGTCCTCCACGCTTTCGGGAACGGGCTTGCCATGCTCGTCTAAAATGGGATTGCCGTCCTTGTCATAGCTCGCGTCGTTCAGGTACTGCAGGTCTGCGGTGCGGTGATATTCATACTCGCCCGTCGCCCTGTTCAATTTCAGGTAGCCGTACTTGCCGTATACGCGGCTTATGTCGCCCTTTGTATCGCTGGTCAGGTCGAACAGAGATTCATCCACATTGTTATTGTCGATGACCTCGCCGGGTTTTGGCTGCAACGCGGTGAAGGAAAATCCTTCGCTTACTTCTTTCACGTCTCCGCCGGTCTGCTCATAGTCCGTGACCAGAATGCGGCCGCCCATGATGCCGCTGTCGTCTTCCGTCATGCTTTTGGTCACGCTGTCGGTGTCGATAATGGGCCTGTCGTTGGTGCCGATGATGGTCAGGGTGACTTCGTTGGACACTTCCTTGCCGTCCGGGTTCACAAGCTGATGATACTCGCCGTCGGCCCCCTGTTCGTGCACGGCGACTGTGAACTGGTCGTGCATTGTCTCCTTGGCGTTGAGGTGCTGCACTTCGGGATCATCGTTGTTCAATTCATAGTAGTACTTGAAGGGCGCGCCGGAAACATCTACGCCATTGGCGTTTGTGTTGTCCGTATTTTCGACGATGTGCAGGGTACCATGAGGCATATCAATATTAAGGCTCGTTACGCCGTCGTACTTGTCGCTCGCGGTCGCGAAAAGCTCATTGAGGTCGTAGTCGACTCCGTTGACTGTAATGACGTAGTGCAACTTGGCGCCGGGAGCAATGGAGTTCAGGTCAATACTGTCGCTGGCGTCCATGTCTGTAGAGCCGATGTAGCCCTTGGCCACCTTGACGCCTTCGGTATCGTTCTTGTACTGGCTATCGTACCACCGCGTGTCATCGGCAGGTGTGCGCGGAGAAATGTATTCCTGCGGCTTCACGCCCGCTTCAACCAGCGCTCTGTCCGGGGCCAGCACTTCCGCCATGATGCTGGTCGGGTCTTCGCTGCCTTGTATGTTTACAGTCAAGGTACCCGTGTCGTAAGCGCCTTTGACGTCCTGCACCACCACTGACACGTTGTAGGACGGATTGTCGGCGTCATCAAGGGCCTGTACGCATTTGGCGGCGTTGTTCAGTTCAAAACTGTACTTCCCGCTGGCCGGATCAATGGTAAATGTACCGAAGTAATTGCCGTCAGAGGGCTTTTCCGCCACAATTTCGCCGTTGTCGTCCAGATAGGCCGTGGTAACGTATCTGCCATCCGTTGTTTCAAAGCCGAATTTCAGAGTCCCGGTTTCCCCGCTGTCAGGATCAGTGGCGGAAACCTGGCCGCCCTGTACATACGTGCCGCTGTCTTCAGTGAAATCAAGGCTGGCTGATGTTTGAACGCCATCCACATCTTTGGCCATGTCAATCGTGGGCTTGTCGTTGGTGCCCTGGATCGTGATTTTTATTTCTGAATGGGTTTCGCCGCCGTGGCCGTCGCGCACCGTAATGGGGAATGACTGCTCCGGTACCATTTGACCCTCGGTAAAAGACTGCGCCTTGTCTTCATCCAGGACATAGGTATAGGTATAGGAGTCGGAGTCGTCCTCTTTCTTCAGGTACAGACTTCCGTATGTACCCTTGACAACCATGCAAGGTTCATCCGTGCCGGGATATGTGCCGTCCTCTGCACCTGTGAGGGTAAGGGTCAGCGATTTGTCGTCAACGTCATCAACGTCTATCTTGCCGGAAACCATGTGTATGGGCAGGTGGTCGCCATCGTCGCTGAAGCCGTCTCCATTCCTGTCAACATTTTCGTTTTCTACAGGACGGAGAAACTCGCCAACAGCGGCAGGCCCGCCTTTCGCCCACACGCCTTCTTCCTTCACCGTTGCTGCTAAGCCGCCGGTGATTTTTGGCGCGTCGTTGGTTCCGTCTATCCTGACATTAATATCAACCTTGTCATAAGCGCCGTGCTTGTCTTCCACCACTACGGTGACAGAAGGCATGTTCTGGTATTCCTTGCCTTCCACGTTCGGGTTGAGTTTCTGAACACAGTCGGCTTCGTTGTTCACCTTGAAAGAGTATTCACCGGACACAGGGTCTATATGATATGCGCCATAATAGTTGCCGCCCACTGGGGCGCCGGGCACCAGTTGATTATCGGCGTTGACGTACGCATCCTGATATACCTTGCCATCTATCACAAAACCGAATCTCTGGTCATTTCCGTCGGAGTCCACATCTGTGGCTTTCGCCGTGCCGGTGATCATATTTTCGGCATTTTGGTTATCCGCACCGCGCTCGACAATGTGGGCGATGTTGTTCTCATCAGTATCTGAATCCCAACTAACCGATATTTTCGGCTGGTCATTGGTGCCTTCGATGGTGATCCTGATTTCCGCAAGGCCGGTATCGTTGACGGCTCCGGAATCGTCCTTGACGACAACAGGTATGTACAGGTCTTTAATTTCTCCCTCGTAGAGCTTGTCCACCGTGGGGCCTTCATGCAGTTCAAAATCATAGCTGCCGTCATCATGCACTACTATTGTGCCATAGTAATCATCCGGTTCGACGGCTGTGAGTTTGCCGTCCAGGCCGACGTAAAACAGACCATTGTTGGGCGCTGACTCCCCTTCTACGAAAATGCCGTAGGTCAGTTCATCCCCAGCATCGGCGTCGGTGGCATGGATGCTGCCTGAGTCTTTAGTAACGGCATCTACCGGCGCGTTTTCGTCCGGCCTGCCATCCGAACCGTCATTCAGGTAATGCCCTTCGTCTTCTTCACGTTCGTCTTTTGCGTACACGCCGCTTTCTTTGAAAGTCAGGGAATCCGCGATGACCAAATCCGGCTTGTCGGGATCACCGTCATGATCCGTGGGATAGCCGGGATCTCCGGGAATGTTGGGATTGCCGGGTGTTTCGGGGTCGGGATCAGTCTCCGCCACAAACACCGGCCTGTCGTTCACATTCTGTATGGTAAGCGTCAAGGTGGCGTCGTCCGAATCCCCGTCCCGGTCGTACACGGAATAGGGGATTTTGACGGTGTAGCCGTCCCTGTTCGGCTCATAGCTCGGATCCGACACGAAGGTATACTTGCCATCGGAGTCAAGCGTCAGCGTGCCGACAACCCTGTCCCCGTCCATAACCTGGAACTGGGGGTCTCCATTGGGGGCTGTTCCGTCCGGCTTCAAATTGCTGACACCCTCTGTCCGCCATTCCACCGGATTGTCCCGATAGAGATCCGCGCCCGACTGGTCCTCGGTGAACTGGTCGTCGTCGTAGCTGGTGTCTTCGTCATCGCTGCCGGGCTTGCCGTCCTTCACGTTACCCTGAATGGTGCGCTGCACGTTGTCGCCGTAATGGTCGGGATCATCCACGTTGTCGTTTTCAACCGTGAAGACGCGCTTGTCATCATCGGCAATGGGCGCGTCGTCAACGACATTGATGACCAGATTGACCGAATCGGTGTCCAGGGCGCCGTAAGCGTCCACGGCGTTGGCCACGATGCTCAGGCCGTCGGGGAAAATATCATTGAAGGATGTGCCCGGCTCGCCGTGGGTGACCGTGTTGTCCAGGGTCACGGAGACGTGGACAAGGTGGTTGTCCGCGGGATCAAGCCGAAAAACCACGGTCACGTCGTTGTCGTCGTCGCCGTCAAGGTTGCGGGCGATGGTCACGCCGGCGGCCAGCTGGTCAAGGCTGTAAAAGGTGCCGTTGATGGTCAGGCCCGTGAACTCGGCGTTGTTCGTGTCCACATGCAGGGCCGAGGACGCGGTGATGGGCCCGTCCACGTGCCGGGTGCCGTGCTCAAGGCCGGCTTCGTGCAGGGTGAAGACGCCGCCGTTGACGGTGGCCAGAGGCCTGCCGCCGGGGCCGTCCGGGCCGTCGGTGCCGGTGTTGGCGCCGTCCTGCCAGGCGTTGGTCCAGGCGAGGGCCACGGAGCCGTGCGGGGCGACATAGCCCTGTTCCTCACGGGGTTCCGGCTGCTGGCCGCCCAGCTCCATGCCCCAGTCCAGATCGTTGAGGTGGTCGATGCCGTCCGCCAGATTCATGTTGTCCCAGGTGCGGTAGCGGTTGCCGCCGGTCGCGCCGCCGGGGCCGGCTGCGGGCGAGAGGTCTTCCCCGAAGGCGGAGAAGAAATCCGCGCCGGCGATCGTCTGCCCTTCCACCTCAAATTCGGGCATGTTGTCTTTGCTGTAGGAAGTGTAGAAGTCCCTGAGTTCTATGGAAGAACCGTCCGCAAAGCGGAAAAAGAGGCTGTCCGAGCCTTCGGGACGCTCCAGGGTGGCCTGGTCGGCGGGAAAGTCGAGCACCAGCCGGCCTTCGGGCTGGGCCGGCACGACGACCTGCTGGTCGGCGCCGGGCTTGACGAGGCTGATGTTGGTCAAAGTTCTCTGTGACGAAACCTGGTTGGTGGTGTCGGCCATGACGAAACTCCTTTGTTAAAACGGCTGGTCGCTGGGCGCGAACAAGCCTTGCCCCCGTGTGGGGAAAAACCCACGGGAAACGACAAAAAGGCGCAAAAAAGCGCCGATTCCGTGGAACCTTCGGACGAGTGCGTGAATCGAGGCGTTCGGCGAAGGAAAGCGGACTGCAAACACGCCTTGAAAAAACCTGTCCGCACGGGGTCCGGCGCCATCCTGTGGCTCCGTATTCCCGCGCTGACGCGCGGGCGCAGTGTCTGTTGCACTGTCTTTGCCCCATACGGGTTCGCAGCCCCCCGGAACGGCGATGCCTCCTTCCGGGAGGTCGTTGCGTCACGCAACGATACTTTCCAACGACTCTGGGTTCTGTGCGGTGTCTGTCTCCGGCCTTCCGGAGGACAGCCTCCAACGCCGCCGCAGTCCATAAGCTGAGAAATCTTACAATGGCCGACCCGTCTGGCCCTGGTCGGGAGTCAGGCAGCTTGCCCCCGGAGATCGCGCTTCGGCCGGTTGGTTCGGCTCTGCTGGGTACCCCGGTTGGGGGTAGTGGCTACTACTGTTGATGTAAAAATACAGCGGCCCAGGCAAGTTGTCAAGGGAAAAAGAAAAAAATTTTTTGGCTCTTTTATTGTTCAGACGCTTCGTGCTGACGCCACTTCATGGGCGTCAGGCTGTCCTTGTCCGGGAATGAAACCCGTTGACGCGCTGGATGTGAAATATCCACGTACGGCCATATATCTACTCATCTCAATAAAAGAGCCATTTTTTTACAGGGAACAAAAAATCACTTGACAAAAACAACCTTGAAGGTTAATTTTTACTCATGGAAAAAACCAAGCCCCACCATCAACTGGACGATGTGAAGCGTCTGGTCACGGCCGGAGAGGTTATTGTCTCCGTCACAGCCTTGCGCGGGGCGGATGCTCTGGGGCTGACGCTGAAAGATGTCATTGACGTTGTTCTTTTGTTGGATCGGAGTGATTTTTACAAGAGCATGACATCGTACAGCGATCATCAGTCCTGGCAGGACGTATATCGTCCGTTGGTTGTCGGAGTGCGTGTATACCTGAAGCTGACTATACGTGACGGCGTTGTGGTTTTGTCTTTTAAGGAGCTGTAAAGGAGAGCGACATGATTTGTCCGGCATGCGACAGACAGGAATTGGTGCGTGAAACGCGCGATCTCCCCCACACTTACAGAGGCCGCCAGACTGTCATAAAAGATGTGACAGGCGACTTTTGCCCTGCCTGCGGGGAGATGTTTCTCGGCCCCGAAGAAGGCGACCGCGTGAGCAAGGTCATGGCCGCGTTCAGCAGGACGGTCAATATGGAATCCGGGCAGTTTCTGCGCAGGGTTCGGAAAAAACTGCGCCTGGGACAAAAAGAGGCCGGGGAAATTTTCGGCGGCGGTGTCAACGCGTTTTCGCGCTACGAAACGGGAAAAACGCCACCCCCTGTCCCTCTGGTGAAGCTGCTGCGTATTCTGGACGAGCACCCCGATCTGCTGCCCCTGGCCAGATAGCGGGGGGCAAAAAACAATAAAATAACCCCAAAGGCCAAGTGACACTCTCAACCCCTGAAGGGGCGTCAGCAGTCCTTTATCCGGGAATTGACGGCTGCATATCTACTCATATCAATAATAGAGCCATTTCTTTTTCAGCAAATGACCTCGCGCGTTATGGCGGCCAGATCGGGGCAGCCGGTCAGGCGCATGGCGTTGACAAGCTGGTTGCGCAAGTCCGCGAAGTACTCCCTGACGCCGTTGTCTTCGTCGCCGTGCAGGGCGATGGCCACAGGCCGGCAGACGAGCACAAGCTTTGCGCCCAGGGCGAGCATGCGCACGACGTCCAGGCCGGTGCGCACGCCGCCGTCCGCCATGACCAGAATCCTGTGGCCGACGGCCGCGGCGATGCCGGGCAAAACCTCGGCGGTTCCGGGCGCGCAGTCTATGGAGCGGCCGCCGTGGTTGGAGACGATGAGGGCGTCCGCGCCGCTCTCGGCGGCGATGACGGCGTCGGAGACGGCCATGACGCCCTTGACGATGAACTTCAGGCCGCGCGCGTGCGCCATTTCGGCAATGCGGGCCATATCGCCCGCGGAGCGCACGCCGTAAGCCGGAGAGGCCTTGCGGAAAACCGGAAAGCCGGCCGCGTCCACATCCACGCCGCAGGCGGCGCAGCCGTGCCCGGCGGCCATGTCCAGGCGGGCGACAAGGTCCGGCGGGGACCAGGGCTTGAAGAAGGGAATGGTCATGGCCCCGTAGTCGCCGATTTTGTCGAAATTCCTGGCCAGGGCCTCCAGGCGGGTGTTGTCCCCAAAGGTGGCCACGGTGCCGGCCTCGCGGCAGCCTTTGACCAGCAGCTCCGTGTACCTGTTGGTCTGCATGTCGCTGCCGACGTTGGCGATGACGTCGCCGATGGGCGCGGCCAGCACGGGCAGGGAGAGCTTCTGCCCCCAAAGCCCGGCTGTGGGGTCGGGGCTGTCCGCCCCGTGCAGACAGCGCGGCAGGACGCGCCAGGCCGCCAGAGCGGTCAGGTTGTTCATGAAGGACATGCCCGAACCGATGCCGCCCATGCCGGGTATCTGCCCGGCGCAGGCCTTGCCGTTACACACGGGACAGACCTGACACTTGGCCATGCGCTCGCGCGCCTTTTCACGATAATCAGCCATACGACCTCCAAGGTTGGCCCCGACGAGACGGGGCGCAGACAAATGTTGAAGCGACGTGGAACCGTCACCTGGCTTCCCCCCAGTTGACGCCGCAGCCGCAGTCCACCACCAGGGGCACGTCCAGCGGCGCGCCGCCCGGGGCGACGGAGGCCATCAGCCCGGCCGCGCGGGCGGCGACGGCCGGGGCGTTTTCCTTCGGGGCCTCGAGCACCAGTTCGTCATGCACCTGCAAAAGCAGGCGGGCCTTCAGGCCGCGCAGCTCGGCGTCGCTGGCGACGGCCAGCATGGCCAGCTTGATGATGTCGGCGGCCGAACCCTGAATGACGGTGTTGACGGCCTGACGGCGCGCCTGGGCCCCTGTCTGGCCGTTGGCGGAGCCGATGCCGGGCAAAAAACGGCGGCGTCCGCCCAGGGTGACGACGAAGCCGTCCTGTTGGGCCTGGTCCGCTACGTGGGCGTAAAAGGATTTCAGCCCGGCCAGACGGGCGAAATAGCGTTCGATGAAGGCCCTGGCCTGCGGCGCGGATATCCCGAGATCCTGGGCCAGTTTCTGCGCGCCCATGCCGTAGATCAGGCCGAAGTTCACCGTCTTGGCGTCGCGCCGCTGGTCGGGGCTGACGCGCTCCGGGGGGACGTCGTAGATGAGGGCCGCCGTGCGGGCGTGTATGTCCTCATTGCGGCGAAAGGCGTCCAGCAGGGCGGCGTCGCGGGACATGTGGGCCAGCACGCGCAGCTCGATCTGGGAATAGTCGGCGCAGACCAGCGCATGGCCGGGCGCGGCGATGAAGCATGCGCGCATGCGGCGTCCCAGTTCCCCGCGCGCCGGGATGTTCTGCAGATTGGGATTGCTGGACGAAAGCCTGCCCGTTGCCGTGCCCTTCTGGTTGAAGGTGGTGTGGACGCGCCCCCGGGCGTCCCGCAGGCGCGGCAGGGGTTCCAGATAGGTGGAGCGCAGCTTCTCGTATTTGCGGTACTGGAGGATGAGGTCCACGATTTTGTGGCGGCCGGCAAGTTTTTCCAGGCTTTCCTGAGCGGTGGAAGCCTGCCCGCCGCGCGTCCTGCGCGGCGCGGGCAGGCCCAGACGCCCGTAGAGAACCTCGCCCAGCTGCCGCGCGGAGCGCAGATTGAAACGGACGCCGGCCAGGGCGCAGACGCCGGCGACGAGGCTGTCTATTTCCCGCCGCACTTCGGCCAGAAAGGCGCTGAAGGCATTCGGGTCAATGGCTATGCCCGCCCGCTCCATATCGGCAAGCAGGGGAACCAGGGGCATTTCCATGTCCACGTAAAGCTGTTCCAGCCCGTTGTCGCGCAGCCGCGCCCGCAGCAGCTCGGCCATGATCGCCAGATCCCGCGGACGCCGCGCGTTCAGTCCGGGGCGGGCGCGTCCCAGACGGGAGGCGATATGGGCGAGGCTGTAGTCGCCCTCGTCTGGCTCGGTCAGCCAGTCGGCGAGGCCCAGATCGAAACTTTTCCGGACAAGGGCCTCCAGGGCCCCGGCGGGCGCGTCTCCCGCGAGGCCCAGCAGCTTCTTGAAATCGTCGCACACCACCCGCCGCGCGCGGGCGAGCCAGGAGAGCAGGGCCGAACCGTCCCCCTTCCAGACGCGGCGCGCCTCCGTCATGTCGTCCGCCGCCCCGTCCGCGGGGGCAAGGCCCAGCACGATCCCCGCCCCGCCGGCAAGGACGACGGCCACCCGCCCGGCGCAGTCCGGCAAATCTTCGGGGCAGCGGGCCTCCCTGCACGCCGCTTCGTCCCGATGGGGAACGGCTTCCCACAGACTGCCCTGCCCCTGTTTCGCCTTCAGTCCCGTTGAAACGGCTTTGCCGCCGGAAGACCCCATATCCGGGCCGGGGCGCGCGCGCAACAGCGCTTCCACGCTCCCGCGCAGGGCGGCGAGCTCGAATTCCCCGCAAAGGGCCCGTATTTCCTCTGCGCGGCAGGGCCGCACAGCCAGATCGTCAAGGCTCAGGTCCGCGCATTCCGTACGGGACAAGGTCGTGAGCTGGCGCCAGACAAAGGCCTTGTCCAGATGCCCCTGGAGTTTCTTTTGGAATTTGACCGGCAGTCGGGCGAGATTGTCGCGGATGTCCTCCAGGCCGTGGCAGACGGAAAACAACTGTCCGGCGGCGGCCGGACCAATGCCCGGCACGCCGGGGATATTGTCGCTGGCGTCCCCGATCAGGGCCTGCGCGTCCGGCCACTGGCCGGGCAGCACGCCGCTCTCCTCGACGAAGCTCTGTTCGGTCACCAGCTTTTCCCTGCCGCCGGCGGGATCCCACATAAAGACGGAAGGCGACAGGCACTGCTTCAGGTCCTTGTCCCCGCTGACGATGACGACGGGCCGCTCAAGGGAAAAACGGGCGGCCAGGGAGGCGATGCAGTCGTCAGCCTCGCAGCCGCTGGAGACCTCCAGACGCAGCCCGAGGGCGCGCACCAGCCGTTTGGAGGGCTCGATCTGCGCGACGAGATGTTCCGGCGTGGCGTCGCGATTGGCCTTATACAGGGGGTATATTTTGTGGCGAAAATTCTCTCCCCTGCCGTCCAGCGCAAAAAGCAGCCAGCGCGGGTTTTCCCCCCGCAGGATGCGCAGCAGCAGGCGGGCGAGAAGGGTCAGGGCCCCTGTGGGGAAACCGTCGGAACGGCGCAAATGCTGATTGGCGAAAAAGCTTCTGTACAAAAAAGCCGTGCCGTCCATCAAAAAAACGGGATCGTCGGCGAGGTTCAGGCGCTCTTTCAGGGGCAATGACTTGGTCGGCATGGCCGTGAGACTATACGAAGGAAGCCGGCGCTTGGCAAGCTGAAGGAAAGCGTCACCGTTTCCCGGCGGCGCGTTTGCCCTTCAGCCTGCTGGGCTTGCCTTTGCGGGGATACACCCCGGCTTCGTGGGCGTTTTTCTTCACATCCAGAGTCCGTTGCGGCAGGGGCGCGTTGTAGAGGGCGGAGGCCACGGAAACAGCCCTGTTGCCGCTGACCAGAAAGCCGGCGTCCAGCAGGCGGCAGGCCTCGTTGCCGCGCGCCCAGACGTCGGGCGCGCCCATGATCACGGCCAGCAGGCGCTTGCCTTCGTGGGAGGCGGTGAAAATGAGGTTGTAGCCGGAATCGCGTATCCAGCCTGTTTTCAGACCGTCCGCGCCTTCATACTGGCCCAGCAGCGGATTTTTGTTCCAGCTGACGCTGTCGCGGTACCTGAACACGTGGGTATTGTGAAAACGCAGGGCAAGGGGGTAGGCGCGCAGATAGGAGCGCGCCAGGGCAAGCATGTCGCGGGCCGTGGTGTATTGTTCGGGATCGGGCAGCCCGTGCGGATTGCAAAAATGGCTGTTGCGCATGCCCAGCAGGCGCGCCTTGACGTTCATCATTCTGACGAAGGCCGGGGTGGAACCGCCCACAAACTCGGCCACGGCCGTGCTGGCGTCGTTGCCGGAAGCCACCGCCATGCCCAGCAGCAGTTCCCGCAGGGAGACGTTGTCGTGTTCCCGCAGGCCCATGCGCGAGCCCCGCTCGGAGGCGGCCTCGCGGCTGACGGAAACCAGGCTGTCAAAACCGGCCTGATCTGACCTCATATAGTCCAGGGCCAGAAACATGGACAGGACCTTGGTCAGGGAAGCCGGCGGAATGCGCACGTCGGCGTTCTGCTCGAAGAGAATGGCTTCCGTGTCCAGATCGTACAGAATGGCGGAGGCGACGCCCAGAAAGCTCCCTTCGGGCACGGCCGGGGCCGTGGCGCAGACGCGCTGGCCGCAAAAAAACAGAAGCAAAAAAAGGACGAGACAGCCCCCGACGCGCCGCGGAATGTCGGCAGGGGAAGACATCACGCCTCGGCCCCCAGGCTCAGCGCCTTCAGGTTGGCTTCCTGGATTCTGGCGGGAAGAAAGTATCTGATCGCGCTCTGGAGCTCCTCCAGGCCAAAGGGCAGTATGTCGGCCGCGCAGACAGCGCCCAGCAGGGCCGTGTTGCCGCTCTGGGCGGAACCGGCCGCGAGCCCGAGTTTGCGGCAGGGCAAAAACCTGTGCCGGCCCGCCGTCTGGCGGATTTCCGCCTCGATTTCCGCCAAATCGGGATAACGCGCCGCGCCGAGGGAAACAGACAAGGGCGGCAGGGGATCGGAGCTGGAAAAGACGGCGCCGCCCGGCTTCAGATAGGGCAGGCCGCGCAGGGTTTCCAGAGGCTCAAAACCGAGCAGGACGTCGGCCTCGCCGAAATCCAGCCTGGGAGACCGCCAGCCGCCCAGAAGCAGCGCGGATTCCACCACGCCGCCGCGCTGGGCCATGCCGTGCACCTCTCCGGCGACAACCCCCAGCCCGGCCGTCAGGGCCGCGTGGGCCAGCAGGCTTGTCGCCGTCAGGGCGCCCTGCCCGCCCACACCCGTGAAATAGATGCGCAGACGCCGCTGCGCCGCGTTTTTTTTCATGCGCCTCATCCTTGTCGATGTGAAACGGCCTTGAAGACCCCCGGCGCGGCCTGCAGGCAGACCATGCAGCCGACGCACAGCGTCTGGTCAACGGCCACGTCGTCTCCGTCCCGGCAAAAGGCCGGACAGGCCAAACGCTCAAGGCAACGCCGGGCCTCATCGCCCTGACGGGCGACGACGACCGTCCGCCGCGCCGTCTTCCTGCGGCGGCGGGCGTACAGAGCGCACAGCTCTTCGGCGATGAGCACGCGCACGCCGCTCTTTTCCTTCATGTCGGCGAAGGCCCCCAGGAGCGCCTTCAGATTGAAGGCCCCCACCCGCGCGCACTCGGTCACGCCGAGGGCCCGGACCACGCCTTCAATATCCAGATGCCGGGCCGCTTCGCCCAGGTCTTCCTGGAGCATGCCGGGATTGGGCTGATGCCCCGTCATGGCTGTGGTTCCGTTGTCCAGAATGACCAGCAGCAGATTGTGGCGGTTGAAGACCGCGTTGGCAAGACCCGTCATGCCGGAATGGAAAAAGGTGGAGTCGCCGATGAAGGCCACCACCGGCCTGTCGGAAACAGCGGCAAAGCCGCTTCCGGCGGAAACGGAAGAGCCCATGCAGACCAGAAAATCGGCCATGCGCAGGGGCGGGGCCATGCCCAGGGTGTAGCAGCCTATGTCGCTGGAGTAGACGGGCGCGTCGCCATAGACCTGCCGCGCCGCGTAGTAGACGGCGCGGTGCGAGCAGCCGGGGCAGAGATTGGGCGCGCGCGCGGGCAGATCTGAGCGGACGGCGCGGAGCGGGCCGCGCGCGGGCGCTACCGCGCGCGGACAGTCCAGAAAAGAGGACACGCGCCGCAGGACGCGGCTTGTGGAATACTCCCCCTGTTCGGTCAGATCGGCGTCCTTGCCTTCCACCAGCGCGGCAAGGCCGCGCCGCTGGGCGAGGGCGCGCAGATCGTTCTCCAGCAGGGGCGCGCCTTCCTCCAGCACCAGTACGCGGTCGCAGCCGGAAAGGAAAGCGCCGAGCGCCTCGACGGGCAGGGGCCAGGTGACGCCCAGCTCCAGAATATGGACGCTGTCTTCCCAGCCTCCCTCTGTCAGGGCGTCGGCCAGATAGGCCCGGGCCACGCCGCTGGCTATGATGCCGAGACGGGAAGGACGGGTCGCCGCCCTGCAGCGGGTGAAGGGGCTTGTTTCTGCCAGGCGGGCCGCCTGTTCCAAGGCGGCGGCAAGGGCTTTATGCCGCTTGAGGGCGACGGCGGGCACCGGCACGAAACGCCCGGGATCCCGCTGAAATTCCACCAGGGGACTGGTTTGCGGCAATGCGCCGAATTCCACCGGGCCGCGCATGTGGGCGACGCGCGTCGTGACGCGCAGCATGACGGGCTGCTGCAGCTCGCGGGCAAGGCGAAAAGCCGCGCGCGTCATGTCCTTGGCCTCCTGGGCCGAGGCCGGCTCAAAACAGGGCAGGGAGGCGAAACGCGCGTAGTGGCGGTTGTCCTGCTCATTCTGGCTGGAATGACAGCCGGGATCGTCGGCGGAAAGCAGCACCAGGCCGCCGGGCAGCCCGATATAGGCGGACGTGAGCAGCGGGTCGGCCGCCACGTTGACGCCCACATGCTTCATGGTCGCCAGACTCATGGCCCCGGCAAGGGCGGCGCCGGCGGCGACTTCCAGGGCGACTTTCTCGTTGACGGAATACTCCATGCGGAAACGGCCCTGGCCGCGCATGCTGTAAAAGGCGTCCGGAACCTCCGAGGAGGGCGTTCCCGGATAACAGGCGATCAGGTGAACGCCCGCCTCGAGAGCGCCCCGCACAATGGCCTCGTTGCCGAGCAAAAGACGCCGTTCCCCGGGAAGGCCCAGCAGGGGATGGTCAGGGGAGGAAACAGCGCTCATTTTTCCCCATCCTTTTTGCCTTCCAGCGCGGCGGCCCTGGCGCGGAAATACTCGCCTTCCCGCTCTGGGGCAGCCTGGGCCAGTTCCATGTAAACAGCGGCGGCCACATCCTTTTGCCCGGCACTGATCGCCGCTTCGGCAATCATCTGGCGCAGTTGCGGTATGCGGGCCCGTTGCGGCAGGCGCTGTTCAACGTCCTGCAGCAGAGACAGGGCCTCGGCGCTGTTGCCGGCCCGGAGCAGAGCGCCGGCCCGGGCAAGCAGGGCGGCCGCGGCGAAAGGACCTTCGCCGGCCAGACGGGCGGCCTGGGCGTACGCTTCGGCCGCCGCGGCGTCGTCCCCGTCTTGCGCGGCGTATTGGCCCAGGGTCATGTATGCGGAAAGCCGCACCCTGTCCGGCGCTGTCCGCGCCAGGTCGGCGAGGGCCCTGATCCTGGCCTCGCCGGAACTTGCCGTGCAGACGCGGGCGATCTCGTCCGCCGCTTCGGCGTTTTTGACGCCGCTGCGCCACTGCCACGCGCCCACGCCGGCCACCAGGAGCAAAAGCCCGACAACCAGGGCGACCATGGCGTTGGCGTGCCGCAGCATAAAATTCAGGAGGGGGGCGCTTTCCGCGCTGACTTCGGTCTGGATTTCGCTCAGCAGCGAGGCCGGCTCGACGGCTTGATTCTTTCGCGGATTCATGTAAAAAAATCTCCTTGTATAGACAAGACCGTTGCGTTTACTACGCCATAGTGCCCTTGTTTGTCAAACCACGCGTCAAAAAAGGGGGGGGGAGGCGCACATGCAGGAAATACTTCGTCTGGGAGAACGGGCCAGGGCCGCCGCGCGCGTTCTGGCCAAAAGCGCGCCGGCCGCCAAATCGGACGCGCTCAACTGCCTGGCCGACCTGCTCGCCGCCAGGCAGGCCGACATTTACGCGGCCAACCGCGAGGATGTGGAGCGCGCCGTGGCCGCCGGGCTTGACGCGCCCCGTGTGGACCGCCTCGCCCTGACGCCGGCCATTCTGGAGGAAATGCGCGCCGCCTGCCGCCATGTGGCGCAACTGCCGGATCCCGTCGGCGTCACGGAGAGTCAATGGCAACGCCCCAACGGCCTGCTGGTGGGGCGCATGCGCATACCCCTGGGCGTTGTCGCCATGATCTACGAAGCGCGCCCCAACGTGACCATTGACGCCGCCGTTTTGTGTCTCAAGGCCGGCAACGCCGTCATTTTACGCGGGGGCAGCGAAGCCCTGCATTCCAACATGATTCTGGCCGCCCTGCTCGGCGAGGCGCTGGAAAAGGCCGGGCTGCCCGCCGCCGCGGCCCAGATCGTCCCCACCACGGACAGGGCGGCGGTGACGGCGCTGTGCAAGCTGGATCAATACATTGACGTGATCATCCCCAGGGGCGGCGAGAGCCTTGTCCGGGCCGTGACGGAAGCGGCCGTCATGCCCGTGCTCAAGCATTTCAAGGGCGTCTGCCACGCTTACGTCGACGCGGAGGCCGACGTTGACCAGGCCCTGGAAATCGTCTTCAACGGCAAGGTGCAGCGTCCGGGGGTGTGCAATGCCCTGGAATGCCTGCTTGTGCACAGGGATATGGCCCAGGCTTTTCTGCCCCTGGTCGGTGAAAAGCTCGGCGGGGCCGGCGTCGGATTCCGCGCCTGCCCGCTCTCCCTGCCGTTGCTCGGCCCCACGGCCACAGCCCAGAAACCCGAAGATCTGGGGCAGGAATTCCATGACCTGATTCTGGCTGTCCGCGTGGTGGATGGACTTGACGAGGCCCTCGACCACATAGCCCGTTACGGTTCCAACCACACGGAAATCATCTGCACAAAAAATCTTGACAGGGCGCGGCGCTTTTTGCGGGAGGCGGACGCATCCATGGTGGCCCTCAACGCTTCCAGCCGTTTCAACGACGGCGGTCAACTGGGTCTGGGCGCCGAAATCGGCATTTCCACATCAAAACTGCACTCGTACGGCCCCATGGGCGTGCAGGAACTGACCACCACCAAGTTCGTCGTGCTCGGTCAAGGGCAGGTGCGGGAATAAATGGCGCGCGAGGCAAGGGGCAGAGCCGTTCTCGGCGGGAGCTTCAACCCGTTGCACGTCGGCCATCTGCGCTTCGCCGTGGAAGCCCTTGAGCTGCTCGGCCCTCTGGCGGACTGTGTGGAATTGACGCCGAGCGCGGCCCCGCCCCACAAAAATCGCGACAATCTGCTGCCCTTTGAACTCAGGGCGGACATGGTGGAAGCCTCTGTGGCGGACGTGCCGGGCCTGCGCTGCAACCGCATGGAATCTCTGTGCCCCGGCCCGTCCTACACCTGGAACATGCTTTCCGCGGCCCGCGAACGAACGCCCGGGGCGCGCTTTTATTTTCTGCTCGGCCTGCCGGATTTCTCCCTGCTGCCCACCTGGTTCAGGGGCCTGGAGCTGCCCGCCCTGTGCGATTTTGTCGTGGCGCCGCGCGGCGGCGCGGACAGGAATGTTTTTCGGGAGGCCACGCTCGGGCTCTGGCCCGAATCTCGGGAATGCCCTCCGCTTGTGCCGGGCAGTCTGTGCATGGCGCTGCCGGGCGATGGCCGGGCCCACTTTTTGCCGCTGCCCACCCTGGAGGTCAGCGCCTCGGACATCCGCGCCCGCTGGCTTGCCGGACGCAGCATCGCCTGGCTTGTTCCCCCGACGGTCAGCCGGATGCTGGAAAATTGCCGCGGCATCGCCGCGGCGCGGTGGCGCGACGGGACGGACAACAATCATTCATGAGCGAGGAACAATGCTGACGACAGCCCCCAAAGAATTGCGGGAAGACATCGCCCGCGCGAACGGCTACCTGCGTCGCAACGAAGTTGAACGCGCCCTGGAATCCATCTGTTCGGCCCTGCGTGTTTTCGACACGGTACGCATGACGGCGCACGCGCGCGGCGAGCCGGACGTTCTGATCGCCGAATTTTTGCGCAGCCTCGCGGTTCATCCAGGCATGGCCCCCCTGCTGGATCCCGGCAACACGGGCAAGCCCAGGTCCATTCCCTTCAAGCCGGGCCAGGAATCCAAACTGTGCCTCGTGCTGGAAGGTCTGGCGAAGTTGCTCAAGGAAAAATCCGCGGCGGCCCTGCAGCAGGAAAACGAGGAACGGCTCGCGCGCAAAAAAAACCTCATCGCCAGCGGTCTGCAATTCCTGCAGGAGGGGCAGATACCCAAGGGCAGCGCCTTTTTCAAGCGCGTCGCTGAGGAATTCGGCGACGACAAGGGCATATGCCTGCACCTGGCGCGGATATTGAACGAAGCCGGCCAGACGCGGCTTGCGGCGGAGATGTTCGAAAAGGCCATGGAGGCGCAACCACGGGAATCGGCCGCCTACGCGGGGGCGGTGAACGCCTGGGTGGCCCTGTACGAATACGAGAAGGCGGAGGCCGTCTACAAGGCGATACTGCGCACCTTTGGCGGGCATCCGGCCACGTTCGGCAAGATGGCCAAATTCTATCTTGACCTGCACAAGAAAAGCCAGGCGGAAGACTATGCCCTGCGCGCCCTCAAAGCTGATCCCCAACAGCCTGAAGCCTTGGAAGTCATGGCGGCGCTGGACAAAAAGTAAAAAAAAGGGCATTCAACGCACTGCGGAGAGGTAGCGAAGCGGCCGTAACGCGCCCGACTCGAAATCGGGTTATCGCAGCGATGCGATACGTGGGTTCGAATCCCACTCTCTCCGCCAGAAGGATTTCTCACAAAGGTTCCCAACGTCTCAAAAGACCTGGGAACCTTTGTTTTTCCTCAATTTTTGCGTCTCATGCTGTCCATAAAAAATCTTGACAGCTTAAACATGTTGGGGGCATAAGGTGGGGGCATAAGAGCTTTTTGCCCTTTTTTCTCTCTTATGCCCCCAGCGAAGAGCCAAAAACGAGTTTTTTATGCCCCCACTGACTGAAGTTTACCTTAGAGCCATAAAGGTTTCCGGGAAACTGGAACGTCACGCTGACGCGGGCGGTCTGTACCTCGAAATGCAGCCTTCCGGCAAAAAGTATTGGAGATGGAAATACCGTTTCCAGGGAAAAGAAAACAGGCTTTCCTTTGGCGACTGGCCGACGATCATCCGCGCCAGCGCTACTTTCTCCTTGACGAGAGCCGGGTTCCGGAAGAAAAACTGAGGGAAAGCGAGGGAATTGCCGCATTGCTGCTGCGCCTTGAACGCGCCCGGAATCCGGAGGACATGCGCGGCCTCATCGGTGATCTGCTCGCGCAATTGCAGGCGCCGGAATATCTGCATCTCCGCCGTTTTTTTGTCGTCTGGCTGGAACGTGTGGTGTTCAAGCGTTCGGGAATAACGAACGAAGTTCAGGAATTTCAGGATGTACAGGAGGTGAACGTCATGCTTGCGGAACGTGTAGCCCAGTGGGAAGAGGAATTCAAACGGCAGGGCCGGGAGGAAGGCATGCAGCAAGGCATGCAGCAGGGGCGAGCCGACGCCTCCCGCGACTTTGCGCGCCGTTTGCTGAATGACGGCATGTCGCCGGAAAGAGTCGCGGAACTCAGTGGCCTTGCCCTTGACGCCGTGTTCAAACTCGCTGCTCCGCCCTTGCAGTAAGGCATCTGTCTGGATGACAGGGGGGTAGTGAGGGGGTTAGTTCGGGGTGCGTCTGGATGTATTCCGGAGTATCTTGATGCATGTCAATCACGTGAACTCATTGAATTCAATGATTGCAGCCATGCCCTCCCACCATGTTTAAAAAACTGGAACGTCGTGTGGAAGAACTGGACAGAATCACCATAGACCCGGCGATTATGGGCGGCAAACCTTGCATCCGCGGTATGCGGGTCACGGTCGGTATGATTGTCAGCCAGATTGGCGCTGGGCAAAGCCAGGAAAGCCTGCTGGGGGATTTTCCGTACCTGGAGCGTGAGGATGCGGGAAATTAACGGAATACTTGCCGTCCTGTTCCGGCACAAATCCGGCGACACAATACTTCTTCATAACGTCTCCCTTTCCGCTCCATCCGTATGCACTTGAGTGCATGGCGACCCCGAACGCTCCCAAACGGCGACAGCATTTGCCGCATGAGACTATTTTCCTCAGGGTTCGTATGTCGGCGGGGCGATATGCGTCAGACGCGCGATGCGCCGCAACAGCCCTGTGGGGTCGTTCAGCCGGATGAGCGGATCCTCCAGCAGCGCGTCCAGCCAGGAAATTCGCCCGTCCACCCGGAGCAGCGCCCTGTCGAGACTCTCGCGGGAAAGCTCCGCCGTTGCGTCAACCGCGGCCTTGGGATCCGCCTCGCGTATCCAGAGCACGTTGTCTTCCATGCGCATGGTGAAACGCTTTTCTCCGGCGGCCTCACGGATGATCCACAGCGCCGTGCCCGTAAAGGCGGCTTCGGGGCACTGCCCGTTGATCTGCGTGGAGAGACTCTCCAGCGCCTGCCGCGCGCTCAGGTTTTTCACGCTGTCCGGCCCCATGCTGGCGACATTTGCGGATTTGAGGAGGTCTGCCACGGTTTTGCTGCGGTTTCTCCAGGCCCCTGCGAGGAAATAGTTGCGCCAGATGCCGCTCTCCGCGCTGTAGGCCAGTTGCTCGAAAGCGTCGGCCTGAAGCGCCAGAGCCTCGTCCCAGGCCGCCGCGTCGTTGCCGAACCACGCTTCGCGGGCCAGACGGACGTGTTCCAGCACCTCCACAACCCAGCGGTAGTGCCCGTCGGCAGAGGCCATTTTCGCGGCTTTCACCAGGTTGCCCCCGGACTTCGGCAGGTACTTCGCGTACAGCGCGGCCGACGCCCTGGCGGGCAGCCGCCAGAGCGAAGCCGGGTCGCCGTCGAACCAGCCGAGATATTTCTGATACACGGCCTTGACGTTGAACCGCGTGTCGCCATAATAGCCCCTGTTGAACCATTCCCGCGCCAGCGAGTCGGGCAGGGTAAAAATCTCGGCGATTTCCGTCATGCCGTAGCCATTGTTCATGAGAAAAACCGTCTGGTCGTGAATATAGCGGTAGAGGCGGGCCTGTCCGCCCACATAACCCGCGACGTCCTTGCCCCATCGGGGCCAGGTGTGCGGTCCCCAGGCGGAATCAACAAGCCCGGCGTCTACCCATTTTCGTTGCATCTCGTCCAGGGCGTTGCTCCAGGCAAGGGGGTCGCGCACTTCCGCGCCCCTCGGCGTCAGAAGATTGTGCTGGGTCTGGTTGCAGATCTCCGCGACGCAGAGAGAACGGAATCCGGGAAAATACATGGCCATTTCGGCCGGGGCCTCGGTACGCGGAGCAAGAAGAAATTCCACCGGCGTTCCGTCAAAGGTCAGGGTTTTGTTCTCCCTTACCAGCACAGTCGGGGGAACCATGCCGGATGTGCCTGAGCCGGAACCGACCGCAAGCCCGTTGTTCACCTGCTTTCGCTCCGGCGGAACGTCTTTGGGAGCAAGGCGCAGGGGCAGGCCGTACATGATTCTGGCGCGCCGGGACATGGCCGCGCCCGCGGTCACGTTTTCCGAAACGGCCGCCTCCATGAAACCGTCCGGCGCCACGATGGTCACCTTGGACGGGGCATCGACCATCACGCTCTGCAACACGCCATATATGCCTCCGTAGTGGTCAAGGTGGCTGTGCGTGTAGATGACGGTGTGGATTTTCTTGTTTTTCTTTTCCGGCGGCAAATTGTCATACAACAGGGCCACGGCCGCCGCGGCGCTTTCCCTGTAGCTTGTCACATCCACGACGATGAACCCGTTTTTTGTTTCAACAAAACTCATATTGGCCACATCGTAGCCGCGAATCTGATAGATGCGGCGCACATCGCCGTTGCCGAAATCTTGCGCGGCGACCTCGAACAGCCCGTGGCGGGCATTGAGCAGGGCCTGACGCCAGAGGCTGGGATTCACCGTGTCCGGAAAGGTTTCCGGTTTGGCGATGTTTCCCTTTATAAAGGAATAGACGCTCATGTCCCAGACCACAGAGCCGTCCTGCCTGGTGACGCGCGGCGGGGCGGCGGCGTCTATGCGCCCCCTCCCCGCCCGTTCTTCGTCCCGCGCATCGGCATAGTTCAGGGGAGCGTTCAAGTAACGCGCGTTGGCGCGCAACGTCGCCTGGGTCGGGGATTTGGCGCCGAAGGCGTCTTCAGCTCCGCCCGCCTGGCCGGATGCGGGCATTGCCGTGAACAGCAGGAAAGCCAAAACAAAAACCGGAATGCAGCGAGCGCGCGACAGGACGCTGATCATGGAATACTCCTTTGCGACGGAACCTAGTTCGACAGGTACAGGTCAGCGTCGGCCGGCATTTTTTCCCAGAAAATCTTGCCTTTTTTTCTATACTTGCGCAGAAGCACGTACACTCCGCCAAGGCCGCCGTCGTGGGGCCGCGCGGTGCAGAAAGCAAGCACGACGCGTTTGAAAGGTTCCTGCGTCAGCCAGTTCGGCAATTTCTCCCGCAACACCCCCATGCCGAGGGGAGAATTGCGCCCCCTGCCCGGCACCACCAAAACGGCGCGCATCCCTTTGTACCAGCATCCGCGCATGAAAGAGCGCAGACTTTCAAAAGCCTGAACGGCGTTCAAACCGTGCAGGTCCAGATGCGCTTCCGGACTCAGCGCCCCGATGCGCAGCTTGTTCATTATGGCGGGGTCAAGACCGACGACATGGCCTTCGACATATTCATCGGTCAAAGAGAGCGCGAACTCAAGTTCGCCCTCCATGAATCTTTGCAAACCCGAGGCGTCCGTTTCTGCCCCAAGGGGCGGGACGGACTCCGGGTCGGCCCTGACGGCCACTTCCCGGCCGCGGGGTCGCAATGTTCTGACAAAACCTACCGCATCAAAAAACAGATCCGGGTCATCATCATCCTGTCGTGCATCCTGCTTTTGGGATCGCCGTCCCGCGGAGGGCTGGCCCGGAGCGTTTTTCGCCGCTTTAGGCCGCAGGACGGCGCTCTTCCCGCGATCGCCGGGAAAACATTTGGCGTTCAGCGCCCGAAACGGGTTGGTTTCCCTGTGAAACGAGTCATCGGACATAATTTCGTCAAGAGCGGATGAACTCCGCCGGACATTCGGGCCTATTTGCCCTTGCCGGGTCGCGCCTTGTCCGGATGCGCCTCGGGGGGCGGCGCTTTTTGGTTGTTCTCGCCACCCTTTTTATCTTCCGCCGCATTCTGCGGCCGCGCATCGGATTGCCCGCTCTGAGCGGCGGATTGTTCCGGTTTCACCGACGGTTCAGTTTTTTTTGCCTCCTCCGCCGGCGCGGCGGGAGGCGCAATCACAGGCGGCTTCACAAGCGGCGCGTTCTCCGGTGCGTCCGACTTCACGCCGTCAGCGGCAGGGGCGGCCGAGTCTTCAATCCTGACGTTGAGCACAGCCGATTCGCTCTGCGGCCGCGAACTTGTCACATACGTATAGCTCAATGAAGTGACGACAAAAACAACAGCCATCAGGGTGGTCAGCTTGGCGAGGATTCCCCCCGCCCCGGCGCTGCCGAACACGGAGGCGTTTCCGCCGCCGAAAATAACGCCCATGCCTTCCTTGCCTGCCTGAAGCAAAATGAGAATCACCAGCAAAACGCAGACGATGATATGCAGCGTCAGAATAAGTGTCTGCACGATTTCCTCCCCTCAGACAGTCAAAACACCCCATACCGCATTCCGCGGTCGGGGAAAGTCAGGCGTTGACGATTTGCAAGAAACTCTGTGAGTTCAAAGATGCACCTCCTACCAGAAGACCATCCACATTGTCAAGCTCCAAAAGCGTCGCCGCGTTGTCCGGTTTGACGCTGCCGCCGTAAAGAATGGGAACAGAGCGCCCCGCATCGCCCAGAAGTTTCAGGACAAGCGCGCGAACGGCGGCATGGGCTTCGAGGGCCTCTGTCGGGCCGGCCACCTTGCCCGTGCCTATCGCCCATACAGGTTCATAGGCTATGGCCAAACGCCCCAGGCTGTCGGGCGGCAAAGCCGCAAGGGCGCTCTCCGTCTGCCTGGAAAGCACCTTGTCAAGCTCTCCCGCCTCCCGTTGAGCAAGGGTTTCACCTATGCACAGCATGACGGAAAAGCCCTCCTGAAGAGCAAAGGCCGTTTTTCGCGCCACCAGTTCGTCTGTTTCCCCAAGGATATGGCGTCGTTCGGAATGGCCGGTCAGCGCCCACGTCGCCCCCAGATCGCGCAGCATGTTCAAGGATGTTTCTCCGGTGAAAGCGCCCTCCACGGCGGGATAAAAATTTTGCGCACCCACGGATACGGAGGGATGTCCGGCAAAGACGCCCGCCACAGCGGCGATATTCGTGAATGAAGGGAAAATGACGACGCGTCTGCCTCCCGCCGTCTCCTCTGTCATGGAGACGCGCAACTCTGAAGCCGTTTTTTCAGCCTCCCCACGCGTTTTGTACATTTTCCAGTTTGCCGCCACAATTTTTCGCAGCCCGCCCTCTTTCATAATCAGACTCCTGTTCCGCGCGAGGCGGAAATTTGCCGGACATACACCAGACCGTCTTCCCCGGTGTCCGAATAGTAGTGGGGGCGGACGGCCGTCTTGACAAAACCGCAGCTCTCGTAGAGCGATATGGCGGGATGATTGCCCGCGCGCACTTCAAGCGCCGCTTTTGCTATACCCATTTTACGGGCTACCTGCAAGGCCATCTCAAGCGTTCTCCTCCCGTGCCCTCGGCGACGCTCGGAGGGGATGACTCCCAGATTGAGTATTTCCAACTCATCCGATGTATGGTAGACCGAGATGTAGGCGACAAGACGCGGGCCGCGCGCAAGCCCGAACGCGGCGAAACAGGGCTGCTGAAAGGCCAGACGGCATTGTTCCTCCGACCACGGCATGGAAAAACAGATCAACTCAAGTTCATGCACAGCCCTGGCGTCTTTTTGCTCAAGACGTTGAAAATGAACAGGAATATCCAATAACGCCATGAATGCCTCGCTTTATCCCGCTCTGCCCCAACCAGGCGACCGCGTTGAAATTGTCGACAAGCACAATACGCCCATCGGAGTGATGCACCATGCGGACGTGATCCGTCAACGTCTGCTCCACCGCTCCGTGGCTGTTTTGCTCAGAGACGCCGCGGGACGTTTTTTGCTGAGACGTCGGACAAAATCGGACCCGGCGGGATTCGATCTGGATTTTTCCGCCCTTGTTCCGGTACCGGCCGGGCAGTCCTGCGAAACATGTGCCACGGACGTCTTGCGGGAACAGTGGGGCATACAGGCCAGGGTTTTCCAAACGGGCCTGTATTCGCCGTGCGCTGAAAACGGGAACTGCCATGTCGCCGTGTATGAAGCCGCGCTCCGCGCCGCCCTGGCTTTCGGTCTGGAAAATGAGCCGGGACGATATCTGTTGCTGGACTATGACGAACTCAAAGGCCTGACTGTCCATTTCAACGACATGCTTTCTCCGTACATACGCGTCGCCCTGCAAAACGGATATGTTCGTCCATAATCATCAAGGGACGAAAAGTCAACAGACGCCGCCATGCCGAGCGCGGCGTCCCGGACATCGGAATAAAAAGCGGCTTTTCCTTTTACAAAAAATCAGGTATCGTCGCAAAAAAGAATTCCTGATGCCGCCTGTCAGACGGCAACACATAAACAACCCGGGCAGAACGCTATGAGACACACCTTCCCCAGCTATGTCCACAGGCAAGGATACAGAATTTTCCTTCTGGCTTGCGCACTTTTTTTGACCGTGTGCGTCTCGTCCCCGCCCGCGTCGGCGCAGCCCATCATGGTTCCTCCTGTGCTGACGGCGCCGAGCATGCCGCTTCAGCCGTACCTCGCGTATTATCTGGACGAAAGCGGTGAAATGGATGAAAAAGAAGTGACGGCGCCGGGAAATGCAGATAATTTTCACCAGTTCGATCTCAAAAAACTTCCACCCAAAACAGGCGCTCTCTGGTTGCGCTTCACTCTCGCCCCTCTGTCGGGCGGCGCGGTTTCTGCCCCGATTTTTCTGGATCTGGGAGAAAGCGTGCCCGGCGTGTCCGCATTCAAGCACAAACTGTCGTCCTTGCCCAAGGCGGGACAGGAACCGCAAACATGCCTCATCCGGCTGGACGGCGTCCCGGGGACATGGTTTTCCCCCGTTTTGCGCAGTCCTGAAAACACGGTCGACAACTGGGGAATTTCAGCCCGTTCCGCCGGCATCATCGCGCTTGCCGTCGTCATGGCGCTCTGTCTGCTGCGTTGCCTGACGGAAAAAGGCCAATGGCGCTTCTGGACAGCGGTTTACGTGGGCGCGGCCCTTGCGCAGGCTGTTCTTGGAATCCCCGCGACCGATCACGGACGCGTGGAATCCGAAGGACTCGCGGCAGCCATGATGCCGGGTCTGGCCCTGATGCTGTATGCGCACATAGGCCGCCACCTGACAGGGGTCGGCAACAAAAGCCTGAACGTCCAATTTTTTCTGCTTTCCCTGCCGGGGGCCGCGCTTGCCCTGGCGCCGCTCTGGCCTGACTTCGCCTGGCTGACCCGTTACCTTGAACTTTGGCCCGCGGGCCTGTTGCTTTATGTTCCAAGCGCCCTGTGGGCCGCCCTGGCCGGTTTGCCCTGCAGCCGCCGTTTTCTGCTGGGATGCCTTCTGCCTCCGATTTTCACGGCGGCAGGCTTCATGCTTGCCGGCGGCGATACCCCCGGTGATATTCTCGCCTCGGCTCCGCTGTGGGGCACGGCCCTGAGCGCCATGATCATCGCGACCACATCCGCCGCCGGTGCGGTCTTCAGAGAAAAGAGGGGCGGCTCAACTGACAACAGGGAGCACTCCGCCACGAATGTTTACACTCTGGAAGCTCCTCTGGCCGATCCGAATCTGCGCCTCATTCCCGCTCAAACGGAGAGAGAGGACGCCCACGACGCGACGCCCGTCCTTGACGAGCGTCCATCCTCATCTTATCCCCTGCAAAATCTCGTGAATGATTCCCTGCGCATTCCCCTTGAACGGCTGATGCGGGAAGGGGCCGCGCTGGAACATTGCGCTCTGCCGCCGGCCGTGCGGCAATACGCGGCGAACATGCTCGCCGCGGGCCGACAGATGACCGACATCATCAGCAATCCGCTCAAGAGTCTGCAATCCTCCCCGGGGCAGAAACAAACAACGTTCAATCTGCAACATTTGATGCGCAATGTGCATGACAGCATCGTGGCCTCGGCGAACGACAAGAACATCGGCCTCGCATGGTATATGCCCCCGTACCTGGAACATATGTATGAGGGGGAATTCGAGGATATGGAACAGACGCTCCGTTCGCTTCTGGAAAGTGCCGTCCGCGCGACAGAGCACGGCGCGGTGCAGTTTTCCGTAAAACGCGTCCCGGAGAGCACCGACGCCGGCCATCTGCTTTTCACCATAAAAGATACCGGTTCAGGCATGCCGCCTCAAAAACGCTCCTGCCTGGCCCTGGCCCAGGCCTGGGAGCTGGCCGGCTCGCATAACGGATTTTTGGGACTTGAATGCAGCCCGCAGGGAACCACGATCGCCTTCACCCTGCACCTGAAATGTCTTGGGGACGAAACGCCGATCAGCGAGACGAATTCCCTGCCGCATGTGATAATCACCGCGGAGAGCGCCGTCGACAGGCAACTTTTGTCGCACATGCTCAAATCTCTGCCGTGCAAATGCAGCGAAACCCGGAGTTTGCACGAGGCGATGCTGTTGCACAAGGAAAACCCGGCGCCGCTCTTCATCCTGCACGGACGCTTTGCCGACGCGACCGCCTCGCTGCTCCGCCAATTGACCGACATCGCCCTTTCCGCGTCCCTGCCGTTCTGCAGATTTCTCGGCATCACTCAAGATGACGGCCGGTGGGACGCCATGGCCCAGGAAGGCTTCACGCACGCCCTGCAGGAGCCGATCGACAGCGAGTCTTTTTGCATAACAGTGCGTGAAATTCTGGATGATTTTCTCCAAAAAGCCGCAACGGACGAAAGCGGGGAAACCACCGAACAGGCCGTGCCGGAAGAAACCGCTGACGCCGGGAGTTCCCCGCAATCCGGGGAAACAAAGGACGAAGCCGCCCCAACGGAGAGCCGCCGTCAACCTGTTCCGGATCTTTTTTCAACAAGCATGTCCGACACAAACGCGCAGATCAGAATTCCCGATCTCACCGCATTGCCCGACCTTCTGAGTTTTGCCGAATCATTGCGTTCTCCGGGCGCGGTTTCCTCAAACTCGACGCAAAAATTCGTTTCAACCGATACCTTTAACGGATTGTTCCGTCACTCCGACGAGCAAACCACCCCCGCGTCCGCGACAGTGACGGATCAGAGTCTGTCCTTAGATTTATCGCCGTCGCCGGAACCGTCACGCGAAACACAGGCCGTTTCGGAGTTCGAAAAACTGACTCTGGAACTCCCAAAGCCAATCGACCTGGCGGAATTCTCGTTGGACATCCAACCGACGTGGCAGCTGGATCAACCGACTCCCGCGCAAGCTGAAAACGAGGGTCCAAAAGAAGCGATTCCCGACGAAGCGTACCCCGCAGCTGCGGAGCGCGCGGAAGAGGATGACTCCGCCGCTGACGCAGGACCGAAACCGGCTGCGGATGAACAACAGACCGAAGAACAACAGACATCGGAAACGTCATCACAGTCGAAACAGAGACCCGCGCGGCGCAGAATCATCCGCAGGGCCCCCCCGGCAACTGCGGATGAACCCCCGAATCTTCCCGGCCAACCTGTCCAACCCCTCTTCGACGCAAACGACAAAACAGATGGTGGAGGAAGCGCCCCGGTTCCCGTGCAGGACGAATCTCCGCCCAGCGCGCACGGCAAGCTGAACATAAAAACATTGTTGAAACCCCGGAAAGACGCATTGGAGGAGCAGCAAAAAACAACAACGCCATCCCCGGCCCCTGAAACTCCGGACGCCCCCGAACGGACGATCCAACCCGATGTCGGCCCGGCCGACAGAGTTGTCGAATGGGTTGGGGAGCCCACGCCGATACCGGCCGGCACGGCAACAACGCCGTCCCACCTGCACGGAAAACTGAATATTAAATCATTGTTGAAGCCCAAAGAAGATGCGTCGGAAAACAGGGAGGCCTTGACTGTCTCCCGGGAGCCGATTGTGCGGACGACGACGGCGCAACCTGCCCCGGAAAAACAGTCGGCCGCTGTCCCGCCGTCACAGACGCAAGCGCCCGCGGCGGCGTCCAAACTGAGCCGTTCCAATGCTCCCTTTATGGATTTTATCGCCGACGTGGCCTCTGCGCCATCCGAACGCGCCAACTCTGAACACGACAGGGCGACGCAATACAGACAACCTCCAACCGAAGAGCTTGCCCCCGTGCCGCAAAGCCGAAGGGAAGCCGATAACGCTATGTCGGGCCTTGTGGAGCGTCTGGATAAGGCGGTAGCGGATGCTCAAAACGCCTTCACCCAACGCCGCGCGGCGGCGGTCGCCGAGGCGGCCGGCCGCATTGCCGGCGAATCCGACGGCTTCGGCCTGAGGGTTCTTGCGCGTATGGCGCGCTGCGTGGAACGCGCCGCTCGCGCCAACGACATGAACGCCCTTAAAGATTTGTTGCCGGAACTCACTGCGGCTGTTGAACGTAATCGGATAGCGCTGTCGCCCCGGAGCTAGAATTCACTCTCCATGCTGTTGTTATTGGAAAGCTTGGCATTTTTAGCGATTCACGCGCTTTCTTGGCTTTCCGTCTGCCATGCGTTGCTGACAAAACGGGACCCGAGATCAGCTCTTGCCTGGACCGCGACTTCGCTCTTTCTGCCAATTATCGGGCCACTGTTTTATCTGCTTTTCGGCATAAGCAGGGCCGAAAGCCGCGCCGGCAAACTGGCGCGACGCGTGCCCGCAACCACGCCAAACTACACGCGGCTCCACTTTGCCGACAATCCGCAAAAAGAAGTCCCCGTCGGCCTGAATGAACAAATGGAGCTTCCCGGTCGTTGCATTACGGCCAGGCATTTGTGCGGCGGCAACAGCATACGGCCCCTCTTCAACGGCGACGCCGCATATCCGGCCATGCTTGATGCCATAGCCAAAGCGGAACATTGCGTTTATTTGACCAGTTATATTTTTCAGTCAGGCGACATCTCGGAGGCCTTTGTTGAACGGATGAACGAGGCTGTGAACAGGGGCGCGGATGTACGCATGCTCTTGGACGGCATCGGCTCGCTGTACTCACTGGCAAAACCCTGGAAAAAACTTGCCGACCACGGCGCGCGTGTTGAACTTTTCCTTCCCCCACGCCTTTTTCCGCCGAATTTCGGCATTAACCTGCGTAATCACAGAAAAATATTGATCTGTGACGACATCGCCTATACAGGGGGCATGAATATCTCGGACAAGAACAGCCTTGGCAAATACCCAACGAACGGCATACAGGATGTGCATTTTTGCTGCAAAGGGCCCATTGTCCTTGACTTGAAACGCGCATTCTTGTTGAACTGGGGTTTCAGCACCGGAGAGTATGACAAAATCGACTTCCCCGAATCCTCTCCGGCAGGAAAAAGTTATTGCCGGTTGGTAATGGATGGTCCGGGGAGCGAAATTGAAATGCTCAACGAACTCTATTGCTGCGTCATCAGCGCCGCCAAGCGCGCTATACGGGTGATGACGCCCTATTTTTTGCCCTCGCATGACATCATGGCATCCCTGCGTTCGGCGGCGAGACGGGGCGTGGATGTGCGCATTGTCCTGCCTGAACGCAATAATCTCCCTTACATGCATTGGGCCACGCTGCGTCTTTTGCCTGCCCTGCTCAAGGCCGGCGTCCGCGTCTGGCTGCAGCGGCCGCCGTTTGCGCACAGCAAGCTCCTGACCATTGACGGCGACTACTGCCAGATAGGCTCGGCAAATCTTGACGCGCGCAGCCTGCATCTCAATTTCGAACTGAACATGGAAATTTTTGATGCGGATGTATACAACATCCTCGCTGCCCATATTGACGACGCGATACATGCAGGACGCGAAATAACGCAAGAGGACATTGAACGCCAAACCCTTGTGGCCAAGCTGCGCAATGCGGCCTGCTGGATATTTTCACCCTATCTGTAAGTGTGCATCTTTTGAAAACGGGCTTGAGTTGCGCCGGATGCCCGATCTGCTATGGGAGACGTTATGACGTTTCAGAAATTTTTGGCGGCCTGGCCCGCGGAACGGCGTGAAGACGGGGCGTCAGCCGCCACAGCCGACGATGTTCTTGCCGTTCTGGACAAGGACTGCCTGCAGCCCGTGGATTTTCTGACGCTGCTTTCACCGGCGGCCACGCTTTGCCTGGAAGACGTGGCCCGCCGTGCCCATGATATAACTCTGCGGCACTTCGGCCGCGCGGTGCAGCTTTTTACGCCGCTCTATCTCTCCAATATCTGTACAAACCAGTGCCGGTATTGCGGTTTTAACGCCAAAAACCATCAACCCCGCCGGCACCTGACCCATGAGGAAGCTCTGGCCGAGGCCGCTTCTATTGCGGATACAGGCTTGGGACACATATTGCTGCTGACCGGCGACGCGCGCAAAATTGCCTCTCCGCAGTATATTGCCGCCATTGCCAAGGCCATAAGGCCGTTGTTCGCTTCCGTCGGCGTTGAAGTCTACTCCATGACGGAAGAGGAATACCGCTTCCTCGCCGCGTCCGGCGTCGACAGCATGACCATGTTCCAGGAAACCTATACGGAACGGCTCTATTCCCAACTGCATCCCGTCGGCCCGAAGAAAGACTATGTCTTTCGCCTGTCCGCTCCGGAACGCGCCGCCAGAGCAGGCATGCGTTCTCTCGGCATCGGCGCGTTGCTCGGCCTGGGATCTTTCGTTCAGGATGCATTCGCCACAGGTCTGCATGCGTGGTGGCTGCAAAAAAACTTCCCCGGCCTGGAAATCAGCGTTTCCATACCGCGCATTTGCCCACATGAAGGAAACTTCGACGTGCCCGATGAAGTGGATGACGTGCATTTTGTGCAGTATATCACTGCGTTGCGGTGTTTTCTGCCCAAGGCGGGAATCACCTGCTCCACGCGTGAAAACGCCTTCATGCGCGACCATATCATCCGGTTGGGCGTAACCCGCGTCTCCGCCGGGGTTTCCACATCTGTCGGCGGGCGGGTGACACCTGACGACGGAGGGCATGGGCAATTCGAAATCGCCGACCACCGAAGCGTGGCGGAAATGACAACCGCCTTGGCGCGCCTTGGCTATCAGGCTGTCGTCAAGGACTGGGAAGACATATAAGCGCCTGCAATCCTGTAAAACAACGCTCCGCCCGGTTGGCGTCAAAAATCGTCAAAGCCGCTGGACACGCCGTCCTGACGTGTGCTAGTAATAAAAGCAAGCGGCAGACATGAATAACGGCGCACAACGGCAGAGTGCGTCATGTCCGCCGTTTGCCTCCGTTGCCGGGACGCGTATGGTTTTCCTCTCTTTTGTTCCATACGCGTCCCACTGATTTCCCCATGCAACCACGCTGCGGACTTCCCCGACTTCAGACCAAAAAAGTCCCCGTTCTTGCGAACGGGGACTGGCTTCGTCATCCGTGGAAGGCCTCACAGCCTCCCAGGAGGCCGGATAAAACGGAAAGAAATCACTCCTCTTCTTCACTCTCCCATTTTATAAAACCGGGCTTGACATTGACCATGGCGTTGACGATCAATTCCACCAAACCGCCGTAGGCGAAGCTGTTCTTGGCGTACAGATCGTTGTGCTCCAGGATTTCGCGGATTTGCCCCTTGCAGTTGGAACAGGGCGCGCAGATATATTTCTTTGTCTCGGGTCCGAGGCAGTCCTTGAAGGCCTCGGCGATCTGCCACATCTTTTTGCGGCCGGTGATGTTGCCGCGCCATTGCTCAATATTGTTGCGGGTCATAATGGCGAAACCGGAACCTCCGCCGCAACAGTAGTTATTGACGCCGTTGCAGGGCATTTCACGGAATTTGGGCGCGATTTTGCGGACTATTTCGCGTTGCGGCTCCACAATGCCCATCAGGCGGACGATATTGCACGGGTCATGCAAGGTCACGGGGAAATCGTTGCGGTGCGGATCAAGCTTGATGCGCCCGGACATGACGATGTCGTTCAGGGTCACATAACAGCTTTCACGCGGCACCTGATATTCGTAGGGAATAACCCTGTCCGCGACGACGGTCAGGCCCTTGTGGGCGTGTCCGCATTCCCCGATGACGATCTTCTTGACGCCGAGTTCCTTGGCGGCGAGCATGTGTTGCAGGGCGATGCGCGCGAACTGCGCGTCGTCGTAAAAGACGCCGTAGTTGACGCCGTCATAGGCCATCGACTTGCTGGAGAGCGTCCAGGAAAGACCGGCTTCCTGAAAAATCAGGGAAAAGGCGGCGATGTTTTCGGGCCAGGCCATGATTTCGCCGGCATTGTGCAACAACATAATGTCGGCCCCCTGCACGTCAAACGGCGTATGGATGCCGACACCCGTGATTTCCGTATAATCTTCGTCAATAAACTCGACATTTTCCTTGACGACTTCAGGGGTCATGCCTGTGGATGAACCGACTTTCAGTTGGTTCATGGTGCCCTTCTCATGCAGCTCCCGCGGATAAATATTCATCTCCTGGCTGAATATCTTGCGGATTTCACGCGCGATGAGGCCGTTGTCCACGCCGACGGGGCATGTCTGCGCGCAACGGCGGCAAAGATTGCAGCGATAGGCCAATTCACCGAGACGGGCCACGGTTTTCCAGTTCAGTCCCATGTCGCCGTAGCGCCACCTGGCCAGAGGCTCTTTTTTGACATACTGTTTGTATATGCGCCGAAAGATTTCAGAACGGAAATTCGGTCTGTACATCTCGTGTTCACCGGACATCTCGTACAGATGGCAGGCCTCCGAACAGGAATTGCACTGGGCGCAATACTCGACGCTGGTTTCCAGAATGGGCAGGAAGGTCCAGTTGTTCTCCTTCGTAAACGATTTGCGCATGCCCTCCAGAAATTTGTTGACCAGTTCTTCCTCTTCCCCATGATTTTTGGGTTTGGGAATATTGAGAACGCAAACTTCATCCAGAATGCAGCAGGTGTTCTCTTTCTGCTCGTCGGTGACGGGCTTCCAGGGCATTTTCTCCATGTCAATCGGCAGATTCGGGATACGATCCAAATCAATGGACACCATCTGGCCTTCCGCCGTGGAAACATCAGTTAATTGCAGATTGTCTCTCATAAAAACTCCCTAGCTCATTCATTCGGTTTTGGGGGCGGCGGGATTTGTCGTAGCCACCTCAAGCCATGTCTTTGAACCGGCGCCGCCGGTGATATGTTCCGCCGACCAGTTGACGGTGTACTTCAGTTCGTTGGGGATGGTGTTTTTGGCGTTATCGCTGTATGTAGTTGGCTCATCGCCCCAACGGATATCGTGGTATGTGAAATATTTCATGAACATGTGGGCCATTTGCGTGGATGGTATCCAAATCAGCAGAAAAAAGCCGACCAAAAGGTGAAGGGCAAACCAGTTGCTGGGCTGCGGGTCAAAATTGGCAGTCAACAGGTTACATATAAAAACGCGCGCCCAATCAAAGAAAGAA
Organism: Desulfovibrio sp.; assembly: GCA_031272405.1. GTDB lineage: Bacteria > Desulfobacterota > Desulfovibrionia > Desulfovibrionales > Desulfovibrionaceae > Desulfovibrio. The sequence continues at coordinate 38,449 of JAISTW010000027.1, read as the reverse complement.
GTGGCGTCAACCCAAGCGAAAATACCCAGGATGCCGAAAAGAACAAAGACGCCGATATTGAAAAACATTTCCGGCGTCGTGTATCTGCGCAGTCCTTCATCCGTCATGCGGCGGTGTATCAGGGCGACGCCGCCGCCGATGATGCACAGCCCCCCGACCAGCACAACGGCATTGATGACGTTGCCGACGAAAATCATGAAGCCGCCCTTCGGATCCAGACCGAACAGACACGCCAGCGCCGAGAGAAGCACGATGATCGTGCCGCCCATGAGCATGTACATGCCGAAATGAAACGGATAGCTGCGGAACCAGAGTTTGAGGTTGTGTTCAAAGGTGGCATGCAAAAGGACAACTTCTGTCACGATAGCTTTGATATCGCCGAAGTGGTTGACATGCCGGGGTTTTGTCCACCAGTCCTTTTCTTCCATGAAACTGCCGCCGTATGAAGTTTTTGCTCCTTCGTGCGGCACGGGATACAGTTCCCAGCGAACATGCAGGGGGCTGGCTTGCAGGTACGCTCTGACCTTCAAAAAAGCCAGACACAGAAAACCCGCTACCGCCAGATAGGCAAGAAGATAAAAAATTGTTGTCATACGTACCTCCACATACGATGATGACGCCGCGATTTCGCCGCATTCAAGGGTTTGCCGTGACTGCTGGCGCTGTATCGCGCGCCAGGCGCGGCCTTACATTATGTTGTCCTCCTTCTGTCCCTAAAAAACACGTCTTTAAAGCATGGCATATTTTGAGAGAAAAAGTCAAGGCATGGGTCAAGCGAAAGCCAGACTTTTGGCCTTACGTCGTCCAAAGACTGTCGCGCCTGTTTTATTGTTCGGTCGGCCAAAATAGACATATCCTGGCCGGGGCATAGCCGGCCAGAAAGGCGTCCATCAGCGTGCCGAAATATATTCTGTTGCGTGGTTTGATATGTTGCGCTTCGGGGCAATCCCCCGGGAAAAAACGCAGGGACGAACGATTGCCGACATAACTGTTCAGAGCGAGAGGAAGCCCCAGCAGATGGGCCCACAAGCCGCTTTTGGCGGCAATGGCTCTTTTCTGCAGTTGCAGCAGACGTTGCATAAAAGCGCCATTCAAATTCGTGTGCGGATAAAAAAAGGCCGCCCCCTGACCTACCATCAACGCGCTGAGGGACTGCCCGTCCTCAAGACGCACGTCCGCGATGATGCGGCCGTAATCGTCTTTTTCGCCTTGGTCTGTTACCGGGAAGAGACGCACTTTTTTCCCCTGGGCCAGATGAACCATGCTTTGGCGCGCTTGACGGGCGTAATACTGCCCTTTTTTGACGTCATTTTTTGTGCCGCCCCTCGCTGGACGGGCCATTTCAGGCGCGTCGATTCCGGCAAGACGCACGACGCGCCTGTCTGTCAACTTGAGCGTGTCTCCGTCAAAGCAATAGGCGACAACACCTTCAGTCACGCGCTGTTCCGCCTGTTGTCCGCCATGAGCAGGGCCGACGGGCAGGCAGAACCACAGGCACAACGTCAAAACGAACATGTGCCGATTGGGAAAAAAGAAGAACAAACGCATCTCAGCGGCAAAATTCAGCTTTCATAATAGGAACGCAGTGGCTGACTGCGTATGGGATGTCGGAGTTTGCGCAGAGCCTTGGCTTCAATCTGCCGTATCCGCTCCCGGGTGACATTGAAGAGCTTGCCGACTTCCTCCAGGGTATGATCGCTTTTTTCCTCAATGCCGAAACGTTTACGCAGCACCTGTTCCTCGCGTGTCGTCAAGTCGGCGAGAACAGCGGCAAGTTGCTCGGCAAGTTTGGTGTTGATGACTTCCTCGGCGGGCGCGACAGCCTTTTTGTCTTCAATAAAATCGCCGAGGCTGGAATCTTCCTCGTCGCCGATAGGCGTTTCCAGTGAAATGGGTTCCTTGGCGATTTTAAGAACTTTTTTCACTTTTTCCACAGGATAATCCATCCGGTCCGCGATTTCTTCCGGCATGGGGTCGCGCCCGAGTTCCTGCACAAGATACCGCGCCGTCCGCATGAGCTTGTTGATGGTTTCTATCATATGCACCGGTATGCGGATTGTTCTGGCCTGGTCGGCTATGGCCCGTGTGATGGCCTGCCGGATCCACCAGGTGGCGTATGTGGAAAATTTATACCCGCGCTGATACTCGAACTTGTCAACGGCCTTCATCAAACCGATATTCCCCTCCTGGATGAGATCCAGAAATTGCAGGCCGCGGTTGGTGTATTTTTTCGCTATGGAGACCACAAGGCGGAGATTCGAGCGAATAAGTTCCTGCTTGGCGCGCATGGCCGCGTTGTTTCCCCGCTTTATGCGCCAGAGCACTTCCTCAAGGTCGGTAACATTGTGGCAGCATTTTTCCTGGAGGCGTTTCAGGATTTCAATTTTGCCGATAATCATTTCTTTGAACGAAAACAGCTCATCCACGCTGAGATTCAGATCCCGGGCGGCGTCCATGGGCGATATCTCACGTCTTTCAAGACCTGAAAAAAGATTCTGGATTTCGGCCTGGCTTTTCCCGGTGGAGAGGATATATGCCGAAAGGTCGCGCTGGCAGTTGTGCATCTGACGCACATAGTCTTCCACCGTCTCGCTGATGCCGTCCATCAGCTTCTTTTCCAGCTTTATGTCCCGCAGTCTGCTGACGATTTCATCCTTGTAAACAAGTATTTCTTTCTGTATCGCGGCGACGCGGCGTTCCAGCGTGGCGCAGTCGTCCAGCTTCTGGTATATTTTCCGTTTTTTTCTGTATATCTGCCTGATTTCATCCAAAAGCAGTATGACCCGCGAACGCTGGTTCATCTCATCTTCGCCGGGGTCGTCTTCTTCTATGGTTTTGACGACATCCTTGAGTTTGAGACGGTTTTGCCTCAACTCTTCTCCAACATTGATAAGTTCTTCAACAGCCACGGGAACTTCAACAAGCGCGTACAGCACTTCCTGCTCGCCCATCTCGATCTTTTTGGCTATGACGACCTCTCCGTCGCGGTCCAGCAAGGGCACCGCGCCCATCTCGCGGAGGTACATGCGTACGGGATCGGTGCTGCGGGGAGAAAACTCCGCCGAATCTTCATCCTCCGTCAGAACAAATGTTCCTCCGTCCATGACATCCTCGCCGCTTTCAACCTCGGCGATGACAGTCTTTTTCCCTTCATTTTCCGTTGTGACGATATCAATTTCCAACTGTTCAAAAATACCTATGATTTCTTCCAGAATTTCGGGCGTGCTCATTTCCATGGGCACGGCCTTGTTGACTTCAGCATACGTCAGAAACCCTGCTCCCTGGCCTTTTGCGATAAGCGATTGAATTTGTGGAATATTTTTAAGATTACTCATGGTCGGGCTCCAAAGTGTTTTGCAGTGCGCGAAGATAATCCAAATCCGAAGCAAAGTCATCCGTGGATGTATTTTTTGATAACGCTGCGAAAACAGAAGATTTTTGTGAAAATTTATAGTAGTTGTCCAGTTGGTCCCGCAACAGGGCAAGCTCTTTATCTCCGTCGCCCCGTGGAGCCGCCGAAGGCCCTCTGAATCGCGACCATATTATTTTTTCCTGATCATCCAGACAATGTTGCGCATTTTCTCCCCACTTGTCTATTTTTTCCCAAAAATCCTTGGCGGCGTTGGACTGAAGCAGCATATCGGCGCCCAATGCGCGCAGGTCATGCAAACGCTCCGGATAGCGAACAGCAAACATGAGTATCTGCATCTCCCTCATATTCTGCGGAGACGGGCTTTCCCCGCGCGGGCCGTGCGAAGACGCCGCGCGTCCCGAATGCCGACGGGCGTTCCAATCGGCAATGCCCTCACGCAAGGCGGACTCTGAAATCTGCAATTGTCCAGCCAGTTTTGATATGTAGGGACTGAGCAGTTCCGGAATTTCCACACTGCGCAAAAACTGACGTGCCCATTCAACAGACTCGCGCGGCGCCAAGGTTTTCAAAACAGTAATACAGTATTGCCAACCGTCAATGGCCTTGGCGAGCAGTTCATCGAAGGCGTCGGTCCCTTTTTTTCTTAAAAAGCCGTCAATATCTTCCCCGTCCGGCAAGGAGACGACAGCGCAGTCAAGACCGCTGGCCAACAACATTTCGCTGCCCCGCAAGGCCGCCTTGCGCCCCGCTCGGTCGCCGTCAAAAACCAGAACAACCCGTGAGGCAAAGCCGGATATGCGTTTCACTTGCTCCGGCGTCAGGGCTGTCCCAAGCACCCCGACAGCGTTTTCGTAGCCGAACTGACACAAGGTGACCACATCCATATAGCCTTCCGTCAGCAGGGCTCTCCCCTCAACCGTTATGCTTTTTCTGGCTTGCTGCAGTCCGAAAACATGCTCTCCCTTTTTATAAATAATGGTGTCAGCGCTGTTTACATATTTCGCCTCTTCCTCCTCACGGATTATTCTTCCGCCAAAAGCTATGACCTGGCCGGACAAATTTTTGATGGGGAACATCAGACGTCCCCGGAAACGGTCAAACACGGTGCCCCTGGCGGACCTGCTCAACAGGTTTGACTCAACGGCCGCCTGTTCGCCAAAACCGGCCCGACGCAATGTTTTTGCCAGTGAATCCCACTCTCGTCCCGCCCAACCCAGGCCGAAATATTCCACAATGTCCTGACTCAAACCGCGCTTCTCAATATACGCGCGGCATTCAAGGCCGTTTTTGCCTTTAAGTTCCGAGGCGAAATGCGCTGCGGCGATCTGATGCATGCGCAGAATGCGCTGTCTGACGGAACGGGGGTCCTCCTTCTGCCCACCCTGAGGCCTGCCGCGAAAGGAACGATGCAGTTCCACGCCGGCATCCTGAGCCAACTGTTCCAGGGTTTCCTTGAAATCAAGCCCATTGATTCTGCTGTAAAAGTCAAAAATGTCTCCGGATGCCTGACAACCGAAACAGTGAAAAACGCCGAGTTCCTCGTTGACGGAGAAAGACGGCTTTGTTTCCTGATGAAAGGGACAAGGCGCCGTCCATCTGGCGCCGTTGCGTTTGAGACCCACGTATCGGCGCACCACATCCACGATATTAAGGCGCTCTTTGACAAGGCGCACGACGTTGCCATTTTCCACGTCACCAATCCGGATTCTCAGATGTCTGTCAGCGCAGGGAGACGATGGTCATCCCGTCCCCTCCCCTCTCTTCCGACGCGGTCTCAAAAAATTCCACGGATGAAAGCGTACGCAAAAAACTGTGAAGCTCTCTGCGTAGTGCCCCTGTGCCGCGTCCGTGGACAATTTCGACTTCCTGCCTGCCGGCGAGCAGAGATTGATCCAAAAACCTGTCCGCCGCGCTCAGGGCCTCGGAAACGGTCATTCCCCGTAGATCGACACTGAACCGGCATTCTTCATCAGCCTTATTCGACGGCCGCAAAAAGCGACTCTCGGGAGCAGGGGCGCCCGCGCCGCAGTCTGCGGCAATATCACTGTTCTTTGCCCAGACCGTAATACCGCCCAAATCCAGCCGCACTCTCCCACGCCGCGCATCCACTTCGGTAATTGCTCCAAATTTGTTGAAGGCGCGGTGCCGGACATTCTGCCCGACAAGAAAAGACTGGGCATCTGAAACGGCCTTGTCGGAAGAATCTCTGCCCGGAACATCAGACAAGGCCAGAGCGGCGCGCAGTTTCGACATTTCCTTCAAGGCCTGTTTGGGGCCGGCGCGGCCGTCCTTCCAGGCCCGCATCAGTTCCGCCGCCTGACTGCGTATTTCCTTGTACAGTTGCGTTCTTTCCCTCTCCAGGCGTTCCTGCGTCCGCAACATGGCGGCGCCGGCCCTCTCACGCTCCCGCGCCAGATCGCGCAATTCCCTGTCTCTCTGCGCAGCCAGTTCGTTGAGCCGCTCAAGCATATCGGAAGCGTCCTGTCCGTGTTGCAGAAGGTATTGCTCCGCCCTGTCGATTATAGCAAGGGGAAGTCCGTATTCGCGGGCAACGGGCAGCGCATGGCTTGGGCCGACCTGATCATAGGCCAACCTGAACAGGGGTTTTCGAGTTTTCGGATCAAAGAGCATGGATGCGGCCCGGACGCGCTCACGCGTCAGGGCGTATACCTTGAGAGCCGGAAAATGCGTTGCGACAAAAATATGCGCGCCCCTTTCCACAAGCGCATCGCAAACCGCCAGCGCAAGCGCGGAGCCTTCCGCGGGATCGGTGCCGACCCCAAATTCATCCAGCAAGACCAGACAGGTGCAGTCAAGATGCTTCAACGCCTCGGCGAGATGCCGGATTTGCGCGCTAAAGGTGGAAACACTGTTTTCAATGCTCTGTTCGTCGCCGATAAATGCGTCAATATGATCAAACCAGGGAATATGCGAACCTTTGGTCACCGGCGCCGGCAATCCGCTGTAGGTCATGACGGCGACAAGGCCGAGGGTTTTAAGGCACACCGTTTTGCCGCCTGCGTTACCCCCCGTGATGACCAAGGCCTGTTCTCCCGGCCGCAGTTGAATGTCAAGGGGACGCACGCGCGCGTTCAGCCCGTTTTCGGCATGTTCCAGAGCAAGAATCGGGTGACGGGCCTCCATCAGATTGATGCCTTCCCCAGGTTCTCCAAGGCTCAGACAATGCCCGTCAATCAGACGCGCCATGCGTCGCTTGGCCTGCAAAACATCAAGCTGCGCCAGAAATTCGAACGCTGCGCGCGCTTCATCCAGTTCAGCGGACAACATGTTCTGAAGATAAGCGATGATTTTCTGTTCTTCAACCCGCTCTTCGCGTTTGAGCTCCTGAAGCCGGTTGTTCAGCGCGAGCAGAAACATGGGTTCAAAATAGCAGGTTTCACCGGTTTGGGACCAGTCATGAATAATGCCCTGCATCCGGCCCTTGAAATTGCTTTTTAAGGGAAGAACATATCTGTCGGAGGAAAGAGTGATGAATTCATCCTGCAGATAATGGGAGAGATTGTACTGCCCGGCAAATTCCCTGATTTTCCCGGAGCATGTCCGGTGCAGCTTTCTCAGTTCAACCCGCAGACGATACAGCTCGGGCGAGGCCGCATCCTGAACAAGGGCATCGTCGGAGATACACCGCACAAGCGCAGCCGTCAGCTGTACAGGCGCGGAGGAGGCGACCGCCATGGAAAAAAGATTGGGCCAACCACTTACGGCCTCCTGCGGCGCGGTAATGGCCTTGTTGGCGCTCTGGGCCAGTTTGAGCGTTTCCCGTATCGCCCACAAAGCCTCTATGTCAAGCGCCCGCTTTGCCGGGTCGGAAGCGCGTTCCAGCAACGGACCGATGTCCGGGAACGGTGATACGGAAAAAGCGTCCTCCCTGCCCCCGGAGGAAAAACATACAAGGGATTCCGCGTAGATTTCGGCGGCGTGGACAGCTTCTCCGCAATGCAGAAACGGTCTCAGGGCCAAAGCGCGTTCGCGGCCCGCCGCCGACTCGCACAGAGAAGCGAGTCTTTCGGATATCTTGCCGAATTCCAGGGAGTCCAGCGTACGCTGATGTGCCATTGAGGCTCAGGCCAGACGGGCCTTCACTATTTCGGCAAGCGTTTTCCCGTCCACGCGCCCTCTGTGGAGGGACATCACGGCGGAAATCACCTTGCCCGTATCCTTGGGAGAGCACGCCCCAAGTTCTTTGATCGCGGCATCAACGGATTCCGCGACTTCTTCGGACGACAGGGCTTTGGGCAGATAGTCCCCGAGGACAAGCAGTTCCGCCCGCTCCCTGTCCGCGAGATCGGTCCGCCCGGCGGCGCTGTACTGCTCAATGGAGTCTTGTCTCTGTTTCGCCTCCTTGATAAGGACATCCAGCAGTTCTTCGTCAGAAAGCGCTCCGCCGGGCCGACAGAGGGCAACAAGACGGTTTTTCACGGCTGTCTTCAAAAGACGTAAAACAGTCACCCGGACGGCATCTTTGGCTTTATAGGCCGCGATGTAATCTTTTTCAATTTTTTCAGCAAGTTTCATATCAGATTCGCTCAGAACCGAGATCGCGGGAAACCATTACGGTTTCCCGCAAGTTATGCTGACGAGATACGCTGTTACAGGGACGACATCAGACCATGTTCATTTTCCTGATTTTTTTCATCAGGCGCTTGCGAGCGGCGGCTTTTTTCTTCTTGCGCATAACGCTGGGCTTTTCATAGTGCTGGCGTTTCTTCATTTCAGAAAGAATCCCGGCTTTTTCCACTTGTTTTTTAAAGCGGCGCAGTGCAATATCGAAATTGTATTCATCTTCGTTGAGAAAAACACCCGGCAAAGACATCACCCCCTCGCAAGATATTGTAAAAAATTTGTGTACCCCCATTCATGAAAAAAATCAAGAAAAATTTGATGAGGTTTCCCTTGAACATGCAGGAAGTCATACGGTGATGCCGAGTCGGCGTTTACAGCGGCCGAACGGCGCCTATATCTGCCTCGGATCAAATGATGCGCGGGCGGCGGCCATGCTTAAAGCGGCCCGTCTGCGTCTGGGGGTGATACCTGACGTCCGCCCGGGCTCAGCATCCGGGATATATCGCACGGAACCGCAGGATTGCAAAGAGCAGGCCTGGTTTTTGAACCAGGTTGTGGAAGTTTTCCCCGGCAACAGTTGGACCCCCGAATCATTCCTTTTGACCCTCCTTGACATGGAACGCGATCTGGGCCGGACACGCGCTTCGGGCGACAAGCGTTACGGTCCTCGCGTTATAGACATGGATTTGCTGCTCTACGGCGCGGCGAAGTCATCCTCCCCGAGCTGTCTGTTGCCGCACCCGCGTATGAGCCGACGCGCCTTCGTCCTTGTCCCGTTGCTGGAGATAGCGCCGGATATCCACATTGATGACGTCTCCGTAAAAAGTCTTCTGGATCGTCTGAAGTATCGCGTTGAAGACAATCGCATTTTCCAGTAAGATGTTTTGCGGGGGCTTTTTGTTGTCCGAACAATGACGATGTCAAAGGAGATTGCGGATGTGGAAATGGCTTATTCTTGCCGCTGCGGCATACATACTTTACAGACTTTTCGCCAACGACCTGCTTAAAAAGAAAAAAGACGGGGAAAAAACCGAAGCCGAGGAAACCGCCAGAAAAGTTCAAGCCGGCGAAATGGTGAAAGACCCCGAATGCGGCGTCTACGTCAGCGCGGATGCTGAAGTGACCGTCCGGGACGGAGAAAAAGTGTACCGTTTCTGCAGCTATGATTGTCGCGACAAATTTTTGCAACGGCTCAAGGAAGGCGGAGGCCGGCTTTCATCATGATTCCGCGCCGATGTCGCGTTGTTACGGAGAATCAACGCTTATCCTCCCCGTCACGTTGTCGCGGATCCACTTGGGATCAAGCCATTCGATGGGCGTCACTTCCATCCCGCCGACCAGAATGCCGAAGTGCAGATGATCGCCGAAAGCGAGGCCGGTGCTGCCGGTTTTGCCTATAACCTGCCCCTTGCTGACGACGTCCCCGATGTGGACAAACTGCTCACTCAAATGGGAGTATAAGGACATGCAGCCCAGGCCGTGATCAATGACAATCATGTTTCCGTAAATTCCCAAATTTCCGGAAAAAACAACGCGCCCGCTGTTTCCGGCGGGCACTTCAGCATTGCGCACTGAAGCCAGATCCAGACCAAGATGATACGATTCCCCCACAAGTTTGCCCTGCCACTGGAAAAGACGGTGATCGGCAAAGCCGGCGCGCGGCGCGGAACGCGGCAGACGCGCGAAAGCGCCTGTCCAGAGCATGGCGGCGGCGGTGTTCCTGGTTATCTCCTGCAGGGTCAATACATTGGCTGCTCTGACCTGATTGTTGATATACAGGTAACAATCCAGCGGCGTAACCGATTCCGGAGCCAGGTCACGAAGCTTGTTCTGGACGGCGACCAAAAAATCTTCCTTGAGCTGTAGCGTGTCGCTTTTGAAATTGCGTTCATAGGCCATGACCGTCAACCGGCTCTTTGTCACATTGCCGGCAAGATCTGTTGCGGTTATTTCCACGGCGTTTTTGTAATCTTTGGCCGTCATGCTGTACGGAAACGGGAAAAAGCAGATATAGGCGCCGTCCCGTTGCAGATAACCGGGCACAAAGTATCCCGCGACAAGCACGCCCGAAGCGCTGACATCCTCATCAATGGTGTATTTGACGACGGCTGTCCCTCCCCTGTGAACATTGGGGGGGAGCGTTTTTACGGAAATGCGCGGCGGTTGGGTATCCAGACGCAAAGGGAGCAAAATCGTGCGCGTGTTTCCCTGACCAAATCCGGCCAGCGAAGCGTCTGTAGCGCGAATTTCGAGATCAAACGCCCCTTCCCGCAGATTCGCCTCGGCAAGGGACACATCCACAGTGCGCTCAGGCTGGTACTGCTCAAAATGTCGGCTGAAAATCGTTGTGATAATATTGTTTCTGCGAACACCGACGGACACGGATCGCAAACCGGACGGATCAGACATGGCTATCTTCAGCACGGTCTTTGGCGAAACCCTGCCGGTGTTCGGGGTCACCTGGACTGCCGGGCCGTCCATGTCCTTTAAAAACACATAGCCTGCGGCGATCAACACCACAATGAGCGCAGGCCCCAAAATTGAGGAGAAAAGACTTCTCTTTCGCATTGACACCCCGTTGTTGCTTTCAGAATGTATATTTGCACAATCGGCTTTCATTTTCAAGAAAAAGTCTTGACTTTTTCTTGGTTCTCACGGCAAAAATAATCGTGACGCAAGACTGAAAACCCGTGTCCGATTTTGGTGTCGCATAAAAATTTTCATCCCCTCAAAAAATGACGACATATTGTTTTAACTGCCAATACGAAGATACCGGTCGGGACTTGCCCCTGCCGGAAAGACCTCCGGATCCCAAAAGGCTGCGGGCCCGTATGGTACGCCTGCTTCAGGCCAGAGGAATCAGGGACGAAAGGGTGCTGTCGGCCATGAACAACGTTCCCAGGCACCTCTTTGTGCAGAAAGCCCTCGCCGTCCAGGCGTATGAAGATACCCCCCTTCCCATCGGTTTTGGTCAAAGCATATCGCAACCGTACATAGTGGCCCTGATGAGCAGCCTCCTGAAGTTGAAACCGGGCTTGCGCGTACTGGAGATCGGCACAGGTTCCGGCTATCAGGCGGCCGTGCTCGCGCAATTGGGCTGCACTGTCTTTACCGTGGAATGTGTGCCGGAACTTTACCGTGAAACCGGAAACCTGTTGCATTCTCTGGGATTTCGGTCTATTTATGCTTTCTTTGGCGACGGAACGCTGGGGCTGCCCGACGCAGCGCCGTTTGATCGCATCATCATAACGGCATGCGGGCCGAAAATACCAGCCCCCCTTGTCGAGCAGCTTGATAAAAACGGTATTCTGATCGCCCCTGTCGGATCACGCGAGCATCAGCGCCTCACGTGCCTGCACAAATCAGGAGACCATCCGGTCGCCCGCGAGCATGACGCCGTCATTTTTGTGGATCTCGTCGGCATCCACGGCAGAGGCACTGATCAACGCGCGAAATCATTACCTTCAGAGGTTGGTCGTGTCTTTCTGTAATGCATGCTCTTTTCCCCATACTCCATCCTCCGTCCAAATCGGCGGCGACGGCGATTACCTGGCCGGGCCCTCCTGGCACATATGCGCTCAACGGAAATTCGTCCGCGGCGCGCTGCAATTGGAGGAGACGATTGACTTCACGCTACATTCCGTTAAACTTGTATGGTATTGGTAGTTGCAGTTTCGCGGCGGCGCAAAAAATCTCAACGTAATTGCGGGTGACGCTCATGACGCGAGCCAGGCGGATTTAAAGCGAATATGTTCAACCTTGCCAACAAAATTACTTTATTGCGCATCGTTATGACGCCGCTCGTGGTGATTTTATTGTATTTTGAAGGCCCCGTCTTTTGCATACTGGCGACATGCGCCTTTATTTTCGCATCCATCACCGACTGGGCGGACGGATATATAGCCAGACGGGAGAACATCGTCACCAGCGTGGGAAAATTTCTCGATCCGCTGGCTGACAAGGTGCTGATATGCTCCGTGTTGATCATGTTTGTAAAACTTGATTGGGCACCGGCCTGGGCAGTGATAATAATTGTTTGCCGCGAACTCATAGTCACCGGTCTCAGAGCTATGGCGAGCGATGCCGGCATATGCCTCGCGGCTGACAAATTCGGCAAAACAAAAACCATACTGCAGATTATCGCCATTATACCGATTATGATGCACTATCCCCTCTGGGGCGTGACACTCAGCCTGATCGGCGAAATTTTGCTGTATCTGGCACTGGTCATGGCTGTTTTTTCCGGTGCCAACTACTGTCTTGACTTCTACAAAAATACATACCGCGGCAAGCAACAACCATGACCATGACGACGCCCGCTTCCACCATCCTGCACATGCGACTCAAAAATTGCATACAGACGATTCTGGAGCTTGAACCGGAATTGAGCGAGCAGTTGTGGGCGCCTTTTCTCAACAATGAAATTTCCGTCCTGAAGACGTATCTGCAACAGGCTGATGACATGGTTTTGAATGAGGAGGATGTGTCAAGGCTGGAAAAGGCCACGGCTAATTTTCTTTCCGAACTGAAGTTCACTACACAGGACAGACAACAGCAAAAACGTGTTCTGCAATAAATGTTTTGGCGAGTTTTCATACTTACAGCTTTAAGCCTGATCAATATATGCCTTTTCGGGCGCATGATCTGGGGGCCTACAGGTTTGGTAGAGTATCGTGAAATCAAGAATCAACATGCTGAATTGCAGAAACATCTGGAAGCTATGGACGCAAGAAATCTTTCGCTGAGTCGTGAAATACGTTTACTGCAATCGGACAAGCAATATATGCAGAAAGTCATTCGAAAATATCTGCATTATGTTCGTGAAAATGAAGTCCTGTATATATTCGATGACGCAATAAAAATAACCTCCGGGGGGGCGCATGATGACGGAAAAAATTGAATGGTACAGGGAAGTGCTGGAAATAGAGCCCAATTCAAAGGTGTTCTTCCCGCTGGCGCGTTTGCTGAAAGCGGAAAACCGCCGTGACGAGGCGATTGAAATTCTTGAACATGGTCTCGAACGTCACCCGGAGTACCTTGAAGCACGTTTGTTTCTTATAGAATTGCTGCACGGCGCGGGACGAAACACAGCCTGCGCGGACCAGCTGAACAAAATCACCGCCCTCTTTTCCGCCCACACGGAATTTTGGCTGGCATGGGCCGCCTGTTCCTCGGGCGAGGCCTCACGGGACATGGGGTTGGTCTTGCGTTTTGTGGCTGCCCATTTCATGAACAGTTCCCTCTCACTGAGCGATGTCATTGACAAGGGCTTGCGAGACATCCTCGGTCAGGGCGAAACCGCCGCGGTGTCCGCGCGTCCCGACGGAGTCCCCGCGCAAAAGCCGCAGGACGTTCCCCCCGCTTTCCCGGAAGGGCAACCCGCGTCTCCTGCTCTTGACGCCAAGCCCGAAGCGCGGGAAGACGCGCAGCCGGAACACGCCGATGACGACGCGGATGCCGTTCCCACAGGCATGGACGAGCCCGGCATCGCCTCATCCGATGACGGCGAGGAGCGGTTTTCCCTGCGCACACGCTCAATGGCTGAAATTCTTGCCGAGCAGGGCGACATAAAGGGCGCTCTGGATATTTACCAGGAACTGGCTGCCGCCTCGACAGATCCGGCAGAGCGTTCCGACCTGCTCCAACGCGTGACCACGCTGAATGCGAAGCTTTCCGCGGCGCCGGAGACGCCAGTGGAACAAACCGCGCAGGGAGCGGAACCCGCTGTCGGAAAAGACAAACTGATAAGCATGCTTGAGGCGTTGGCTGAACGGGTGGAGGCCCGGGCGCAGGGATAGCGTTCCCCGGCCCCCAAAAATCCCGGACAGCCTTTTCATCGGTTGTTATTAGAAAAAATGGAGAAACATGTGCTTATTCCATTCACACGACTTTTTTTTCTGCCGGCGCTGCTCGCTCTGTCGCTGGCGGGCTGCAGTTCATACCAACCCACTAAGGATGTCTGGAAAAGCACAAAAGACGCTTGGAATACTTATATCAGCCCGGCCGCGGAAATAGACTACAGTGAAAAAGGAAGTCTTTCGCCGTCGGCGCTGGAACTGTCCAAAGGCATGATGGCCGTTGACGAACAGCTGCGCCGTCTGGAACGCGCCATGATGAACGCCGACAAGCCGCCCACAAAGTCATGGGTTGCCGCTTTCATGTCGGATTTTCCATGGTTGAGCGGTTTTGCCGGCGTAAAATACGACGGCGTGATTTTGGGGCAAACGCCGGCGCCGCCGCAGAAACAACTGGACTTCATCCCCCTGTTGTATGAAGACAAAAAGCAGAGCAACAGGGCGCTGCGCGCCTGTGTCCAAAACAACGTTCTGGGACCGGAAGTAATGCTGGCCGTGCCCCTGTATGACGGCGCGGACTTTCTAGGCGTTCTCGTCGCCTATTTTGACATGCGGACGCTGGTCCAATTCTGCGGAGCCCCATCCGGCATCGTCATTCTTGCCCCACAGGCATTGCTGTGGCCCGGCAAATACGAATACGGCGCGACTCCGCTTTCCGGAACAGACTGGAAAGAAGTCGTCACCAAAAGTTCTTCCGGAGAATGCAAAAACGCGGCCGGTTCCTTTTATTATATCGTACGCTGGTTTGCCAATTTGCCGCTGGTCTTCTCCGTATGCCAATCCGGTTCTTTCCCCGACGGCGACGGAAATCCGGATCAGGGCCTCCGCTACTTCCCACAGGAAGCCGAAAAACTCCCCCCCCCTCCCCGACCGGAACGCAAATCACGCAAAAATATTGACGACGGCCAGCAGATGACGCCGACCGCGGCGGCCAACATTGAGGGAAGTCCGGCTCAACCGGCATCCGGAGCGCCCGCCCACGACATTCAACCCGGAAGCTCGGAAAGCGTCCTGCTGAAAGGCAAGGCCGGAACAAACTCCCGCGTGCGGGAAAGAAGACTGGAAGGAGAAGACGTCCCCGTGGAGCGGACGCAACGCCCGCGACGCGTGCAGGAGACGGCTGCGCCCGCGCGAAAAACCCAGCCTGAAACCCCGGACCCGGAGAGCGCGACGCCCATAAGCGGTCCGAGGTTGCCGGACGGACGCCCAAGCCCCTTTGGACCGCCCGGGGAGAAAACGACCCCTCAGGCTGAAGAAAAAGAAACCTTCGGCGCTTCCCGAACGACTGACGGGGAAACAAACGACAACGATGCGGACAAACCGTCCGAACCGAAACAGCCGGATACGCAGCAGGCGCCGACATTGCCCGGCGGCAGACCCAGCCCGTTTGGGCCGCGTTAGCTTCACACGACGGGACAGACCATTTAAGCAGAGAGGATGACGGGATGGCGGAAATTACTGTTACTGAACACCTTTTGCTCTATCAAAAAAAATCGCCCCATGCCACCGGAATGTTCACCGGCTTGCTCTATGACCTTATACTCTCCGCCAAGATTATTTCCAGACGGATAGCCAAAGCCGGACTCCTCGACATACTCGGCGGCACCGGTGAAATAAACGTGCAGGGAGAAAACGTCCAGAAGCTGGATGATATCGCCAACAATATTCTGACCTGGCGCATGGAGCGTTGCGGCGCGCTGTGCGCGATGAGTTCGGAAGAAAACGCCGAACTCATCCGCATCCGCCCGGATTTTCCCCGCGGCGACTATATCCTTATCTTTGACCCCCTAGACGGCTCCAGCAATATTGACGTCAATATCAACGTCGGAACCATTTTTTCCATTTTGCGCCGTCCTCACGGCAACAGCGGCGATGCGACGCTGGAGGAGGTGCTGCAGCCCGGGGCCAATCAGGTAGCCGCTGGCTATGTGCTTTACGGGCCGTCAACCATGCTTGTGTTCAGCACCGGACAGGGAGTGCACGGCTTTACCCTGGACCCGGGGGTCGGCGAATTTTTGCTCTCCCACCCCAACATGCGCATACCGAGTCAGGGCAGCATATACTCGGTCAACGAAGGCAACAGGAAAAACTGGAGCAAGGCGACGCGGGAAGTTGTGGACTGGTTTCATACATGCCGGTCGCGGGACGGCAAAATATACTCCTCCCGCTACGTCGGCGCGCTGGTCGCAGATTTTCACAGAACGCTCGTCAACGGCGGCATATACATGTATCCGGCTGATTCGGCGAAACCACAGGGGAAGTTGCGTCTCATGTGCGAGGCCGCGCCGCTGGCCTTTCTCGCCGAGCAGGCTGCCGGATGCGCCAGCGACGGACGCGGGCGCATACTCGAACGCGTTCCCGAACAATTGCACGCCCGAACCCCGCTCTTTATCGGTTCCGCCGATGATGTCGCGGCTGTTGAAAGAATTTACGGAAAATACGAAAAATCATAACCGGACCGTGCCCCGGGGCATGCTCCGAGAGTTTCTGACGGCGTCCCGTGCTCTGCCTCGGCATTGAATCCTCCTGTGACGAAACCGCTCTGGCCCTCGTGGCCGATGGATGTCTGCTTGATTCGGTCCTGGCAAGCCAAACGGATATTCACGCGCTTTTCGGCGGCGTTGTGCCGGAATTGGCCTCACGCGAACACTGCCGTTCCATCGGCCCGCTCTTTGATGAACTTCTGCGCCGCGCCGGCATCCTCCCGGAGCAGATTGACGTTGTCGCGGCGGCGCGGGGACCTGGCCTTCTGGGCAGCCTGCTTGTGGGCGTGTCCTTTGCCAAGACGCTGGCCTTGACCATCGACGCGAAATTCATCGGCATCAATCATCTGCATGCCCATTTGCTGGCAGTGGGACTGGAGCACGATTTCAGCCTGCCGGCGATCGGCCTGCTCGTCTCGGGCGGCCACACGCACCTGTATCTCATCCGGGGGACGACTGAATTTCATCTGCTCGGCGGAACTCTGGATGACGCGGCCGGCGAGGCGTTTGACAAGGTGGGCAAAATGCTTGGCCTGCCGTATCCCTGCGGCCGGACCATTGACGCTCTGGCAAATGCCGGAGTGGCGGATCCCGGCCTTTTCCCACGCCCCTACCTGCGCAACGACAATCTGGACTTCAGTTTCAGCGGGTTGAAAACCGCCGCTCTCACCGCTCTGCGTGCGTTTCCGGAACTTGAAAAGCGGAATGAAAAGCCGGATGGTCATCTTCCCGCTCCAGGCCCGGATGACGCCCCAAACGCTCTGAAAAATTTTTGCGCTTCCTTCAATCTCGCCGTTGTGGATACGCTGTGCGCCAAGACTGAGCGCGCCCTTGCCGCATACCCCGACATTCACGAATTGTTGCTTGCCGGAGGCGTGGCCGCGAACAAACTGCTGCGGAAACGCATGGGTGAGCTCATGCGCCGGCGCGGCGGCCGCGCCCTCTCGCCGTCCCCCGCCCTGTGCACGGACAACGCCGCCATGATTGCCTATACCGCCTGGCTGCTGACCGGCGAAGCCCTCTGCCATGATTTGCGAATGGAAACAATCCCCAAGGGAAGGAGCATTCCGGATGACATGCAACGTACAGGAAATCCCAGGGCGGACATAACAAAGGGCGGCCCCCGAAGGGAACCGCCGAATTTGTCGGTGGAATAAATCCACTTGTTATAGTTACTTGCCTATCCAATTCTATCCTGCTAAGAAAAATCAGATGGCGTCCATCAAATAAACAATTTCATTTTTTTTGTCAACGGGGAAGGCATGCCGAAATATTATCGCTACTACTTGGGGATTGACCTGGGAATTGCTTCCATTGGCACGGCACTTGTTTTTGTCGACAACGAAGGCAACCTCACGAAAATTCTTGATCTTGGCGTACGCACGTTTTCAGTGCCGGAAGGCGCGGCGATCAGAAGAGCAAGGCGGCTTGAACGCAAACATATCCGCCGCAGGCGCCAGCGCCTTGCCAAACTAAAGACAGAGTTGCAGCAGCGCGGCCTGCTGCCTGCCGATACAGGGCAACTTCGCTGCTTTATGCGTAAAAACCCATACTGCCTGCGAGCGCATGGCGCTTCCGCCGCATACGACAACCTCTTTGATCTGGGGCGGTGTCTTTTACATATGGCCAAATTCCGCGGGGCGGGATTTTTAACGCAATCAGAAGAAAACCCTGATGCCGATCTCTCCGAAGAGCCGAAAAAGAAAAAGGACAGTCAAAAAACGGCCAACGCCTACCGCCTGCTGGAAAAAAATATAAAGGACAGCGGCAAGACGCTGTCGTCCTTTTTTGTGGAACGCCTTGAGAAGAAAAAACCCCTCCGCAGGCGTGCGCATCATGTGAGCACAAAGGCGGTGGACTACGCGGTTCCCCGCTTTCTGGTCAAAGACGAATTTCGCAAAATCTGGGAGAAGCAGTCAGAACATTACAAAAATCTGACGCCAGAGCTTGAAGAAAAAATATACAAGCTGATTTTTGGCGACCACCCCCACGCGCCTTATGCTACAGGTTTTTGCACGCTTATTCCAGGGCAGAAACGCTTGCCCAAAATGCACCGGCTTGCAGAGCAAAGGCGCATTTATGAGCAGCTTGCCAATGTGCGCTACGTAACGGCCAAAGGGGAGTGCCCCCTGTCAAGAGATATGCGCGATGAGTTGGCGCAACGGGCCTTTGGTGAAGGCCACAACCTCTCCGCGACTGCAATCAGGAAATGTATAGCCAAAACCGCAGGGCAAACCGTCGTTCGCGTCAACCTTGGCGAAGACGCCAAACCCATTCGCGGGTTCTGCCAGATTCAAGCCTTTGCCCACATACCCGCGTGGCAGGCAATGCCGCTAGAACAACGGGATGATCTTGTTGATTTTATCGCAAACCCTGCCATCCATCCGGAAGATGAAAACAGTGAACTGCTTGCGGAAGACGACGTGATAGCGGCCTTGTGCGCGCGCCTCAATCTTTCTGGCGCGGAAGGGGAAAAAACCGTCGGTGCCGCTCTGGCGCGGCTCACTCCGGGCAGGAGCAACCTTGGGCTTGAAGCCACCCAGCGCATTCTGCAAAAACTGATTGAAGGCCGGCAGATTGAGGAAATCAACCCGCATACAGGCGAGGTAACAGCAATCTGGCGGCCCCATACGCACCGCACCGCCGCCGACGCCTGCGGCTTTGAAGCGGAGGAAGAAGCCCTGCGCAAAAAGCGGGGAACCTACGCACAGCTCCCCTACTATGGCAAGGTGCTGCGGCAGGATGTGACGCCCATTCACCCGTGGCATATCAGGCAGGCCGCCGCGGAGGAGGCCGCGCACGGGCGTATCCCCAATCCTGTGGTGCACACGGCGCTCAACCAGTTGCGCAAGGTGGTCAACGAGATTGTGCAGCTGTATGGCAAGCCGCAGCGCATCCATATTGAACTGGCCCGAGAACTGGGCATGTCCGCTGTCAGGCGGAAAGAACTCCAGAGCGAAATGCGAAAACGCGAGAAGGAAAACGCCGACATAGATGCGGAACTGAAAAAACTTGGCCTTTTCCCTTCCCGCACAAACCGCACCAAGTACCGCCTGTGGCAGGAACAGGGAGGTCGCAGCCTGTTCAGCTATGCCGAAATAAAGCAATCAGACATTGCCGCCTGTGAGATTGAACACCTCATCCCGCAGTCGCATGGCGGGTCAAACAGCTACATGAATCTGGCCCTCGTGCCCGGCAATGAAAATTTTGCCAAGGGCAATGCCTTTCCCTACGAATTCATACAAAAAATCGCCCCAAACGCATGGCAGCATATTTCAAAGGCCATAGCGGAAAAGTCCTTCCCTCAAGCCAAGAAATGGCGATTTTCTCCCGATGCCTCCAGCCGCTTTGCCGAGCAGGGCGACGAAGACGCCACCGATAGCCGCCTTTCCAACACAAGCTACATGGCAAAAATTGCGGCGCGCTACCTTTCCATGCTCTGTTCCGACGTTGTGGCGGTCAAGGGCGGCACCACAGCGCAGTTACGCCACTTGTGGGGTCTGGACGGCATTGAGTATGAACTCTTTGGCCTGCCCATCCGCAAACATAAGCACGATCCCCATACGGAAGAAATACTCGTCAACGCCTTTGGCTACCCTGAGCGCGATCCTCTTTGGGTGGCAAAGCCCCGCATTGACCACCGGCACCATGCCGTTGATGCATTTGTGGCGGCCTGCACCACGCGCAGCATGGTGAGCCGTTTGGTACGTGCCGAGAAGAACAACCAGCGGGTTAAGGATATTCCATCCCCCTTTGGCGGCGATAGCGGCTTGTTGCGTCGGCAGCTTCAGGAGGCCCTGCGCAAGGTGGTTGTTTCTCCCAAAAAGGAGCACGGCAAAGCCGGGCAACTGCACGACGCCACCAAGTACCGTATTTTGCAGCGGGATACGCGCCGCAATTCCGGAATGACCCTGATTCGCTACTGCAAATCCATTGATACGCTTAAGGATAAAAAAAGCGTGGCCGGAATATTGCCAGGGGCTACCATTCCACAGGATTTACCCGCAGCAAGGCGTGCATCTGACCGGTGCGAATCCATTAAGACCGCCATAGAATCACGCTATGTTGACGCCGAAAACAACCTTGAAAAAAAGCGCGACGAAGCCCGCAAAAATGGCGGCATAGTGCGGGAACTTTCGGAAAAGGAAAGGGAAAAAGCCATCGTGGCTGAAGCCATTGCTCTGGCGCGGCGGGAAGAAGCCATTGGCGCAACCTACCCGATCATTAAGTATAAAACGCTTGTTGCCGTCAATGATGGCTTGCAGTTTGGCTTTGAGCCGAAAGAAAACTACTGCGTTGAATTTTACGAAGACCCAGACGGCGTGGTGGGCTGGGAATGCATTACCCGCATAGACGCCAACAACCACGCCTTTGTGCCGGAGTGGAAAGACAAGGGTGGGCGGTTTATCTGGCGTTTGTGCATTGACGATGTCATTGAGGTGGAATTGACGCCGGAGTTGAAGGCCGAGCTCAAAGATCTCTGCCCGGAGGGCAAGTGTTTTATGGTGGTGCAGAAAATGAGCGATAACAAGCTCCAATGCAATCTGCTCAACGATGCCCGCCCCCTCGATGGGCGCGCTTCCACCGTCAAAAGCGGCACTGTGGTGATTGAGGAGTACACGCGGTGGACCAGTGGCGGAAAGGGATTGATAACGTGGTGCCGACTCAAGGCGCGTAAGGTGGACATTTCGCCCTTTGGCAAGATACTGCACAAACACAAAAAACTCTGGCATGGCAAAAAGACAACGTAGGCCCAGCCATTATGAGCTTATGTGGCTTGTCGTCATGTTTGATCTTCCCGTGACCAGCAAGACGGAGATGAAGATGGCCACACGTTTTCGCAACAGCCTGCTGGAACTGGGTTTCAGCCGTAAGCAATTTTCTGTTTACATGCGTCACTGCGACAGTCTGGAGAACGCGCAAAACATGGCCCAGAAAGTGCGACACTGCCTTGTGCCCAACGGTTTTGTATCCGTGATGTTTATTACAGACAGGCAGTATGGCATGACAGAAAACTATTTTGGCGAAGCAAAAGAAGATAACGAAGCAAAACAACTTGAAAGCGCCAAGCAACTGTTTTTGTTTTAGTTTTCTGCCATGTCAGGCCACCGCAACAGCGGCAGTGACAGGGCAGATTCTTTGACAAGCATGCAGTCTGCAAAGGATTGGGCCAAGGCGTTGGTTGCGGGAATAAAGGACATGGCCCCGCTCTTGCATTCCAGCTTGTGAACAAGAATTGTGCTGAGGTGCCTTTTGGCCGGGGTGTCCAGCGTTGCAGCATACCCTGTCGCCGCAAGGCGCTGCACCACAAATGCATCCGCCACCGGCCGCAACGGTTCCATAAGGTCGTCCACAAGGCAAAAGGCGTTGAGCATGTTGTGGTGGTGCACGCCGAACATGGGCAGCAACCCTGCGGCGCACACAGCCCGCGCCACGCAGGAGCGCACAATGGCATAGGCATAATTGAAAAGGCTATTGCTGCCTTCCAGATCATGCCGCCGTATAAAGTCCTTGCCCATGAGCGCAGGCCAATACAGTCGAGCGGCCTGAGCTTCGTGATTGTCCGTGTCGCCGCTTTTGACTTTACGCTGGAGCAGACGCAGCTTTGCCAGCACAGGTTTCTGCTCTGGCCTGTACTGGGCAAGAATGGCCGTTTGATTGTGTATTTTCGCCTGTATAATGCTTTTCCACAGTTGCTTGCGAAGCACGGGTGGGCACTGTACCTGTTGTTCGGCAATGGCGGAATGTCTGTGATGCGATGTTACAGGTACGGCAATGGAAAGCGGCATATAGTCTTTGCCGCATATAATTATGGGAATATTGGCTTCGCCAAGGCGTACGAAAAAGGACTTGGCAAGGGTTGCCCCCTCCGCGCTGATGATGGCAGCCAGAAGATTATCGATGGGAATTCGTCCAATTTCCGTAGTACCCTCGTAAACGAGGACAAAGCCGCGGGAACAGCGCACATGCGAAGATCCTCTCTCTGAAAGTTCAAAAATATAACTGCCCAACAGCCTCCCCTTTTCAAAAAGGCAAAAAAATCCGTTTGTGCCGTTTTATATAGTACAGCCAGACGGATTTTTTTGCGGCCTTTTTGTGATAACAGTATTCTTTTTAACTAGTTACCTCAATGGAAGTTTAGCAGGATAAATTTGGATAGGCAACTATAGCATTACGATAGATGAAGCGGTGGCCGCGTCAAGTTTAGCAGGATAAATTTGGATAGGCAACTATAGCATATCTTCCGCATCAATCTTGCCGTCCTGGAGTTTAGCAGGATAAATTTGGATAGGCAACTATAGCGACAGGCGTTTCAGGTAGGTTTTCAGCACTAGTTTAGCAGGATAAATTTGGATAGGCAACTATAGCTGACTATCTCCACGCCATTTTTACCTTCGGAGTTTAGCAGGATAAATTTGGATAGGCAACTATAGCGCGGCCGTGTGCTTCAATGACGCCCGCGCGAAGTTTAGCAGGATAAATTTGGATAGGCAACTATAGCAAGAAGGGAGACGTCGTTCTCGTCCGTTGTAGTTTAGCAGGATAAATTTGGATAGGCAACTATAGCTTGCGTGGACGCGCCGAAAAGGTTCAGTACAGTTTAGCAGGATAAATTTGGATAGGCAACTATAGCAACATGTCCTCGTCAACGTCAAGGCTGAAGAAGTTTAGTAGGATAAATTTGGATAGGCAACTATAGCCGGTCCTTGGCCAGGCCGATAGGCTTGCCCAAGTTTAGCAGGATAAATTTGGATAGGCAACTATAGCCTTGAGCGCTTCGTCCTTGGCCCACTTCATAGTTTAGCAGGATAAATTTGGATAGGCAACTATAGCCAGGCCACGGGTATGGACGATCCCCTCGGAAGTTTAGCAGGATAAATTTGGATAGGCAACTATAGCCAGTACAAACAACTCCCGAACGCCGTTATCAGTTTAGCAGGATAAATTTGGATAGGCAACTATAGCTGGTCAAAAATTGTCCCGTTTTTCCCGCAGAGTTTAGCAGGATAAATTTGGATAGGCAACTACTTAGCAGGCAATTGGAGTAGCCCGCACTGAAAAAGACGCCCAAAAGCGCATTGACGCCGCAGACATATCGTGCGCCTGCGACACTTCCAGGCGAAACCCTTGCGTTTTGCCGTGAAAAAATATACGCTGTCTCCACCATTTAACGTCAAACAGGATTTTTTTATGAAATTACACGCTCTTCTGGCTGTTTTTCTGTTGACGCTGGGGCTTTTCGCGGTTTCGACGGACGAGGCCCAGGCCGCCCGTCTGGGGGGCGGTCGCTCCTTCGGGGGCAAGCCCTATATGAGCACGCCCGCGCCCACTCCTCCGGCAATGCGGCAAAACCCGGCCCAGACGCAAGCTCCCAGAGACGCCGGCGCGATAAACCGTCCGGGGCAGGCCCCGCAGGGCAGAGGTATGTTTGGGGGCATGGGCGGCATTTTCGGCGGCCTGCTGGCCGGCACGCTTATCGGTTCGCTCCTCTCCGGCCACGGCTTTGCCGGGGGCGGCTTTCTGGATATTCTCCTTTTCGGCCTGCTCATCTATCTGGCCCTCAAATTTTTTGCCGCCAGACGCGCGGCGCAAGCCCCAGCCGGAGAACAGGGCGCGGCCTTTACCGACGCGGGGCAAAATTTCCAGTCCGGGCAAAGCGGTTGGGACAGCCTGCGCTCAGGCCCTGCGGCTGACGTGCCCATGACGGCGTCCGACCCTGCGGAACCGGCCATACCGGCCGACTTTGACGCGGAAGAATTTCTGCGCGGCGCGAAAATGGCTTACACCCGCCTGCAAAACTCCTGGGACAAACGGGATTTGAGCGACATAGCCAATTTCGCCACAGAGGCCGTTCTGGAAAAGGTACGCGAAGATATGGCGGCGGACCCGACGCCGGGCGCGACGGAACTTCTGCTGGTCAACGCGCGTCTGTTGCATGTGGAAAAATCAAACGACGAGGAAAGAGCCGAGGTCTTCTTCGACGTGCTCATGCGCGAAAGCCCGGGACAAAGCTCACCCGCTTCGGTAAGAGAAATCTGGCATTTCCTGCGCCGGGGCGACGGCGGGCACTGGAAGCTGGACGGCATACAGCAGGTGGAATGAGCGCGGAGCGGAAAGCATGGACAATTATGTCGCCAAACACGACAAACTGCTGCGCCACCTGGATATGACCATTGAGGAGGCGCGCCCCGATTACGCCCGGGTAAGCATGCCCCTGAACGAACATGTCAGAAACGGAATGGGCGTGGCTCACGGCGGCGCCATTTTTTCCCTGGCCGATGTAACCTTCGGAGCTGCGGCCAACGCGGACAGAAAGACCGGGGTGGTCAGCCTGAACACCACTATCGAGTTTCTGCGCCCCGGCAAGGCAGGCCCTCTGGTGGGCGAAGCCAGACTTGTCCGCGGCGGTCAGCATATCATGAGCTATGACGTTGAAATTTTTGACGCTTCTGGAGAACTGATCGCCAAGGCCATGTGTGCGGGCTTTTTGACGGATGTGGTTCTGCCGGACTGAGACGCGCGTGAGATCATTGACGGCCTGGAAGGGCATCATCTATGGAAAGCATGGAACTGTACAGGGATTTGATGCGATTGCTGGACAAGGCCGGCGTGCCCCTGGACACGCGCTGGAGGTCCTTGCTGCTCTATCTGAGGGAGGTGAAGGATTACACGCACTTGTCCGATGTTCAAAAAATAGCCATACAGTCTCTGATGACAGACGTTTACATGAACAGAGACTACTCCGAAGCAAGCCTGCGCCATGTGCTGGACAGTTACCACGACTGCGTCGTCGCGCCGTACAAAAAGAAGATAGAAGCTCTTCTGTCCGAGGCTGAATCCCTTGTCAGGGAATTCCGGGGGATTCTGCACCAGCGCAAGGAAAGCATCAGCACACTGGAAGAAACAACCATCTCCATTGTCGAGGATATCGGATGCGGCGCGGATGCCGCGCTACAGGTGGAAAAACTGCACCTGGCCTTTTCCCGTATCAGGGACTTTCTCTCCAACGATCTGCGCAATCTGGAAAATATGGCCACCCGCGATCCCCTGACCGGCCTGCTCAATCGGCGGGGCCTCGACTCCTTCATGGCAGAGGCCGTCAGGGCATGGATTGACGACAACCGCCCCCTGGCTCTGGCTATCTTCGACATAGACCACTTCAAAAATTTTAACGACAACCACGGCCACCGCATCGGCGATCAGGTGCTGGCTCTGGTCGCCAGACAGATCAACGAGGGCGCGGGCGCCGTTTCAGCCGGCAACAAGACCGTTGTGGCCCGTTTTGGCGGGGAAGAGTTTGTGCTGGCCGTCTCCGGCAAAGGCATATCGCAACTGTATGCCGTTGCGGAAACAATCCGGCGCAACATCAACCAGTTCAACTTTCTCATCCGCGACGCGGACGGCAATGTTCTGGAAAGCGGAGTTCAGGTTACCGTCAGCGCCGGAATCGCCGAGATGTCCCCGGACTGGGACTCCGTCTACCAGGAAAATCTTCTGGACTGCGCCGACAAGGCCCTGTACTACGCCAAAAACCACGGACGCGACCAGGTAGTCGCATACCGCCACAACGAAAAACAGACTTTCGCGCGGGTTTCGCCTGAAAAACAGCCCCACAGGCCAGAGCGGCTCAAAGCGGATCACCAATGAAACGAGCGATTGCCCCGGGCGGGGATTTGCCCGCACATTGCCGCGAAACAGACGTGGGGTTCCGTCGGCGACTGTTTCAAACGTCCACCGCCATGTTGGAAAATTCTAAAAAATCACTATCGTCGCCAGTCCCAAAAAAATAAAAAAACCGGCTCCATCCGTGATGGTTGTCAGAAAAATGCTGGAAGCGTGGGCGGGATCGCGCCCGAGTGCCCGAAATATCAGAGGGATTGAGCCGCCGGCAACGGCGCCGAGCAACATGTCGCACAGAAGCGCGCCGCCCATGACCAGGCCCACGCGGATATCCCGCGTAAAAACCCATGCCCCGAAAAAGGTCGCAACCGCCATAAAAACACCGGTCGCCACGCCGATTTTGGCCTCCCGCAACACGGCCAGCCAAGCCTTTTTGTGATCGAAACGCTCCACAGCCAGCTGGCGGATCATGACGGCCAGAGCCTGTTGCCCCGTATTGCCGGCCTGATTGGCCACCATGGGCATAAGCACGGCCAGAACGGCCATCTGGGCGATGGTGCCCTCAAACATATAGACGACGGATGCCGACAGGGCGGAGTTGACCATGTTGATCATGAGCCAGGGCAACCGACCGCGCACGCTCTCAAGCCAGGGCGTGTCCACGTTCTCTTCCGGATCGGCGCCCACCATGCCCAGCATGTCCGCGCTGGCCGTCTCATCCATAATATCCATGATGTCGTCGTAGGTAATGACGCCCATGATGTGCCCTTCGTAATCCACCACAGGCAGGGCCAGAAAATTGTAGCGGGAAAGCAGGCCGGCCGCCTCGCGCCTGTTGGCGTCGTAGCGCACGCTGATGACGGTCTGCCCGGCCACGGCGTCCCCCACAATAATGCCCGGCCGCGCCAGCATGAGATCGCGCACCGAAAGCACGCCTATCAGCACGTCGCGTTCGTCCACCACATAGGCGTAATAGGGATTCTCCATTTCGGCCATTTCACCGCGCATAAAGGCAATGGCTTCGTCCACGCTGAAGGCGCTTTCCAGAAGAATCACCTTGGTGTTCATCGCGCCGGCGGCGGAATCCGGGTCAAAATTGAGCAGGTGCCGCAGTTCTTCAAAATCTTCGCGGTCAAGCCGCTTCAAAACGGCGTCGCGATGCTTTTCGTCAAGGTCGTCCAAAACGTCGGCCGCGTCGTCGGGCGCCATTTCGGCGATGATGCGGGCGGCGTCTTCGACACCCAGATTTTCCAGCACGTCGACGGCCACGGCCTCGTCCAGCTCGGCCAGGGCATCCGCCGCGTCTTCAACAGGCATGTTGCGCAGAGCGCAAACCTGCTTGTCCAGACTGAGATTTTCCAAATGGTCGGCCATGTCGGCCGGATGAGCGAAATCCGGCACCTGGCTGCCTTTGGGGCAGTCCTCGGGAGAGACCGCCGCCGCTTGGGTCTGCCCCTCCTGCTCTTCGACGGGAGAAAGCTTTGTCGTCGAGGTCTTGCCGGCCATGGTTCGCGCCTCATTATCCGTCCGCGAAGACGGATATTTTGTGAAATATATATCAATTATCTGAATGTCTTGACGAAAATTGTCCGACATTCTATTTTGAATCCACGACTTGACGGGCGCGATCAACGCCCGGTCCGAATGCGACTGCGCTTCGCGGATTGCCGCAGGCGCGCTATCCTGCCGCATCCGCGAGATTTTATAACAAAGACAGCTCTTGGGGACAAGCGCAATGTTCACGCCCTGGGCCGATTTTTTTTCACCGGCCGAACAAAAACTGCTGGACCGCAGCATTGATCTCGCCCTGGACGAGGACGGCCGGGACATGACGGCGGAGGCCGTCTTTTCGCCTTCCGTCATCCTTGAGGCCCGCATACGCGCCAAACAGGAAAGTCTGGTGGTCGGCCTGCCCATAATCGGCGCCGTGCTCAAACGACTGGGCGCATTCGCCTGGCGGCCCCTGGCGCGCGAAGGGGCAAAGGCGCCGGCGATGACGGACGTGGCCGTCATCGCCGCTCCGGCGACAATCCTGCTCAGAGCGGAACGGGTAATCCTCAACTATATTTGCAGGCTTTCGGGCATAGCCAATCTCACGGCCAGATATGTCCGCGAGCTGGAAGGCACGGGCGTGCGCCTGCTGGACACCCGCAAGACGGCGCCGGGGCTGCGCCTGCCGGAAAAATACGCCGTGCAGGTCGGCGGGGGGAGCAATCACCGCAGAAACCTCTCCGAAATGCTTATGCTCAAGGACAACCACATTGACGCCGCCGGTTCCATAGCCCGGGCTGTGGCCCTGTTGCGGGAACGTTGCCGCCCCTGCCCGCCCATCGAGGTGGAATGCCGCACGCTGGAGCATGTGCGCGAGGCTGTGGCGGCCAACGTCGAGCGTATCATGATGGACAACATGACGCCGGAACTTCTTGTTCAGGCTCTGGGGCTTGTCCGGTCAGCGCCGCACCGGATTGAAACAGAGGCGAGCGGCGGGGTGAGCCTGGAAAATATCCGGCGGCTGGCGCTCCTGGAACCCAAACCGGATTTCATCTCGGTGGGCCGGCTGACCCACTCCGCCCCCGCGGCGGATTTCAGCATGAGCTTGAACAACCGGCCTGAACGTCGGCTGTCCGGACAACTCTACGAACAGATCGCCGAGGAGCATTGATGAACGACATCAGCGCAAAAATTGAGGCCCTTCGCCGAAAACTGGGCGGAAAATGCTGCATTATGGGGCACCACTACCAGTGCGACGCGATTGTCGCCCACTGCGATTTTACCGGCGATTCGCTGGAACTCTCCCGGCGCGTGCCGCACATTGAGGCGCCGCATATCGTATTCTGCGGGGTGTATTTCATGGGCGAGTCAGCCGCCCTGCTCGCAAGGGACGGGCAAAGCGTCCACCTCCCGGAGCCGGACGCGGACTGCCTCATGTCGGCCATGATACCCCAGCGCCTGGCCCGCAGCGTCCTGGAGCAGCTTGCCCGGACAGGCCGTAAGATAATCCCGCTAGCCTATGCCAACACATCCCTCGCGGTCAAGGCCCTGACCGGAGAATACGGCGGGGCCGTCTGCACCTCGGCCAACGCGGAAACCATGCTTGACTGGTCCCTGCGCCAGGGCGAGGCCGTGATCTTCATGCCGGACAAAAACCTTGGAAACAATGTCGCCAACCGTCTGGGCATTCCCGAAAGTGAGCGTCATGTGCTGCGCATTGACGGGCGCGGGCTTCTGGAACCCGAGCAGCAGCCCTTGCACAAAAAACTCCTGTTCTGGCCCGGCGCCTGCTCCATCCACTCCCGCTTCAGGCCGGAATTTGTCGAAGATGCGCGCGCCGCCCACCCCGGCTGTAGCGTGATCGTCCACCCCGAATGCCGTCAGGAAGTCGTCGCCCTGTGCGAAGCGGCGGGCTCGACATCCTTCCTGATCAGGGAGGCCGCGCGCGTGGCCGCGTCCGCCCCCGGCAGCGCCCTTGTCATAGGCACCGAAGAAAACCTGGTCTACCGTCTCGCCGCGCGGCACAGGGGACAGTGCGACATTTTTCCCCTTTCCCGCGCCATCTGCCCAGAAATGGCCAAGGTGACGGAAGAAAGACTGCTTGAAACCCTTCAGGAAGTCGCGGACGGCAAAGCGCCCGCGCTGACGGTTGACGAACGCCTGTTTGAACCGGCGCGCCTTTCTCTGGTCCGCATGCTGGATGTTTGCGGCAAGTGAGGATACTTTTGTGAGCATACGAAAACATGTTCCCGTTCTGATTCTCGGCTCGGGCATAGCCGGCCTTGCCTGCGCACTGACCCTGGCCGATGACGGCGCCGACGTCCTGCTGCTCAATGCCGGAGAGGATCTGGCCGACGGCAATTCAAACCTGGCCCAGGGCGGCATCATCTACCGGGCGGCGGAACCGGGTGTGGACGATGCCGCGGTTCTGGCCAGAGACATTCTGACGGCCGGGCACAATATCAACTGCGTCAAGGCTGTGCGCCACCTCTGCCGCCGGGGGCCGGAATGCGTGGACAGCCTGCTGTCCGAACGGGCGGGCGTCGTCTTTGACCGCGACGCCGAGGGAGCGTACCGTCTGACGCGGGAAGGCGGGCACGGTCTGCCCCGCATCGCGCACCGCGCCGACTTTACCGGCAAAGCCATCATGGACGGCCTTACGGCGGCTGTTCTGGCGCACCCGCGCATCACAAGACGCGGACGTCACGCAGCCATTGACCTTTTGACGAGCCACCACCACGCCAAGGATTCCCAATGCCGTTATGAGGTCGACAACCGCTGCCTGGGCGTCTATGTGCTCAATGAGGAAAGCGACGAGCCGGAAACCATACTGGCCGACTACACCGTGTTGGCCACCGGGGGCGTGGGACAAATTTTCCTGCACTCCACCAATGCCAAAACCTGCGTGGGCGCGGGCGTCTCCATGGCCCTCAGGGCCGGCGTGAGCCTGGCCAATCTGGAATTCATGCAGTTCCACCCCACGGCCCTGTATGAGGAACGCAGCCACAACCGTCCCCTCATCACCGAGGCCATGCGCGGAGAGGGCGCGCGTCTTCTGGACGTGCACGGCAAACCTTTCATGGCGCGCTATGACAAGCGCGGGGACCTGGCCCCGCGCGACATCGTGGCCCTGGCCATGATGGAGGAAATGCTGCACAACGGCGCGCCCTGCCTTTTTCTGGACGCGTCGGGCATTCCGGGAGATCTGACCGTGTCCTTCCCCACAGTCTTTCATGCCTGCCGGGAGTTGGGCATAGACATCCGCAAGGAGCCGATACCCGTGGTGCCGGCGGCCCATTATTTCTGCGGCGGCCTGCTGACGGACACGCGCGGCCGCACTTCCCTTCGCGGCCTCTACGCCGTTGGGGAATGCGCCTGCACCGGACTGCACGGCGCCAACCGTCTGGCCAGCTCATCCCTGCTGGAAGGCCTTGTCTGGGGCGTCTCCTGCGCGCGCGACATCAGCCTGCGCCTGCGGCGGGAAAAGCCGCTCCCGGCGAAACTGCGCGCCGCCATCCCCGACTGGATGCACGAAGGCGACGAAAGACGCGACGATCCGGCTCTGGTTGCCCAGGACTGGACCAACATACGCAACACCATGTGGAACTACGTCGGCATTTCGCGTACCGGCGCGCGTTTGCGCCGGGCCTTTGAAGACATGCGCGACC
The DNA here is from genome assembly GCA_031272405.1 of Desulfovibrio sp. Classification (GTDB taxonomy): domain Bacteria; phylum Desulfobacterota; class Desulfovibrionia; order Desulfovibrionales; family Desulfovibrionaceae; genus Desulfovibrio. The sequence goes on along the minus strand of JAISTW010000027.1, from coordinate 7,374 downwards.
TGGTGCGCCATATTCACGATTTTTACAAGCACACGCGCATTTCCCGCCGTCTTGTGGATTTGTTCCACGGCTCGCACACGGCTTACATCATCACCCAGGCAGCCATGCGCAATCCCGTGAGCATAGGCTGCCACCACAGAATAGACTGAAAACACGAGGAGATTGCAAATGCCCGAAAAAACGCGCCTGCTCACGCCCGGTCCCACTCCCCTGCCGGAACGCGTGCGTCTGGCCCTGGCTAGGGACATGCTGCACCACCGCAAAGACGAGTTCAAGGCCATCATGGGCCGCGTGCAAACCAATCTGCGCCTGCTTTTCGGCACGGCCGGGCCTGTGCTGCCCCTTTCCTGCTCCGGCACAGGCGCCATGACGGCGGCGGCGCACTGCCTCTTTCAGCCCGGGGAAAAGGTGCTTGTGGCCGAGGCCGGCAAATTCGGCCAGCGCTGGGCGCAAATCGCCGCCATGCGCGGCCTGGAAGTCGTCACCCTTTCCGCGCCGTGGGGCGAGGCCGTCACGGCGAAAGCCGTGACGGAAAAACTTGACGGCGACCCCGCCATCGCCGGGGTTTTGATCCAGCACTCCGAAACATCCACCGGCGTGTTGCACCCCGTGCGGGAAGTGGCGGCCGTGTGCCGCGCCCGGGAAGTTCTCCTGGTCGCGGACGGCATTTCCGCCGTGGGGCTGTGTCCCTGCCCCATGGACGAATGGGGCCTCGACTGCCTGCTCACCGGCTCTCAGAAAGGTCTCATGCTGCCTCCGGGGCTCGCCTTGCTGGCCTTGTCTCCCAGAGCCTGGAAAAAGGCGGAGAGCGTCCCGCCGGGCTGTTTTTACTTCAATCTGGTCAAGGAACGCGACAACCTGGCCAAGGGACAGACAAACTTCACTTCGCCCGTCAATCTTATCCTGGGCCTGGATGAAAGTCTGGCCCTGCTGCTGGAACACGGGCTTGAAGCCGTCTACAGAAAACAGTGGGCCCTGACCATGCTCGCCCGCACGGGCGTGAGCGCCATGGGGCTTTCCCTGTTTGCCCGGAAGAATTTCTCCTGGGGCCTGACCAGCGTGCTTTTGCCGGAAGGCGTGGACGGGGGAGCGGTGCTGCGCTGCGCCGCGGAGAAATTCGGCGTGCTCATGGCCGGCGGGCAGGATCACCTGAAGGGCCGCATAGTGCGCCTGGGCCATATGGGATATGTGGACTGGGCCGATGTCGCGGCCGGGCTTTTCGCCCTCAATCAGGGGCTCAAGGAAGCCGGCGGCTTCTGTGGGGCGCGCGACTATCTGGAGCAGGCCCTGGCGGCCTGGCGCGCCGCCCTTGCCGTGCCCCCGGGGACAATGCCGCCCCCCACGCACAGCTGAAGCGATGTTTTTTGACGGCCGAAGGCGTCAGATGGAATAGCTGTACGCGTCGTGCTGGCGTCCCAGACACGCGTTGTGCAAAAGTCGGGTGCGCCCGCCTTCAAAAGCGTAGAGGCAGTACACAAGCGCCCTGATCTTCTGGCCCGCGGCGATGGTTTCTTTCTCCAGGGGATAGCGGGCAGAGAGACGGGTATCTTTGAGAATCAGGGACACCTCCAGAGCGTCCCCCCGAAAAATGACGCTTTCCACCACAGCCGCCTCAACGGCCGATTCACATTGAACGCTTTCCCCCGGCGCGAAAATTTTGATGAATTCCGGTCGGATCGCCCCGGACACGACGCCTGAAACGTCCGCATCCGCCCCATCAAAGCCCTTGAGCCTGCCGATATCTCCAATGGGAGCGGAATCGCCCACAAAACGGGCCACAAAAGGAGTCGCCGGGGACTTGTAGAGTTCCACAGGCCTGCCCTTCTGTTCCACTCTTCCCGCGTTGGTCACAATGATCTCGTCCGCCACCTCTATGGCTTCGGCCTGATCATGCGTGACGAAAATGCTGGTGAGGCCGAGCCGGCTGATCATGCCCCGCAGCCAGGAGCGCAAGCCCTGTCGTACCTTGGCGTCTATGGCCGCGAAAGGCTCGTCCAAGAGCAGGAGGCGGGGGTTGGGGGCGAGCGCGCGGGCAAAAGCCACCCGCTGTTTCTGCCCGCCGGAAAGTTGCGCGGGATAGCGGCGCTCCATGCCTTCCATGCCGATGAGCCGCAGCAATTCCTCCACTCTGGCGGCAAGTTCCGCGCGGGGCGTCTTTTGCACCGAAAGACCGAAGCCGATATTGTCGAAGACCGTCATGTAACGGAACAGGGCGTAGTTCTGGAACACGAAGCCGATGCCGCGCTTGCTTGACGGCAAATCGTTGACCCGCGCGCCGTCAATGAAAATATCCCCGGAGTCCGGACTTTCCAGACCAGCGATCATGCGGAGGATGGTCGTCTTTCCGCTTCCGCTCGGTCCCAGCAGGGCCGCGAGATTGCCTTCCTCAATGCCGAAGCTGACATCCCGCGAAGCCTGGTAGGCGCCGAAATGTTTGTTGATGCCGCGAAGTTCAACGTACATGACCGCCATCCTCTTTTTTTACCATATATTCCACAATATTGCGCGCCACAAGTATGACTATGGCCGCCGCCGCCAGAAGGGAGGCGACGGCGAAAGCCGCCGTGAACTGATACTCGTTATAGAGAATTTCCACATGCAGGGGCAGCGTGTTGGTTTTTCCCCGCAAATGACCCGAGACGACGGAAACAGCCCCGAACTCGCCCATGGCCCTGGCCGTGCACAGAATGACGCTGTACAGCAGGGCCCAGCGTATATGCGGAAAGGTGATTTTGCGGAAAATGGTGAAAAACCCGGCCCCCATCAATGCGGCCGCCTGTTCTTCGTCGTTGCCGCGCGCCTCCAGAACGGGAATGATCTCCCGGGCCACAAAGGGAAAGGTGATGAAAACGGTCGCGATGACAATGCCCGGAGTCGCGAACACGATCTTGATGTCGTAGGCGGTCAGGATAGGGTTCATCCAGCCGAGCCGCCCGAAGGTCAAAATGAAAACAAGCCCGGCGATGACGGGCGAGACGGCGAAGGGAATGTCAATGATCGTCGTCAGCAGCCGCTTGCCGGGAAATTCGAATCTGGTGATGGCCCAGGCCGCCGCCAGGCCGAAGACGGCGTTCAGAACCACGGCCGCCGCCGTCGCCGTCAGGGTGAGATGCGCGGCCTTGAGCGTGTAGGAATCCGATATGGCCTTCCAGTAGGCGCTCCAGCCGGCATGAAGGGCTTCGGACAGAATCATGGCCAGCGGCAGGGCCAACATGACCAGAATGAACAGGACGCTGGCTCCGATCAGAGCGCGGGCCGTCCAGGTATTCGCTTTAGTTCTCATAATGTTCCTTACTCCTTGACAAAGCGGGCCGCTCGCGACTGGACGACGTTGATGCAGAACATGATGACGAAGGAGGCCATGAGCATGGTCAGGGCCACGGCGGTAGCTTCTCCGTAGTTGAATTGCTCCAGTTTGCTCATAATGATGAGGGGCGCGATTTCCGTTTTGAAAGGCATATTCCCGGCGATGAAAATGACGCTCCCGTATTCGCCCAGAGCGCGCGCGAAGGCCAGGCCAAAACCCGTGAGCAGGGCCGGGACGATCTCCGGCAGGATGACGCTGCGGAATATCCGCGCCGGGGATGCCCCCAGCATGCGTCCGGCCTCCTCATAAACCGGGTCCAGTTGCTCCAGAACCGGTTGCACGGCCCGTACAATAAAAGGCAGACCGATGAAGGTCAGGGCAATGGTGATGCCTGCGGGCGTATAGGCGATTTTTATATCCAGGTCCGCGAAAAAGGCGCCAACCCACCCCTTGCCGGAATAGAGCGCCGTCAGGGCGATGCCGGCCACGGCGGTGGGCAGGGCGAAGGGCAGTTCTATCATGCCGTCAATAATCCTCCGGCCTGGAAAACGGTATCGTGAGAGAACCCAGGCCAGCATGACGCCGAAAAAGCAGTTCAGGGAAGCGGCAATGAAGGAGCACAGGAAACTGACGCGGTAACTGGCCAGCACGCGGGCATCAAAAACTGTCTTCCAAAAGCCGCTCCACCCCAGAGCCGACGATTGCAGCACGATGGAAAACATGGGAATCAACACCACCATGCTGACAAAGGCCATGGTGATGCCCAGGGAAAGACCGAATCCGGGTATGGTTTTGTTTTTGAGTCTCGTTTTCATCGCGTAGTCCGCCAGTGTCGGCGGCCGCCCCTTGGGAGGGCGGCCGCCGGATTATGGGTTATCGTGTGTAAATCTGATCAAAGACGCCGCCGTCGTTGAAATGTACGGACTGCACCTTGTTCCAGCCGCCGAAGATGGGATCGTCCACCGTCACGAGATTGACCTTGAGGTCGAACCTGTCTCCGAACTCTTTGGCGATGACCGGATTGCTGGGCCGATAGAAATTTTGGCCCGCTATGCGCTGTCCTTCGTCCGAATAGAGATAGTGGAGATATTCCGTGGCCGCTTCCCTGCTGCCTCGTTTGTCCACCACCGAGTCCACAATGGCCACGGGAGGTTCGGCCAGAATGCTGAGGCCGGGGGTCACGATTTCAAACTTCCCCTTTTGCTCCTTCAGAGCCAGATATGCCTCGTTTTCCCAGGCCAGGAGGACATCGCCCTGTCCGTTCTGGACAAAGGTATTGGTGGAGCCGCGCGCGCCGGTATCCAGCACCAGCACGCGCTTGAACAATTTGGCGATAAAGTCCTTCACAGCCTTTTCGTCCCCTTTGTATTGACGATGGGCCCAGGCCCAGGCGGCAAGATAGTTCCAGCGCGCGCCGCCGGATGTTTTGGGATTGGGCGTGATGATGCCGACGCCGTCGCGAATCAGGTCGCCCCAATCTTTCAGGTTTTTGGGATTCCCCTTGCGGACCAGAAAAACGATGGTCGAAGTGTAGGGCGAACTGTTGTTCGGGAAGCTCTTCTGCCAGCCCGCCTTGATCAGGCCGGCTTTTTCAATGGCCGTGATGTCGTACGCCAAAGCCAGGGTCACGACATCTGCCGCGTTGCCCTCTATGACGGCGCGGGCCTGCTTGCTGGAGCCGCCGTGGGACTGGACGACGGATATGTTCTTTCCGGTTTTGGCCTTGTAGTGTTTCTGGAAGGCCTTGTTGAAACTCTCGTAAAGTTCCCGCGTCGGATCATAGGAAACATTGGTCAGTTCCAGCTCAGCTGCCGGAACGAAAGTGGCCGGAAATAGAGACGCGGCGAAAAATGTCGCCAACGCCAGGAAAAATGAAAAAAATCGGGAAAGACTTTTCATGATGGCACATCCTTGATTGCAATGAGATTGGGCGTCGCGCGGACGGCAAAAGGCCAGGACGCGGACGGCGTTTTCAGCCGAAACAGGATCTCGCGCCGCCGATTATGACGGACGGGCGCCAATCAGGGAGGCCCCCGGAGTTCGTGGAACAGACCCGTCGCGGAACGGACGCTGTTTCTTTCGCGTCGTCCCGAAAGGAGCTTGTTTATCCGTGCCCATCCGCGCGGACGCTCAGTTGGAGACGTGCAGAACGGTATTGAACGGAAAGCGGAAACGCGGACAAAGACGACTCCGAACGGCCGGAACGGATGACGTGACGGGCGGGACGAAGACCTCCCGCGACCTCATGCCGTGAACATCTCCGAAAAGACGGGAGGCATGACGCGCGTTCCTTGCGGAGCGGTTCGCCCTTGCGGAATTGTTCGTGCAGTCCTGAGTGGTTTGTCTCATGGGCCCTCCATAAATCGCGAATTGACGTGATCCGGGCCCTGAGATACCCCCTTTCCCCTCTCCGGGGAACTATTTATTTCAACAAAGCTTTTTCATGAAACGCATAAGACGCTCTGCGCCCTGCTTTTCCCGTCGCCGCGCGCCCTTTCGGCGCGCCGCGCAACCCGCTTACTCAACCAGGTTGCTCGTCCCCTTGCGGGCCGGCGCCTGGGGAAAATCCCCCACAGGATAGCCGAAAGCCCCGCAGCCGAAAATGACGTTCCCCTCCGGAAATCCCGCTTCCGCCCGCAAAAAGTTCAGAAAAGCGGAATCCCCGTTGACGGAGCCGAGCTGATTGATCCAGCAGGAGCCGATGCCGAGGGAGCGGGCCGCCAGAAACATGTTTTCCAGCGCGCATGCGCAGTCCGCTTCCGGCGTGACCGCGCGGGAAACGTCCGCCGAAACGATCATGAAGGTGGGCGCGCCGAAATTGACCGTGTAGCTCGCCGCTCCGACGGAATCCCTGTAGCGGTTTCCCGGCGTGCGGGCCACTGCGGCCTTCAGTTCCTCCGTTATACGCTCTATGAGGTCTTTTTTGCGCACCACGGTGATGTGCACCGCCTGACTGTTCCTGCCGGACGGAGCGTACAGACCGGCCTCGACGATGCTTTCGCACAGTTCCCCGGGGATCTGCCGCGTCTGATATTTACGCACGGAACGACGGTTTTTGATGTTTTGCAACACTTCATTCATGACTGCTTTCCCTCTCGTCGCTTTGATTGACAGACAAATTCAACGCCATACATCCGTTGCCGGAAGTTTCTGCGGGACACGCCATTATCCGCCGCGCGAATCCAAGCCCATAGTATACAGCATCGGCATTCACGTTGCAAGCCCGGAGCGCGCCGTTGTCACAAGGGATACAAAGGACTATGCCGCCTCGGCTGTCAGGGCCGTTTCGCCTGAAGAGTTTCTCCTTCTTGTCTGAGGTTCAGGCTGCGCCGCGCGGCCTGTTCATTGCCCAATAACCCAAGGCCCCGGCGGTTTCCCTGCCGGGGCCTGAAATCTACAATCACGTGAGGGTCGGCGCGGCCGAGGCCGCGCCGTGGGGTTGCTGTTCAGCTCCACACTTTCATCTTATAGGTAGCCTCATCTGTCACTCTTTCAAGGGCGTCGTTGTTCAGTTCCACCGTCAGCCCGGCGTGGTCCGCGCTGGTGAAGGCGGTAAAGTGTTGGTTCTCGTGCGGCTGCGCTTCCGCCTTGGACCAGGTTTCTCCCAATGTGATGCTGCCGTCCTTGTTCACCGTAATATCCAGGGCATCAAGCGCGTTCAGATCTTTCAGGTTGGTCAGGTCGGCGACCTGGTCGGCGTGGATGACGACTTCCACGTTGCTGACATTGTTGGATGCGTTAAAGAACGCTTCCACGCTGTCGTTGCCCACCAGCAGGAAGTCTATGCCCGCCCCGCCGTCTATGACGTCGGCCGGGTTGAAGACCAGTATGTCGTTGCCGGCCCCGCCGTAGAGGTGGTCGCCGTTCACGCTTGTCCCGCCGTCCAGGTAGTCGTTGCCCGTGCCGCCGAAGAGATAGTCGTCGCCCGCCCCGCCGAACAGCTTGTCATCGCCGCCGCCGCCGAAGATGACGTCGTCGCCTTCGTCGCCATACAGGGTGTCGTTGCCGCCTGCGGCGCCGAGCTCGTCAATGGCCGCGCCAAAGGTGACGGCCTTGCTTTCATCGAC
>JAISTW010000026.1 GCA_031272405.1 Desulfovibrio sp. | reverse complement strand
ATTTTGGCAGCCATAGAGAAGAGGGTACACCCGACCCCATTCCGAACTCGGCAGTTAAGCTCTTCATCGCCGATGATACTGCAAATTCTCTTGTGGGAAAGTAGGCCGCTGCCAAAGCTTAAAAAGCCCCCGTATATCCCGGGGGCTTTTTCTATGGCGCGGGGACGGATGAACAGGCACGGCTGCCGCGCCTTGCGGGCGAATGCCCCCAGGGTTTGCCATTCACTGCACAAAGGGCGATATTCTCACCCTGTCCGGGATGGAAACATGACATCGCAGGGCGGGAACAGCAGCGGATACACATGATACAGACGCCGAATTTCGGCTTCCGGTAATGACTGAACGGCACTGACCAGCTCCGTGACCATTTGGGCATGGGATTTGTCCACGCCGACATCAACCAGCTTCACCAGCGAAACTCCCACCGCGCTGGCTATCGCCGTCAGCAGCGCAAGCGACACGTTGGCTTCGCCGCGCTCTACCCGGCCATAGTATGTCGCGTCCATGGCGGCAAGTTCCGCGACTTCCTCCTGTGTCAATCCCTTCCTCTTGCGGGCTTCTCGAATCCGCTCGCCAACCAGCCTGATAGTTTCCTGCATATAAGCCGACTCCATGCCCATGTACAGGTTTTTATAGCTGTTTGGCGCGATGCTGTATTGTTTATAAGCAATATTTTGCTTGAAAATCATGTTTATATACTGTATTGGAGAGGCAACATGTCCGCAAAATTTTTGAGGGCAGCAATTTGCCTCTCGCAGAGGCAAATTATCCCAAACCGATTCTGGAGGAACAGGCAGGCGGTGAACCGTTCAGGGCAGATTCAATCCAGACGGCGCGTGACGGACCACGGCGAGGTGTTCACCGCCGAGCGGGAGGTCAAGGCCATGCTTGACCTTGTGAAGCAGGAAACCGAGCGCATTGAATCCCGTTTTCTTGAACCGGCCTGCGGCAACGGCAATTTTCTGGCCGAAATACTGCGGCGCAAGCTGGATGTCGTCAAATCCCGTTACGGCAACAACCCGCCGGATTATGAAAAATACGCCGTTCTCGCCGTCACGAGCATTTACGGCGTGGATATTCTGGCTGACAACGTGGATGCCTGCCAAAACCGGATGTTCGGGATTTTCGACGATGCTTATGCCGCCAACTGCAGGGAGGAAACTTCCAACGAATGTCGCGAGGCCGTGCGGCATATCCTCCGCCACAACATTCTGTGCGGGGACGCGCTGACGCTGAAAACCGCGGAGGGGAATCCGATTGTCTTCGCGGAGTGGTCCTTTGTATCCGGCTGTTTGCTGAAACGCAGGGATTTCCGTCTGGATCAGATGCTGGACGGGCATCAGGAACAGAAATCGTTCTTCATGCTTGACTGGGAATACGACGAGGAAATCAAGGCATTTATCCCACTCCCCATCCGAGAATTTCCGCCGACGCATTACAGAATGGTGCAGCAGTATGACTGACGGTAATTTTTACACAGGTATCTATAATCCCGATGTTCTCTCCTGTCTGGCGAATCTCTCCAATGACGAGGTGTTCACTCCGCCTGAAATCGTCAACAAAATGCTGGATATGCTGCCGCAGAAGCTTTTCCATGACAGGAGCGTCACGTTCCTGGATCCGGCCTGTAAATCCGGCGTGTTTCTGCGCGAGATCGCCAAACGTCTGCTTGTGGGGCTGGAAAGCGAAATGCCGGACTTGCAGGAACGCATTGACCATATCTTCCACAAACAGCTTTTCGGCATGGCGATCACGGAAATGACCTCGCTCCTGTCGCGCCGGAGCGTGTATTGTTCCAAGTATCCGAACGGCAAATATTCCATCACGCGCTTTGACGACGCGGAAGGCAATATCCGTTTCAAAAGAATACGCCATGAGTGGCGCGGGGAGAAATGCGCCTTCTGCGGCGCGAGCAAGGCGGAATATGACCGGGATGCGGCCCTGGAATCCCACGCCTACGAATTCATCCACAGCAGATGGCCGGAGAGAATTTTCAATATGAAATTCGACGTGATTATTGGCAATCCGCCGTATCAGTTGAGTGATGGGGGGCAGAAAGCAAGTGCTACCCCGATATATCAGAAGTTTATACAGCAATCGAAAAAGCTCAACCCTCGCTTTTTAACTATGATTGTCCCCGCGAGATGGTTTTCTAGCGGGCGCGGTTTGGATTCTTTCCGAGAAGAAATGCTCAATGATGATCGGGTTCACAATCTTGTAGATTACTCGGATTCGAACGACTGCTTCCCAGGTGTAGATATAGCTGGAGGTATTTGCTATTTTCTTTGGGAGCGAGATTATCATGGTGAATGCACAGTTAACAACATTCATCATGGAAAATCTTTTATATCAACACGAAAGCTCAATGATCACCACATTTTTGTACGTTATGGTGAGGCTCTGTCTATAATTGAAAAAGTCAAAGAAAAAGCAACAGATTTTATGGATTCTCGAGTTAGTTCTCAGAAACCTTTTGGACTTAGGACGTATGTTAAGCCAAATGAAAATGGAGAAGGAGACATTGAATTACGCTACGGCGGAGGCATCGGTAGTTTTTGGCGTTCTGATGTGTCAAGTGGGTTCGAATGGATTGATAAGTGGAAAGTGATAATGTCATATCTGACATATGATCACGCAGGGAGGCCTGATAAGGACGGAAAACGTAGAATTTTTTCGACAATGGAAATCCTAAAACCGCAGGTAGTATGCACGGAGACTTATTTAGTCATCGATGCATTCGACAACGAAGAGCAAGCTAAGAATCTCTTTGGTTATCTACGTACTACATTTGTTAGATTTCTTGTTGCCCAAACCACATCAACTCAACACTTAGCAAAAGGAAATTTCGCTTTCGTCCCCATCCAAGACTTCTCTAAGTCATGGACAGATGAAAAACTCTATGCAAAGTATGGCATAACCCAAGAAGAACAAGAATTTATTGAAAGCATGATACGCCCGATGGATACAGGCGGCGGCGATGAGTAAAGACTTCTTCCCGCTGCGCCCGGACGCGCGCCCGACGATATACGCCTACGAAGACAGCAACCCCGAATACCGGGGCCTGCTCAAGGTAGGCTATACCACTGTTGACGTGGAAAAGCGTGTGGCGCAGCAGTACCCCACGAAACGACCGGACGGCAAAAAGCCGTACCGCATCGTGTTTGCCGAATCCGCCATGTATTCCGACGGCGGCAATTTCAGCGACCACGACATTCACCGGGTTCTGAAGAAAAAGGGCTTTCCCGGAAAAGGCGGCGAATGGTTCCGCTGTACCACTGACGACGTGCGGGCCGCATGGATGGCCGTAAAAAATCGCACTGAAAATCTGGGAAACCGCATCCGCGACTTCAAAATGCGTCCGGAGCAGGAAGAAGCCGTCAGCAAAACGATGGCCTATTACAAAAGCGCGTCCCAGGAAAGGGGTTCCCGCACGGCGAAATTCCTCTGGAACGCCAAAATGCGCTTCGGCAAAACCTTTGCCGCCTATCAGCTTGCCAGACTCATGGGGCTTTCCAAAATACTGATCCTGACCTTCAAGCCAGCCGTGGAAAGCGCGTGGGAAGAAGATTTGCGCACGCACAGCGATTTTGAAGGATGGCAGTACATCAGCAGCCGGGGAGCAGACGGCCGAACCGCCGACGAGCAGTATGTGGCGGCCGACAAGAAGAAACCCATTGTCTGCTTCGGCTCGTTTCAGGACTATCTCGGCACGAATGATTCCGGCGGCATCAAGGCGAAGAACGAGTGGGTGCATGCCACCAACTGGGACCTGGTCGTCTTTGACGAGTACCATTTCGGCGCCTGGCGCGAAAACGCCCGCAAGCTGTTTGAAATGGAGGACGAAGACGCCTATGACAGCCTTGACCTTGAAAAATACAAAAAGGATGAAGCCGGCGACGTCCTGAACGAATCCTTTCTGCCCATAACCACGCCCCGCTATCTGTACCTTTCCGGCACGCCGTTCAGAGCCATAAACTCCGGCGAGTTCATTGAGGAACAGATATACAACTGGACCTATTCCGACGAGCAGCGGGCGAAAAAGGCCTGGGGCGAAACGCCGGACAATCCCTATGCCGCGCTGCCCCGCATGGTGCTGATGACTTACAAAATCCCGGACAACATCCGTCAGATCGCCATGCAGGGAGAGTTTGACGAGTTCGACCTGAACGTCTTTTTCTCCGCCAAAGGCAAGGGCGAGAGCGCGGAATTCGTGTATGGGGAATATGTGCAGAAGTGGCTTGACCTCATCCGCGGGGCGCACCTCGGCGCGAGCGTGGATGATTTGAAACTCGGCGCGAAAAAGCCGGAAATGCCGTACTCCAACACCCGCCTTTTATCCATCCTGACGCACACGCTCTGGTTCCTGCCCAATGTCGCGTCCTGCTTCGCCATGCGCAACCTGCTCAAGCAGAGAGCAAACACGTTCTTTCATGACTACCTTGTCAACGTATGCGCGGGAACAGGCGCGGGCATCGGCGTGGACGCTCTGGAACCGGTGTTGCGCTCCATGGACGACCCGCTGAAAACGAAGACCATCACCCTGTCCTGCGGCAAGTTGACCACAGGGGTAACGGTCAGGCCGTGGACGGGCATTTTCATGTTGCGGAATCTGTCCAGCCCGGAAACGTATTTTCAGGCGGCCTTTCGGGTACAAAGCCCGTGGGAGATAGACCTTGGGGCCGGAAGGTGCGAAATCATGAAACACGAATGCTATGTGTTTGATTTTGCCCTGGACAGAGCATTGAGGCAAATCGCTGATTACAGCTGTCGCCTCAATGTCAACGAAAGCAATCCGGAGAAAAAAGTCGAGGAATTCATCAATTTCCTGCCGGTTATCGCCTATGACGGCAGCACCATGAAGCAGGTCAGCGCCGGCGACATTCTGGACATCGCCATGGCGGGAACATCGGCCACGCTCCTGGCCCGCCGCTGGGAGAGCGCCCTTCTGGTCAATGTCGACAACGACACGCTTACCCGGCTTATGGCGAACGCGGAGGCCATGCGGGCGCTCATGAGCATTGAGGGTTTCCGCAGCCTGAACAGCGACATACAGGCCATCATCAATCTCACCGACAAGGTGAAAAAGGCCAGAAACGAAGGCGGAAAACTTTCCCCGGAAAAGAAAAGAGAGCTTACCGAGGAAGAGAAGGAATACAAGTCGAAACGCAGGCAAATTCAGGAAAAACTCATCAAATTCGCCACGCGTGTGCCTGTGTTCATGTATCTGTCGGATTACAGGGAATACAGCCTTGAGGATGTCATCACCCAGCTTGAACCCGGTCTTTTCAAGAAGGTGACGGCCTTGAACGTCAAAGATTTCAACCTGCTCGTTTCCCTTGGCGTATTCAACAAACCGCTGATGAACGATGCGGTCTACAAGTTCAAGCGCTACGAGGATTCCAGCCTCAGTTACACGGGCATAGACAAACACGCGGGCGAGAACGTCGGCGGCTTTGACACCGTGCTTTCCGCAGGGGAGTACAAGAGGCTCTTCGCCGCGCAACAGCAGTCAATGCGGCCTTGAACCTGCCCGGAAAGAAACCTGAACCGACAGGTGGGCGTCAGTCACGTCCACGGCCTCCCCTCGCTCCAGCGGACGACAGCGCCCCGGGAAAGCGGTCTGGACACGACAGGTGATGCGCGTTAAGCTCCCGGAAAGGGGGAGTCATGGAACCTGTCTATATGAACCCGGCATTTCTGGAAAAAGTTTCCCAGTGTCCCCTCTGTGGGGAACAGCGCAGCACGCCCGCTTACGCCGTGTCGGAACAGGCAGGCGTCCGGCTTTGCCCGTGCGGCGTGCACTACTGCGATCACCGCCTCACCCCGGAGGGTCTGGCTGCATACTGGAAAGACTATCAAGTCAACGAACACAGCGCCGACGCCGAGGAATGCGCCTTGCGGCAACGCATGTACCAGGTGGATTTTGAGTACATAGCCCGGTTTTTGAAAAAGCGGGCGCAGATTCTGGATGTGGGCTGCGCGGACGGGCTTTTTCTGGACGTTTTCGCGGCGCGGGGGCACCTCTGCCACGGCGTGGAATTCGGCCACAGCGCGGCGCAGGCGGCCGCGCAAAAACACCGTGTCTGGGAAGGGCATTTCCCGGATATGGACATCCCGCCAGGCTACGATCTGATTATTTTTCGCGGCGTCCTGCAGTATCTGCACAAACCCCGTCACTTCTTTCAGAAGGCGGTTTCCCTGCTCCGCCCGGACGGGCTGGTTTTCATCACCGCCCAGCCCAATATGGATTCATTCTGCCACAAGCTCTATCAAAACAGGTTCCGTCTCGGGCTCACGCCGTGCGACTGCGTTGGCTTCAGTCCAAAGCCCCTGGTCAATGAATTCGGCCGGCTGGGGTGCCGTCTGGCGGGCGAAGCCTTTTTTTACGAAGAAACGCCCTACGCCAGACCGGCGGAAGATATCGCGGCCGTGCACGCCGCGCTGGAAAGCAAAAGGGCGGGCGGCGAGATCGCCTCGCTCTCCCCGCCGTTCTGGGGCAACATGATGACCCTGGTTTTTCAAAAGCAATGAAGGCCGAAAGGGCGCGCGCCGCATTCGGTGGACGGTCGCGCGCCGTCTTGCCATGATTGGGGAAATCGGGTATGGTCGCTTCGGTTTTTGCACTGTTTTTCGTGGACAGGTCGCCAATGGAGAGATGTTCTCTGTTCAGCATACGACGGGGTCTTTGGGGGCTGCTCTTCGTTGTCCTGTGCTTCTGTCCGGCCCTCGTCGTGCACGCGGCCGAGAAGCCCGGGGACAGACCTGTCTCCGCCGACACTGTCGGGCCGCCGCCCGCGGAAATCCCGGCCGAGGACGAAAGTCAGGAACAAAACAAAGCCGACGCCGACAAAGGCGGCGCCAAAACGAAAATTTTCGACACGGTGGAGTTCAAGCGCCCTTTGTCTTCCCTGCCGGGTTGGCTGAGCGTGCTCAACCGCAACAAGGAGTCTCCCATCTTTGTCGCCGGCCGCGCTTTTAATAAAGGCACCACCTGGGAGCAGTTCAGGGACCAGGCGAAAAAGTTCAAGGACCTTGATCTGTTGCGTTTTGTGACAAAATTCTGGAATTCGTGGCCCTACAAAGAGGACATCGCGAATTGGGGCGTTGAGGACTACTGGGAAATTCCCGCGGAATTTCTGCAAAAATCGGGCGACTGTGAAGACTACGCCATCATCAAATATTTCACGCTCAAGGAACTGGGCATTCCGCCCGAAGACATGCGCATCGTGGTGGTGCGCGATACAATCCGCAATCTCGGGCACGCGATATTGGTTGTCTACATGCAAAACGACGCCTATGTGCTGGACAATCTCAGCAATGTCGTTTTGTCGAACACGCGTTTCCGCCATTACAGCCCGCAGTACTCCGTGAACGAGTACGGGCGGTGGGCGCATCTTAAGGGCCGGCCGGCAAAGTAGGTAGGTATGGAATTGCAGAACACGGGCGCGGAGGCCATTGCGAGCCAGTACCGCATGAAAAAGACAGTCGTGGTCGTTGTCGGGATGCTGCTGTTTCTGGTGATCACGGTGATAGCCGGCGTGCTGTGCAATCTACAGCTCAGAAATTCCACGCAGGAGACGCTTTCGACCCAGCGCGACATGCAGCAGGCCTGGGTGGACAAATCTCTGGAGACGATACGCGCCTGGCGCTCCGTGCTGCTTGAGCAGGCGCGCGCCATAAGCACTTCCGAAATGTTCCGCCTTTTCGCCGTGGACGTGAACGGGCTCGGCCCGGACGGCGCCGCGCGGGTGTGCGCTCCGGAAGCCCTGCATTCCGAGGACGAGAGCCTGTCCTCCCTGGCCGAACAGCGCTCCTACATGCAGGACATTCTGCTCGACTCCGTGCGGCGCAGACAGTGGGTTTCCGCCCGCGTCCTGACCACGGAAGGCGCCTCCCTCATAACGCCGGAGTATTCCGCCCCCCTTGTTCCTTCCCAGACGGAGCTGGTGACGAGGGCCAACAGCCAGAGAACGACGGTTTTCGGACACGTGCGCAAGCAGGGCGACGCGGTGGTGCTCGACGTTGTGGAGCCCATGTACGAGGTGCTGGGCCGGGGCGACGACCCCGGGATCGTGGCTTTTCTGCTCATCACCGTGCCCATGGAGAAAAATCTGACCGCCTTTCTGGCCCAAAGCCCGGATCAGGACCACGTTTTGCCGGGCATTCTCAACCGCGGCCCCCAGGGCATGGAAGCCGTGCAGTGGAGAGACGGGCGCATAGTCCTCGGCAAGGCGAACTTTGAACCCAGCGCAGACTTGTCGCTGCCCTTCATGAAGCGTCAGGCGGTCAGCGACGGGGGAGAGGCCTATTCCCTCGGCTCGCGTCTGACGGAACTGGGCTGGTGCGTTGTGCTGGAAGTGCCGGCAAATGTGGTGGACAGTGTTCTGGAAAGCCAGAAAAGGCAGATATACGGGCTGGGAGTGCTTTGCAGCCTGGGGGCAGCCCTGCTGCTGGCCTTTGTCTGGGCCAGCATCGTCAGCCGTTCCCACAAGGCCACGGCCAGACATTTCCAGCAACTGTACACTGTCATCCGGCAGCAGAAACTCATGCTGGACAGCATCAACGCCTCTCTTCAGGTGGGGCTTTTGCTCGTGAGCGGCGAGGATCTGGTGCAGGTGTGCAATCCGGCCTTTTCCCAGATAGTGGGGAAAAGCGAAGAGGAGCTGATTGGGCTGCACCTGAACGAAGCCATGCAGGCCAAAGCCGCCGAGGATCTGGGCAACGGCATCAAACGGGTGGCCGGTTCGGACCAGATGGTCAGCATAGAAATTTCACTGGATTCCGACGACGGCGCACATTTGTACCGCGTAACGCTCTTTCCCTTTGAAGACCAGCAGGACAGCGAAACCGGCAAGGCCGGCGGCTGCGTCGGAATATTCCAGGACATCACGGAATTCCGCCGCCGGGCCGAGGAAGCCCGCAAGCGTCAGGCCAGCCTTATCTCCGCGCTGGTGCGCGCCATTGAAAGCGTGGACGTGAACCTTATAGGGCATTCGCAGAAAATGGAACGGGTTGTGGGACTGCTGGCGGTGCACATGAACCTGGAGGAAAAGGACAGGGAAACGCTGCGCCTTGCGGCCCGTCTTTGCCAGGTGGGCAAGATATTCGTGCCGCGCGACCTGCTCACCAAGACCGGCAAACTCACGGCGGAGGAGCAGCAGGAAGTCGCGCGCGCTCCGGAATACGCCTACAACGCCCTGCGCGACCTGCAGTTCAGCCTGCCCGTGCCCGAGGCCGTGTACCAGATGGGAGAACGCATGGACGGCACAGGCACCCCCCAGCGCCTTCACGGAGAGCAGATCGTGCCCAACGCCCGCATTCTGGCCGTCGTCAACGCCTTCTGCGCCATGACCAGCGACCGTTCCTACCGCTCCGGCATGACGCCGACCCAGGCCATCGAGATGATGGGCAAGAACCCCGGTTTTGACGGGGAGATCGTGCGGCAACTCGCCGCCCTGCCTCTTGACGAGTTGACAAAGGCAGTGCATGTCGAAAAGTGAGTCCGGGGTGCTGATGAACGCGACGCGCGCGGTCGTGCTCTGCGTCATTGCCTGCCTTGTCGCCTGCGCTTCGAACAAGGCCGGGATGAAGTCTCCCGAACTGCCGGCCAAGTACTGGCTGGAAGAAGAAGTGCCCGGCATCCGGGACGAACACAGGGATGGCCTGCAGGCCGCGGCCGCTTTCCATGATCCCGACAAGGTTTTCTCCTTTGACGACTGCGTGTATCTGACCATGCAGCAGTCTCCGGCGCTTGTCGCCAGCGCGGTGAGTCTGGAAATCCAGAGGCTGGCTCTCATAAACACCGTCTGGCAGTACTTCCCCGAACCGCGCATGAACATCAGGGTGACGAACAATGTGACGCGCTACAACGAAAACACGAAAGACACGCCCGGCGATTACGGAAGGCCTGTCATGCGTCCGCAGTATTACGGCTATCTCATGAATCCCGTAGTCACCTATTTTGAGCAGCAGGCCAAAAGAATCATGATCAACCTCGCCATCTCCCTGCACAGAAAGGCGGTGGGCGAGGCCATTTACAAAATCGCCCGGGCCTACCTGGACCTTCAGGCCAAGAGGAAAATAGCCGCCCTGCAGAAAGAGCTTTTGCCGGTGGTCAAGGAAGGCGCGGCCTATTGGCAGCGGGTGGAGGAAGTGGAAGGCGCGCAGGGAACGCAGCTGTATCTGGCGCGGCAACGCGAGAGGGATGTGGAGCTGCTTCTGGAAGAAACCGCCATTGAAGAAAGCATGCAGCTCTCCGACCTCAAGGTTCTGGCCGGGGTGGGTCGGGATGCGCCCCTGAACGTCAACACCGACAAGGCCGATGCGATTCTTGCCGGATTTGACGGAACGCGGCTCAAATGGGAAGAGCGCTGGCCCGTGCTGGAAGACGAGTATCTGCTGCGCGGCCAGGTGGAACTGGCCGACTACAACATCATGGTGGCCTGGGCGCAGTATATGCCCCTGATAAACGTGGACATCGACACCAATCCGCCCTCGGGGCAGTACCAGCCTTCCGGCGGAACAAGCGATTATTTTCTGCACTTCAATTTCGATATTCCGCTTATTGACTGGGGCGTCCGCTACCGCGGCGTGCAAGTGGCCCGCATGAAAAAAGCGGAGGCCTTTCACGATGTCGACCAGAAGCGCGCGGCCTATTCCGGCAAATGGCTGCAGGCGAAACAGAAAGCGGAACTGGCCAACACCGAGCTGAAACTGGCGAAGACGCGCTTTGAAACGGCCGAAATGCAAAACAGGGAGGCGGAAATCGGCTACAAGGCAGGCACTGTTGAATTTCCCGAAGTTCTGGGGAGCCGCGAGGCTGGAGTCAAGGCGGCCATCAGGCTGGCGGAGGCGGATCTGGCCTGGCGTCGGGCGCGGCTCGACTGGATGTATCTGGCCGGCGTTCTGCAGGAGAGATATTTGCGCCCCCCGGCCGGGGATTTTTTATAAGACGCCCGGGAAAGATTTTTTTCTCTGTTGACATCCTCTTTTTCTGTTTTATTTTCTTCCATGAGGCCGCTATTTCAGGCGGCAAAAAATAAAAACCACATACAAGGCAAACACGTGTCGGCAAGTTGCTTTGATCCTGTTTGCCGACAATGATGTTCATGGAGGGAAACGTTATGACAGCTCTACATTTTACGCCTGCAAGATGGTTCAGAGTGCATCCGGATACACAGGAACAGTCTGGAAACAGACACGAACAGGTCGCGGTGGCCCGTCTGCACAATGATATCGACCGGCTTTTCGACGGTCTTCTCGGCCCGTGGTTCAACGAGTTTCCGGTTCGCGGAAGAGGGGCGGGAATACTCATGCCCAAGCTCGACGTGCACAGCGACGACAAGGAATACGTGATCACCGTGGAACTCCCCGGCGTTCCCCTTGAACATGTCTCCCTGGAAGTCCGGGAGAACATGCTGCGTCTTTCCGGAGAAAAAAAGGAAACACGGGAAGAGAAAGGGGACACCCACGTGAGCGAGCGCCGCTACGGCTCCTTTGAACGGGCGCTCTCGCTGCCGGAAGACGCCGTGGTTGAAGACATCAAGGCCTCCCACAAGGACGGGATACTCACGGTGACGATTCCCAAGAAGTCTCCGGAAAAGGCCTCCAGCCGCGTCATTGAAATCAATCAGGGTTGATCCGCATTTTTGATCTGTCCCGGGACCTTGCGTTCCGGGACAGAAGGCATGGGCGACGTGTTTCGGGACAGCTTCAATTGACGCCTTCCGTCTTCCTGGGCTATATCTTTCCCAAGAGGAGAGAGGATTATGGAAAGAGCGGCCGAAACCTTTGAAGAGGAAAATGCGCGACCGGAATACTGCCGGAACTGCGTTTACGCGTCGGAGTTGTGCGACGCGCACGGGCAGATTTTTTGCCAGGATCCCTTTGCCGAAATGGAGGCTCCGGAAGCGCCGTCATTGTGGCCCATAGGCCGGAGAACGGCTCCGAGAGGCGAATGACGAAAAATCGGGAATCGCTGGAGTTGTTTCGGTGAAAAAACCCGGGGCCCGGGAGGTCGTCAGGCTGCTGAAGGCGTGGGGGGCGCTTGTCGCGCTGACGGCGGCATTCGCCTGTGTGCTGGAAACGCTGAGAGTGCCCGCGGCCCCCATGCTGGGCTCCATCGGCGCGGCCATTGTCTTTGCCTTGCGCGGCGTGGCCGTCAGGGAGCCGCCATTTTCCACGGCGCTCGGGCAAAGCATGATCGGCTGCCTCACGGCCAAAGCCCTTACCCCGGACATGCTGCTCACCATGCGGGACAACTGGCCGCTGCTCGTCGGATGCATCCTGTTCGCCATAGTCAACGGCCTTCTCGTGGGCTGGTTCATGATGACGCGCCGCATGCTTCCGGGCACCACGGCCATCTGGGGAACAAGCCCGGGCGGGGCGGTGATCATGACCGTCATGAGCGCCTCCTACGGCGCGGACATGCGCCTGGTCGCCGTAATGCAGTACCTGCGGATCTTGCTGATCTCCCTTTCGGCTGTGGCGGCGGCCATGCTCTTTCGCGGCTGGGAGTTCGCCGGGGCGGCGGCTTCAACGGCGCGCCCCGCCGAATGGAGCGACTGCCTCCCCACGCTTGCGCTCATGCTGGCGGGATTATGCTTTTCCAGGGTGTTGAGGTTCGGCGGAAGCCCCATCATCATACCGATGGTTCTCGGCACCGTGCTCCAGAACACGGGTCTTATGCACATTTCCCTGCCGGGATGGGCGCCGCCCATCGGCTACGCCCTGCTCGGCTGGAGCATCGGCCTGCGTTTTGACCGGGAAATACTGCTGCGTGCCCTGCACCTGATGGGGAAAATTCTGGGCGCCATAGCCTGGATGATGGGAACTTCGGCCTGTCTGGCCGTGTGGCTTGTCCTTGAGGTCGGGATTGATCCTGTGACGGCCTATCTGGCCACAAGCCCCGGCGGCATGGATTCCATTTCCGTGATCGCGGCCTCCTGCGGCGCGGACCTGGCCCTTGTCGCGACTGTGCAGATAGGACGCCTGGTGACGGTAAATCTCGTCTGCCCGCCCATAGCCCGTTTTTTGACGGCGCGCATGAGTCCGAACAGCTAGCCGGGCGATTCAGCGCCGGGAGCGTCTGCGCCCGCGTCGTCGCTCGGGGGCGCTGCCTGTCTTGTGTGCGGCCTCCGGCTCGCCCGGGGCCTCGCGGCCGTCGTCCCGGGGTGAAACGTCCGTGTCCGGCCCCTCAAGGTTTTCCGGCGCGGCGGAGACCACAAGCAAGGGCGGCGCTTCTTTGGCCGCGGGCGTCAGCGCTGTCGGGGGCGCCTCGGCGCGTTGCGGAACGAGAGAGCGCCATTCATCCAGACCGAATTCCAGTTCCTCGTTGTTTTCCGTCAGGGCCACCAGGGTGTTGTGAAACATGCTCATCCGGATCACCTTCATGGGGCCCCGGCTGGTCTGGTACCTTCTGTTCAGGCGCGGGCAGTTTTTGTGAAAATGGTCGTAATTGTCCTGTTCATAGGACAGACAGCAGAGCAGGCGTCCGCATATCCCGGAAATTTTGGTCGGATTGAGAAAGAGGTTCTGTTCCTTGGCCATGCGGATGGTCACCGAGGCGAATTTGCGCAGATAGCGCCGACAGCAGCAGACCATGCCGCAATTGCCCACGGCGCCCACCATTTGCGTTTCATGGCGCACGCCGATTTGTCTGAGTTCAACGCGGGTGTGGTATTGCTGAACCAGCTCCTTGACCAGCTCACGAAAGTCAATGCGCGACGGGGCCGTGAAATAAAAAATCACCTTGCCGCAGTCAAAAAAGACTTCCACGTCGACGAGCTTCATGTCCAGCCCGAGCCGGGCTATGCGCTCGCGGCAGAAACGGGCGGCCTCGCGGGCGAGCTCCCTGTTTTTACGCTCCTGGCTCCAGTCCTGCGGGGTGGCCGGGCGAAGAATCCGCGGCAGGTCTGTTTGTTCCGGCTCGCCATCTGGCCGGGTTTCCCGGTCGGCTTCGGTTTCCCGTTCGGCTTCTCCGCTTTCGGACGTTTCCGGCGTCTCCTGCGCGGCGGGCCTTTCGCGGCTGCACGCGTCGGGGGCGGCCTCCAGCGGGCCGGAGGCGACCAGGGCGAAGAGCATGCCCTGCTCCGTCTGCACAAGAACGCCGTCTCCGGGATGCAGGGCTTCCGGCGCGGCGTGATATGTCATCTGGCTCTGGAGGCCGATTCTGAGTCCGTATACTGGCATAAAAGACCGTTTTGAGGCTTGTTCCCGAAGCGCGGCGCTTCTTTGGACGCAAAAAGTGCGATGGGCCGGACACCCGAGAACAAACCGTTACCGCTGCTTTCTTTCGAACCTGACGGGGTTGGCGGCGTTCTCGCCATCCGGCCCGGCAACAATATTACGCGGAACGGGGCGGGTTTGTCAATTGCGCATGTTTCCTGCCGCGCATGGCGAAGCGCGCCCAGTCCCGGCGCAGGACGACATGGAGCATGATGCCGGCCTGCAGGCACTGGGACAAAAGCATGGCCAAAAACACTCCCGACGATGTCCCCCACAGGGCATGGCCCAGCAGCCAGCCCAGGGGCAGGCGCACCAGCCAGAACGTGCCTCCGAAGACGGCGAGATTGTATCTGGTGGCCCCCGCGCCGACCATGATGCCGCCCATGATGGTGCTGGCTATGGAAAAGGGCGTGGAAAGCAGATTGTAGTTCAGGTAGGAAACAATCTGGGCCTGCGTGCCGGGATTGTGGGAGAGCATGCGCGCCAGCTCGGGCCTGAAAAACCAGAGCAGAGCGGCAATCAGGCTCATGGCGGCCGTGCCCAAAGCCACCAGATTCAGGGCCACGCGCTTGGCCTCGTCCGGTCTGCCCGCCCCCAGACAATTGCCCACCAGAACGGCCACGCTCATATTGAAAGCCATGCCGGGCAGGAAGAGCAGGGCTTCCGTCCTCTGGCCGGCGGTGAGGCCGGCCAGGGCGTTTACGCTGTCCTGGGGCAGGGAGGCCACCAGGACAAAAAGCGTCAGATAGCCGCTCTGCCACACCAGAGACGCCGCTCCGGCCGGCAGGGAGACGCCGGCAAGATAGGGCAGGCCCTTTCTGAGCCAGCGCACATCGGGCCAGTCCCGGAAACGCAGATAGCCGGAACGCCGGAGCAGCCAGCAGTTGCAGGCCGCCCCGAGGCACTGCACGCCCACATTCGTCCAGGCCAGGCCCATATAACCGCAGTCGGGCAGCCCAAAGCGCCCCAGGCCGAAGCCCAGACAGGCCAGCAGATTGACCAGACAGGTCAGGGCGGCCACCCAGAGCGGAGGCATGACCTGCCTGGCGGCGCGGAAAACGACGGCCGTGGACGAATAGAGATATTGCGCGGGCAGGGCAAACATGGCCGCCAGCCAGAGTTCGCGGGCGATGGGCACAATGCTTTCCGGCACGAGGAGCAGGCGGAGAATTTCGTCGCCGAAGCGGGCCCCGGCCAGGGCCATGATCAGTCCGAGGCCGGCGCTTCCCAGCACGGTGGCGCAGACATAGCGTCTGGCCCGGCGCTGTTTGCGCGCCCCGAAGGACTGGCTGACGGCGGCGGTGGCCCCGCTGGACAAGGCCATGACGACGACCATGAGAAACATGCCCGTATGGGTGACCATGCCCAGGGCCGCCTGCACGCCGGCGTCTATTTGACCGGCTGTCCAGACTATGGTCAGGCCCGAGAAGAAGACGAAGTACATCATGAGCATCTGGGGCCAGGTCAGCCTCCAGACGGCGCGGGGAGATGTGCTCAGATCCTGCTCGGGCATGCGGACAAGAACGGACGCGTTACAAAAGGCAGCGCGTCAGGTCTTCCAGGGTTTCCCGCCTGCGGATCAGGCGGGCGGAACCGTCGGCGGCGATGAGCGCTTCCGCCGGCTTGAAACGCTGATTGTAGTTGGAGGCCATGGAGAAGCAGTACGCGCCGGCGTCCAGCACGCCCAGCACGTCGCCCTCGCGCATGACGGGCAGAAGGCGCTCTTTGGCCAGTATGTCGCCGCTTTCGCAGATATTGCCCACAATGGTCTGGGCCATCGGTTTCGGGTCAACCTGTTCGCCTTTTGCCCTGTAGATTTCCACATCGTGGAAGGAGTCGTAGAGCACGGGCCGCATGAGCACGTTGAAACCCAGGTCTGTTCCCACATAGTGCGTTTGTCCGTTGTTTTTGACGGCATGCACCCTGCCCAGGGCAATGCCGCATTCGGCGACGACATAGCGGCCCGGTTCAACGAGGAAACGCCCCCTGTATCCTGTTTTGTCGGCCCAGGCGCTGATGAGGCCGTGCAGGGCCGCTCCCAGCTCTGCAAGGCCAAGGCGGGGTTCCCCGTCGTATTTGTGGTAGGGAATGCCGAAGCCGCCGCCGAAGTCGATGATTTCCAGATTTCCGAACCTCGCCTCCGGCAGTTTTTCCGCAAGGGTCAGCAGCACGGAGGCGGCGTTCAGATAGCCGTCCGGCGTCATGAACAGGGAACCGATGTGCTGGTTGATGCCGGCCAGGGTCAAATCGTATTTGTCCGTCAGGGCGAACAATTCCTCCAGGCTGTCCGGGCTGATGCCGAATTTCGTCGCCTTTCCGGCGGTGATGACCTTGGCGTGGTGCCCTGCCCCAATGCCCGGGTTGAGACGCGCCATGACTTTGCCCCCGGCCTTGATCCGCCCGAAGGTTTCCAGCTGGGAGAGGGAATCCACGCTCACCAGCAGGCTGTTTTCGGCGGCGTGGGCCAGTTCTTCGGCCGAGTTGTTGTTGGATATGTAGAGGATTTTTTCGGGCGGGAAGCCGGCCAGGGCGTCCAGGTGCAGTTCGCCGGGACTCATGGCGTCCACAACCAGGCCTTCTTCCCGGATGATGGAAAGCAGCGCCGGGTTGGCGTTGGCCTTGACGGAATAATTGACGCCGAAGCCGGGGTGGGCGGAAAGCCCCATGAGGTCGCGGCAACGCTGGCGCAATATGGATTCGTTGTAGACATAGAGC
The DNA here is from genome assembly GCA_031272405.1 of Desulfovibrio sp. GTDB lineage: Bacteria > Desulfobacterota > Desulfovibrionia > Desulfovibrionales > Desulfovibrionaceae > Desulfovibrio. Next base: position 8,851 of record JAISTW010000026.1, on the reverse strand, counting down.
GGCGTGCCGTAAGCGTCGGCCAGCTCGCGAGGCGTTTGATCGCCGAAAAAACGGCACGTTTCGGTATAGGTCGAACGGGCGAACATGGAATCTCCTTGATCCTTGCGTTAGTTGAACAGTTGGCGCTCATGCGTCTTTTTGCCGGTGTGGTCTTCCACATCCACGCCCCTGGGCGGGGAGAAGCGGAAATCTCCGGGTGAAAAACGCGCCCCGGGCGAAAAGGACGTGAAGCGCACCTCATTTTTGTTGCCGTAAAAATCCGTGATTTCCGTCTGCTGGATATAGCCGGACTTCGCGTCCACGCGGATGACGGCTTCCACCATATGCGGCTCGGGCTCTTTGGGATACAGTCTCAGTCTGACATAAGGCCCCTCCGGCCCTTCGTCCCTGACGTCAAAATCCCGCGTCAGGGCCGCCTGGCCGGTGATGACCTGGATGATTCCGCGGGAATCCTTGACCATGGAGAGGGGATAGCGGTAGGCCAGCTCCTCGTCGGGCAGATAGTCCCAGATTTCCTTCTCGCCCACCACCAGCAGTTCCTGATGCGGCTTGTCCGTTTCCCAGCGGATGAGCAATGGTTTCTGAAAACGCAGTTTGCCACTGCGGCGTTCCACGGCGCCGCTTTCCCTGTGGGTCAGGGTCTGCTCGAAATCGGCGGCGAAGCTTTTGAGTTCGGCATAGCGGTTTTGCAGCCTCTCCGCCGTTTGCGGGGCGTCCAGGCCCCAGGCCGTCCCTGACGAACACAGAACGAGACACAGACAGGACAGTATGCGGGACAAGCGGCTGATCATGGCGCTCCGGGCGCGTGTGTCGCTCATTTGACGACAACGCGCGGTTTGCTCCCGTCGGCTGGGCCGACGAGACCGTCTTTTTCCAATTGCTCCACCAGCCGGGCCGCGCGGTTGAACCCGATGCTGAAGCGCCTCTGCACCGAGGAAATGGAGGCCTTGCCCTGTTCCACGACAAAAGCGCGCACCTGCGGATAGAGGGCGTCGTCGCCGGCGTCGGCCGCGCCCTCAGGAGAGGTCTGCGTGTCCGTTCCATCCCATTCGGCGAAATCAATGTTGTAGGAAGGGGCCAGGTGGCGCTTCCAGTGGTTCACGACGGCCTGAACTTCCTCATCTGCCAGATAGGGGCCGTGCAGACGCTGCATGCGGCCGCTGCTCGCCTTGAAGAGCATGTCCCCCCGGCCAAGAAGGTGTTCCGCGCCGATGTGATCCAGTATGGTGCGCGAATCGTGTCTGGATGTGACCTGAAAGGAAATGCGGCTGGGGAAATTGGCCTTGATGAGTCCGGTCACGACGTCCACGCTGGGGCGCTGCGTGGCCAGAATCAGATGGATGCCGGCGGCGCGGGCCAGCTGGGCCAGGCGCACGATGCATGTTTCCGCCTCGCGGCCGGCCGTGAGCATCAGATCCGCCAGCTCGTCAATGACGATGACAAGATAAGGAAGATGCTCAAGTTCGGCAAGCTCGGGGGGAAGCTCGTTTCTGCAGGAGGCGAGTTTTTTGTTGTAGTCGCTCACATGGCGCACGCTCAAAAGCTTTATGGCCTTGTAGCGGCGTTCCATCTCGTGCACGGCCCAGTTCAGGGCGTTCTGGGCCTCGCTCATTTCGGTGACCACCGGATGCACAAGATGGGGTTCGTCCGCGTAAACAGCCAGTTCAATGCGCTTGGGGTCAATGAGCAGCAGGCGCATGTCCCGCGGCTGCGTTTTGTAGAGCAGGCTGACGAGGATGGCGTTCAGGCAGACGCTTTTGCCCGCCCCCGTGGCTCCGGCCACCAGCAGGTGCGGCATGCGCGAAAGGTCCGCCATGACCGGACGTCCGGCGATATCCTTGCCCAGTATCATGGTCAGGGGCCCGCAACCTTTGACGAAAGCCTCGGAAGCGGCCAGTTCCTTGAAGTTGACGTTTTCCCTGTGCGAGTTGGGAATCTCTATGCCCACAGTGTCCGATCCCGGAATGGGCGCCTGGATGCGCACGGCGTACGCCTTGAGACTGCGGGCGAGATCGTCGGAAAGGCTGGCTATGCGGTTGACGCGGATGCCCTTGGCCGGGCGCACTTCAAACATGGTGATGACCGGCCCCGGCGTGATGTTGACCAGATCGCCCTGAACGCCGAAGTCGTCCAGGCAGGCCATGAGGGCTTTGCCCTTGGCCTGCAGGTCTTCTCTGCGGGCCTCCGCGTCGGGCCTGGGGCCGTCCTTGAGAAGGCTCAGATCGGGGAGGGGAGGGGGCTTTTTTCCGGGAGGCGAAGGAAGCGTCGCAAACCCGGCATCCCGCGCCGGAGCGTGTTCTGTCCGGGGCGCGCTCTCCTCCGCGGGCGTTTCCGCTTGTGTCGGGGCCGGTTTTGTTTGCGCCGCGGAAGCTTCGGTCTGGCCGAAATCCTCGGGCGGCGGCAGCACATCGTCGGGTTCCGGCTCCCTGTCCTCGAACAGCGGCGGAATGGTTTCCCCGCCCGGCCGAATGTCGCCAAGAAGATCGCGCCAGCGGGAAAAGCCGCCCTTAAGTTTCGTGAAAGCGGAGAGGGGTTCGTCGGCATTTTTTCTGTCCGCCGTTCCGTCTTTTTCGGGAATGGCCTTTTTCAGCCGCGCAACGCAGCCAATCAGCAGACTGAACCAGGAAATGCCGAGAGCCAGTTGCAGGCCGGTCAACAGGACGAAGATCCAGAGCAGCGTCGCTCCGAAAGGATTCAGGTAGCGTCCGGCGTTTTTGTAAAGGGCGCTGCCGACCATGCCGCCGCCGGCGATATCCCCCAGGGTCAGATCCCAGGCCGCGCCGGCGACCAGAAGGCAGAGCGTGAGCAGAAAGAATCCGCACCAGCGCCACCAGTGCACGGTATAGGCGCGGGAAATATACGCGGCGCCGAGGGCCGCGAAGAGCGGGGGCCAGAGCAGGGCGGCCACGCCGAAAACATCGTTGAGAAAGCCCGCCACATAAGCCCCGAACAGGCCGGCCTTGTTGCGGACAAGGCGCGCGCTGACCACATGGTTGAGGCTGGGGTCATTGGCGTCAAAACTCAGGAGACTGAGCAACAACAGCAAAGCCCAGAAAATGAGGAAAAGCCCGAACAGTTCGCGGCCGAATTTCTGGCTGTCCGTAAGTCTGTCCCCTATTCGCGGCCGAGGTATTCCCTGGTGCGCGTGTCAACCTTGATCCTGTCGCCGGTGTTGACAAAAATCGGCACCTGCACGGTGATCCCCGTTTCCAGCGTGGCCGGCTTGGTGACGTTGCTCACGGTGTCGCCCCTGGCGCCGGGTTCCGTGTCCGTCACCCGCAGCACCAGACTGAGGGGGATATCAATGTCCAACGCTTTGCCGTTGTAGAGCAGAACGCGGCATTCCTGCCCATCCCTGAGAAAACCGTCCTTGCCGCCGGTGACGGAGGTCGGCATCTGCATCTGTTCGTACGTGGTCATGTCCATGAGGACAAGCTCTTCGTCCTGCCGGTAGAGAAACTGCATGTCGCGCGTCTCCATGTCGGGCTTGCCGACCTTGTCGCCGGAGCGGAAGGTGATGTCCTGCATGCGGCCGGTGAGGACGTTGCGCAGTTTCGTGCGCACCATGGCCCCGCCCTTGCCGGGTTTGAAATGCTGAAATTCCACTATTTCAAAGGGAGTTCCTTCGACTTCGATTTTGAGACCTTTGCGAAAATCGGTCGTTGAGTACATATTTCCTCCTGAACAGCGCCCGCTCGTCGCTGCGGACAGCATTGAAACCATCCTGAAAAGCATGTATGCTGAAACGTCCGCGACAGCGCAAGCAAGTGAATTTAATCTCAGTGAATTGAATATTATGGATAACAATTCGGAGCATGTCAAGCAACCCCTTCTCGTTCTGGAGAACACGGTCTACGTCGAAAGCCGCCTGCCCGCCGTGGCGGAGCCGCAAATCGCCCTTGCCGGGCGCTCCAACGTGGGCAAGTCCTCGCTGCTCAACGCCCTTGCCGGACGCAAAAACCTGGCCAAGGTCAGCGCCACTCCGGGCAAGACGCGCTCCGTCAATTTTTTCAGGGTCAGTCCGGGGAATTTTTATCTGGTGGATCTGCCGGGCTATGGCTACGCCAGAGCCGCCCGTCAGGAACGCGCCCGCTGGGCGCGGCTTCTGGAGCGCTATCTGGAAGAGGCGAAAAACCTGCGCGCCCTGGCGCTGCTGCTGGACTGTCGGCTTGATCCGCAAAGAAATGACATCAACCTGGCGAATTTTGCCCGCGCCTCCCAGATCGCCCTTTTGCCCGTGCTGACAAAGGCCGACAAATGCGGCAGGCGCGAACGCACACACCGCCAGACCCAATGGCGGGAGCTTCTGGGGCAGGAAATCCTGCTGACGTCTTCCGCCAGGCGTCTGGGCCTGACGGAACTCTGGAAAGCGCTTGTCGGTCTGGGAGGGAGCTGATCACAGCCAGCTCTTGAACCATCTTTTCCACGTTCCCTGACGTTCTTCCCGCACTTCCCGGCCTTCTTCCTCCCTGTAGAGAATATAGGCGGCCTTGCCCTTTTCCCTGGCGTGTTCGGCGACATCGGGGACATCGGTGAAGTTTTCCGAAATAAACGTGTAGCGGCGCCAGGCCGGGCCGTATTTTTTCATGTGCCAGAAGACATCCGCGATAAAGAGTTCGTGTTCCGCCATCAGTTTGCGGCATTCCGCCATGTGTTCCTCGGAGCTTCTCACGTACTGCGAATCGGGGAAGGTCTGGCAGAGGCGGTTGAAGCAGTCGTACGCTTCCTGAAGCTCCGCGGTGGTTCTGTCAATGGAGCGGAATTCCCTCAGCAGCGACATTCCCGTTTGATACAGCACATACGGTATGGCCGGGTGGCGGGGATGGAGGGATTCGAAATCCTTGTAACTCTCCGCGGCGAGGCCATAGTCCTTGTCCAGATAGTAGGCGTCGGCGAGAGAAAGTTCGGCGTCCAGCGTGTAGGGGCTGAAAGGATACGTGTCGCGCAGTTTGGTGTAAAATTCCACCGCGCGCACGTAATTTTTTTCACTCATGGCGTCGTTGGCGGACTCGAAGAGTTCCTGGGCCGTGTCTTCGGCGGGCGGCAGGTAGATCATGTCTATGATGCCGCAGCCGTTTACGGCCAGGAATGATGCAGCCAGAACAAGACAGCCGAGGAGTTTTTTGTTCATCTGAGTTGTTCCAGAAGGATGAAGGCCGCCTGCGCGGCCGTTGCGCCGTCTCCGGCGGCGGTGACCACCTGGCGGCAAAGTTTTGAGCGTATGTCCCCGGCGGCGAATATGCCGGGAATGCTGGTGCGCATTTCGGTGTCCGTCACAATGAACCCCTGGGCATCGCGGTTCAGGTCGGGCGGCAGGAAGTGTGTCGCCGGTTCAAAGCCCACATAGACGAAGAGGCCGTCCACGGGGAGCAGTCGTTCCTCTTCGGTCCGCACATTCTTGAGCGTGAGGCCCGTAAGACCGCTTTCTCCGTGCAGTCTGGAGATCACGGTGTCCAACAGCATGGAAACATTGGGCGTTTGCCGCAAACGGTCAAGGAAGACTCTGGTTCCCCTGAAGGCGTCCCTGCGGTGTATCAGATACACCTTTGCGGCGATTTTGGCAAGATAGAGCGCTTCCTCGAGGGCGGAATTGCCGCCGCCGACCACAGCCACAGTCTGCCCCCTGAAAAAGTTGCCGTCGCACAGGGCGCAGTAGGAAACGCCGCGCCCGAGCAGGGCGTCCTCCCTGTCAAGACCGAGTGGACGGCGGCGCGCGCCGGAACAGACCAGTATGGTTTTCGCCCCGTATTCGCGCCCGTCGCAGCGCGCCGCAAAATTGCCGGCCGCGCCGACGACGGAGTCCACGGCGCCCGTTTGCCGGTCAATGTTCAAGCCTTCCAGGTGCGCCGCGAAGAGGTCCGCAAGCTCATAGCCCTTGATGCCCTTGGGATGGCCGGGGTAGTTTTCAAGACAGTCCGTCATGAGCAGCTGGCCGCCCGGCGTGAGCTGTTCGCACAGGAGCACGGAGCAGGCGGAACGCGCCAGATACAGCGCGGCGGTCACGCCGGCCGGGCCTCCGCCAATGACCAGGGCGTCGTATTGATTCACGCCAGGGCCTTTTTGTCCAGCAAATCGGCTATGGCCGCTTTGGTGACGCCTCCGGTGATCTGTTCGAGCGTTTCGCCGTTCTTGAAGAGTATGAGCGTGGGAATCGCGCGTATGGCGTATTTTGCCGGGGTAGCGGGATTTTCGTCCACATTGAGCTTGTACACGCGAACCCTGCCGTCGTAATCCCCGGCGATTTCCTCGATGACCGGGGCGAGGGCGCGGCACGGCCCGCACCAGGGCGCCCAGAAGTCAACCAGAACAGGCAGGTCGGATTTGAGAACAAGGGTATCGAAAGTGGCGTCTGTGACTTGTTCGGCCATGGAAATTCTCCTTGGGGCGTTGACCGTTGCGACAGGGCAACAGTACATATTACTGCGTTGCAATAATTACTGCATCATTGGTATATAGGTTTCAAAAGCTCAACTGTCAAGCCGTTCCCATTCTTTCTCGGGAAGATTCCGGCAGGGCCGGGGAAAGCCGCGTCTCGGGGGCGCGGAATTGGCCCTTGCCAAAAGTTTCGCCCCGGATAAGAATATCTCCCGGCAGGCATGGCGGCGCGGCAAAGCGCCGCGGGCTTCCCGACAGACACGCGGAGTATACGTATGACGGAAAAAACGCCTGATTTGCAAACAATACTGGACAATTTCAGCGAAGGTTTCTGCCGCTGGACGCCGACCCTGCGCATTGTGAAGGTGAACGCGGCTTTTTTGCGCCTGCTGGGCCTGCCCGCCGCCTTCCGGGACGCCGCCCCAAAGGACGCGCCGCCCCCCGTTTTCCGGGAACTGGCCGAGGCCGTCATGTACGGCCTGGGACAGCGGGAACGGATGAGCAACCGGGAAATCCGGCTCAAGCTGGGCAGCAGCGGGGTCAGCTGGCTGAACGTCAACGGCGGACGCCTTGCCGACGAGCAGGGCAACCTCTGTTACGAAGCCTGGATCAGCGACATAAGCCGGCTCAAACTCAAGGAGGCCGAACTCTCCCACCGGATGTACTATGACGAAGTGACCGGTCTGGCCAACAGGGATTTTTTCGCCGACAGCCTCATGCAGGCCATCCGGCGGTGCGGGGAGCAGCCCGACGTCCGCTACGCCGTCCTGTGCCTGGATTTGCGCAATTTCAAAAACATCAACCGGCATTACGGGCGGGACTTCGGCAACGTGCTGCTGCGCTACACGGCCACCACGCTCATTTCCTGCTGCCGCGAGGCGGACACCATAGCCCGCACCGCCAACGACGAGTTCTGCGTGCTCCTGCACGGGCCGGAAACGGGCGCGCAGCTCATAAAAATCATCAAGCGCATCCGCGCCAGGCTGGACCAGCCTTTCAACGCCTGGGGACAGGACATATACGCCGTCAAGGCGGACATCGGCGTCATCTTTCCCCTCAATGACTACAACAGGGCGGAATCCGCGCTGCGCGACCTGGACATAGCCGTGACCAAGGCCAAGGGCATGCGCGACACCACGGGCTGCAAATTTTTTTCCAAAAAAATGCTCAAGGAAACCCGCAAGCGCTTCTCCCTGAGCATTATTCTGCAGGAAATGCATGACCTCAAAGAGTTTTTCCTGGTCTATCAGCCCATAGTGCGCCCCACAGACGGCGCCCTGCACGGTTTTGAGGCCCTGGCCCGCTGGCGGCGCAACGGCGAGGACATAGCGCCGGACACCTTCATCCCCATTGCCGAAGAAACAGGCTTTATCCGCAGACTCGGCGCCTATATCCTGGAGGAAGCCTGCCACCAGTTGCGCGACTGGCAGCAGCAATTCGGCCGCGACATTGACCTGCACGTCAACATTTCCCCCTACCAGCTTTTCATGCCCAACTTTCCGGACACGGTGACGGATATACTGCACCACAGCGATGTGGACGCCTCCCGCCTGATTTTGGAAGTGACGGAGTCCGTCTTCCAGCGCGATTTCGACAAGGTGCTCCACAACATCAGGACGCTGCGCGAAGGGGGGATCCGCTTTTGTCTGGACGATTTCGGCACCGGCTATTCCTCCCTCAGCTATTTGCGGCAGTTGCCCATAGAGTGCCTCAAGATCGACCGCAGCTTCGTCTGCTGCCTGGAAAAAGACGACAAATCCAGAGTGCTGCTCAGGCATATCCTGGCCCTGGCCGGCGATATGGGCTACAGCGTCGTGGTGGAAGGGGTGGAACGGAAAACCCAGCTTGAACTTCTGGGCGATCTGGGAGACCTGCTGATACAGGGCTACTGTTTTTACAAGCCCCTGTCCGTCGGGGACGCCGAAACCCTGCTCGGGCGGCGGCAGCTGTGAGCGGGCCGCAGTTTTTTGAAATGTCCGTCTTCGTCCGCCCGCAACTCTTCCCCCGCGCTGCCGTTGAATCCGCCGCAGCCAAGGCGTGAAGGAGCGCATTTTGCTGGAAGAGCTGAAAAAGACGCTCAGGGCGATCCTCCGGGAAGCGGGCGACATACTGTTTTTCTCGCCCAGACGAAACTGCCCCCACTGCCGCGGCGGCCACTGCATGGGCATGTGCTCCCGCGACAAGCAGGCGAACGCCCCCAGCTCCGCCGGAGCGGAAAAGAAATCATGATCTTCGGCGGTGGCCGTTTTCCCTGCGTATCCGGGCCTCGCCCAACTTTTTTTGTGCTTTCGTCTCTCTTTTTTTCTCGCAACTCCGCGTCTTGCGTCTCAACCTGTTGTTTCAAATACTTTTTTTCAGAAAAAAATTTTTTTCAATATGTGCTTGACACCACGTTTCCCTGGGGCTATAGGTCACTCAAACAGTAGTAGCCTCTACCCCCCACCGGGGTACCCAGCAGAGCCGAACCAACCGGCCG
>JAISTW010000022.1 GCA_031272405.1 Desulfovibrio sp. | reverse complement strand
AATGCTCGACAACGCCATTGGCTTGGCAGATTTTGCAGGAGGACGCAAATTGTCAGTCGTTCTCTTGAGATGGTTCATATGACCTTGGGCTTGTTTGTCAGATTTCGGGTCAACGGGAGCATCAACGAACTTTTATCATTGCTAACGTAAAACTCTCGAGTCGCGGAGCTTCTGGAACCATCCAGAAGGACGGCGTATAACCTTGGTTTGCACATTGGGCCGCTGCTGGAGAACTGGGGGGCCGCGCTACGGGACTACTGTGCTGTGGAAAGCTGCCGAATTGTTCTCTGGACGCGCCCGAACGTGCTGCCGGATTCCCTGCGCAAGTCCGCTTTGAAAGCCCAGGCCGAATCCACGGCCAAAACGCCTACCATACCTGGCTGCCAGCAGGTTTCCCGTGCCGTCACCGCCCTGCATGACGCGCATAATGGTTTTCTAACCGGCGTTCTGGACGCCTTCCGGCAGGCGGAATTACTGGTCTATGCGCTCACGCCCCATGAAGCGCTGCGTGACATACGCATTGCCGTTGACCCAGACTTTACCAGTCGGGAATGGCGGGCCTTGATTCCCGGCGACCCTCTGCCGATGCGCCTGCCCGATCCCGATTCCGGCAAAAATGAACTGTTGCGCAACGTCATCTACCCTGATTTCAAGACCCAGCTCTGGCCGCGCGAAGGACACATGGTTTCCCGCAGCGCCATACGTATAGGCGGCAGGATATACGGGCCGCTGATTATGACGCTTATGCCGCAGACGCCGCGACCGTTTCAGGATTTCTTCCGAGTGTCGGCACGGCGGGACGAGCGTTTACCCTATCGCATGTCCTTTCTGCTGGAATACGGCGGCCTGAACATGGGGCTGAAGCCTGTTCTGGCCTCCATTCTTTCCTTTACCAACTCCGACAACAAGCGCTTCAACAACGCTGTGGAGAAATTACGCGCTCTGGATTTGGAAGGCGTCTGTTGCGTGAAGTTCCGCATTTGCCTCTGCACCTGGGCCTGTGTGCGCGACATGCCGGAAAAGGAAGCCCATCTGCTTCTGCGTCGCCGCGTGGCGGAATTATCCAAGGCCGTGCAGGGTTGGGGCACCTCCGATGTATCAGAAGCTGTTGGCGATCCCCTGCTTGGCCTGACGGCCACCTTGCCAGCCATGATGCCTTCAAGCCCGTCGCCTGTTACAGCCGCTCCGCTGACGGACGCCATAGGCATGTTGCCGTTCCGCCCCGCTTCTCCGTGGAAGGAGGGAAGCTTGCTGCTCCGTACACAGGACGGCAAGCTGATGCCCTTTGCGCCGAACAGTTCACAACAGGCGGCCTGGATAGATTTGGGGGTAGCGCCGATGGGCGGCGGCAAGTCGGTCTTTCTCAATGCCCTTAACTTCGCTTTTGTGACCCAAGCCGGGCTTTCCCGTCTGCCTTGGGTATCCATCGTGGACGTGGGGCCGTCCAGCTCCGGACTGATTACACTGCTCAGAGAAAACCTGCCGGAAGGGAAAAAACATCTGGCCACCTACCACCGGCTCAGGATGACAGAGGATTTTTCCATCAATCCCTTTGATCTGCCGCTCGGCAACAGAATACCCCTGCCTTCGCACAAGGCGTTTCTGGTCAATCTGCTTTCGCTTCTGGCCACGCCCCTGGAAGCCAAAGCGCCGGCGGAAGCAGTGCCGGGCCTGCTGCGACGGGCCATTGAACTTGCCTACACGGAACTTTCGGACGGAAATGCCTGTCATCCACGCATTTACCATGCGAACGTCCAGCCTGAACTACACAGGATGCTCTTACGGGAAAACATTCATCTGGACGCGGCAACTACATGGTGGGAAGTGGTGGACGCGCTGTTCGAGCGCGGATTTGTCCATGAAGCGATTCAGGCGCAACGCTACGCCGTGCCGCTTCTTGCGGACGTGTCCAACCAGATCAACCAGAATACCGGCATCCGGAACACGTATGACGAAAAGACGCGTCACAACGTCTGGAGGGCTATTATAGACGCCATAGACGATTACGTCATTCTGAAAGGGCCGACGCAATTCGACTTGGGGGACGCGCAGATTGTTTCCCTTGACCTGGATGAAGTCGCGCCGCGAGGCGGGTCGACAGCCGACCGGCAGTCAGCGGTCATGTATATGCTGGCCCGGCATGTACTCGGTTCCCGATTTTTTCTCATGCCCGCCGACGTCGAACTGATGCCGGAAAAATATCGGGCCTATCACGCGGAACGTATTGAGGCTATCAGAGAGGATCCCAAACGTCTGTGTTACGACGAGGCCCATCGCGTTACGCAAAATCTTTCTGTAGCCGACCAGTTGCAGGCGGACATGACTACGATGGCGCGTGAATCGCGCAAATGGAACCTCTCCATTGGCTTGTATACGCAGTCCATTGACGATATTCCGCCCATCATCATTGAGCTGGCCACCATGGTTGTGGGAGCCAGAACAATAAGGATACTATAACATACTCTTATCCCTGAACAAAATTTTTATAGTCAAAAATCTATCCCAGAGACTACCCCAAAAAAAGTTTTCGTCCCTGGTTTACGAAAATTCCTGAAAACTTTGGCATGAAATATGCTATGCGGACGGACTTTTTAGGACGTTTTCAGACTATAAAAAACGTCAATGGTCGTCAATTGGGGGGCATGCGTGGGGGCATGTTGAAAAAGCGCGTATTCCCTTCAAGCCACAATGCCTTGTCGCTCTAGGATAAAACGGCAAAACTCGTGCTGTATTCGGTTCCTCCCCCCGCAAGGTAGGTATAATCGGGGCCGGCCCGGCCGGTCTGACCGCCGCTTATATACTTCTCCAAAAAGGCCATGACGTTGTCCTGTTCGAGGAGAGCGATGCCGTGGGCGGCATGGCCAAGACCATTGAACTCTGGGGACAGTTGGTGGACCTGGGGCCGCACCGCTTTTTCAGCAGCGATCCAAGAGTCAACACAATCTGGCTGGAGGCCATCGGCGACGACTACAAGATGGTTTCAA